>JAHEBH010000066.1 GCA_024642335.1 Erythrobacter sp.
GCTTTCCTACATCGCCCCGCGCCGCTTAGGGCCGGTTCATGCCCAACTTGTCCACTCCCGGAGCCTGTGCTGATTGGGTTGAACCAATGGCAAGCGCTTCCCCTTGGGGGAGCCGCAGGCGCTGCGCAGCAACAACGGTTAGGATGGGGGTTCTCACCCATCGGCCGTCGTACCCCCACCCCCGGCCCCTCCCCGCCGGGGAGGTGAGTTTCCAGCTCAACACAACCGGCGGCGACATGCTGTTGCGTGTCCCCGTGCGGCCACCCGAACGCCAAGGAAGGCTTTTTTCTCTTTGGACAGTGTTAAATGTGTAAAGTCAGCCGCGCAGCAAAACGGCCGCCGGATCGAATCCGGCGGCCGAAAATACTTGGTGATTCCCCGCGAAGGCGGGGAACTTTTGCCGCCCGTTGGAGGTCCCCGTCTGCACGGGGACCCTCGAGAAGGATCAACCCTTTACGGCAGCGGCGACTTCTGCGGCGAAGTCGCTTTCTTCCTTCTCGATGCCTTCGCCGAGCTGGAAGCGGACATAGTCCTTCAGCACGATGGAGCTACCTGCAGCCTTGCCGGCCTGCGCCACCACGTCGGCGATGGGGGTCTTGTTGTCCATCACAAAGACCTGGCTGAGGAGAGCGTTCTCCTTGGCGTATTTCTTGATGGCACCATCGACCATCTTTTCCTGCACCTCGGCGGGCTTGCCGCTTTCGGCAGCCTTTTCCGCGGCGATCTTGCGCTCACGCTCGATCACGGCAGCATCCAGGCCATCGGCATCCAGCGCCTGCGGGAAGGCAGCCGCGATGTGCATGGCGATCTGCTTGCCCAGCGGCTCCAGAACGTCGGCAGCGGCTTCGGATTCGAGCGCCACGAGCACGCCGATCTTGCCCAAATTGGGGGCAGCGGCATTGTGCATGTAAGGCACGATCACCCCGTTGGAGACGGCAACCGTCTTCATCCGGCGGACCTGCTGGTTCTCGCCGATCGTGGCGACGTTGTTGGTCAGCTTGTCGGACACCGTGCCGCCACCGGGATAGGCGGCAGCCTTGAGCGCTTCGACATCATCACCGTCCACGCCCAGGGCGGTTTCGGTGGTCTTGCGCACGAAGTCCTGGAACTGGTCGTTCTTGGCAACGAAGTCGGTTTCCGAGTTGACCTCGACCGCGACACCGCGGGTGCCGCTAACGGCCACGCCGACCAGGCCCTCTGCCGCGGTGCGGCTGGACTTCTTCTGGACGGCAGCAAGGCCCTTGGCGCGCAGGGCGTCGACCGCGGCTTCGATGTCGCCATTGGTCTCTTCCAGAGCCTTCTTGGCGTCCATCATGCCAGCGCCCGTCATCTCGCGCAGTTTCTTCACATCAGCGGCGGTAAAAGCAGCCATCTGTTGGGTTCCTTTGTATTGGTGTGCGCCCACCGGGCCGCAACTGGCCCGGCGCGCTACAATTCGAATGTGACGCGCGGCTTACGCTTCTTCGGCAGCCGCGGCTTCTTCGGCAACAGCCTCTTCGACCGGCGGTGCATCCATGGCACCGATATCGGCACCCGAATCCACCACGCCCTCGTTACGGCCCTGCATGGCAGCCTGGCTCACGGCGTCGCAGTAAAGGCGAACGGCGCGGCTGGCGTCATCATTGCCGGGAACCGGGAAGGCGATGCCGTTGGGATCGACGTTGGTATCAAGAATGGCGATAACAGGAATACCAAGCACGTTGGCTTCCTTGATCGCCAGTTCCTCCTTGTTGGCATCGATCACGAACATCACGTCCGGAATGCCGCCCATGTCGCGAATGCCGCCGAGCGACAGGTCCAGCTTGTCCTTTTCACGGGTGAGCTGGAGAACTTCCTTCTTGGTCAGGCCATGCGTTTCGCCCGAAAGCTGCTCTTCCAGGGCCTTGAGACGCTTGATCGACTGGCTGATGGTCTTCCAGTTGGTGAGCATGCCGCCCAGCCAGCGGTGGTTGACGAAGTGGTGGCCGCAAGCACGGGCTGCCTGTGCGATCGGTTCCTGCGCCTGGCGCTTGGTGCCGACGAACAGCACCTTGCCGCCAGCGCGGGTGGTTGCCGAAACGAAGTCCAGCGCGCGGGCGAACAGCGGAACGCTCTGCGACAGGTCGATGATGTGAACACCGTTGCGGGCGCCGAAGATATACGGCTTCATCCGCGGGTTCCAGCGGTGGGTCTGGTGGCCGAAGTGTGCGCCGGCCTCGATCAATTGCTGCATGGTGACGGTAGGAGCCGCCATAATAAAATTCCTTCCGGTTATGCCTCTGGAAGACGGGAACCGAGCGGACTTGCCGCAACGGCACCGGGATGTGTGCCTTCCATGTGGATTTGTTGCCCTTGCCCGCTGCGGGAATCGCTTCGGATAGACAACGCGCAGGCCATTAGCCGCGAGCCAGGAGAATTGCCACCCCTAAAGCGCATCCCTGCCACCTGGAGACGGAACTGGCTTGACAAGGTTGGAACAAAATGAGAACTAGCAGGAACAAATACGGAACTTATGCAGGAACAAGCGCCATGCTCACCATTGCCATATCGATGCTTTTCGGCCTCGCCGCCTTCTTTGCACTGGTTGCCGTGGTGCATGCCATCCTTCGCGGTGTGGCGAGCGGACGCGCCATTCTTGGCGAGATTTCCGGTATCGACAGGGCCTATGGCCGCAAGGTCAGTCGTCAGCGTCGTCGGGTTCGGGAGGAGTTTGGCCCGCTGTGGCCGCAGCAAGCCGCTGCCGCTTGACCCGGCCATAACGGATGATGCCTACCGGCATCAGCGCCAGATAGCTCACGCAGATCAATGCCAGTGTCCACCAGGGTTCTGACAGAAGTGCGGCAAAGAGCAGGCCCACCAGCGCAATCGACGGCAGCCGCAGTTCCTTGTTCGGGCGGATCGAGGTCCAGCTGAGCGTGGCGATATTGGAAATCATCAGGAACGCGATCAGGACCACCCACAATGCTACCAGCGCAGGTTCGCGGAAAAGCGGCTCCTCGCTCGCCAGCCACAAATAGAGCGGCAGGAAGGCGAGCCCTCCCCCCACCGGTGCCGGAACGCCGGTGAGGAAACCGGCCGATTTGTGCGGCTGTTCCTCGGTATCGATCCGCGCGTTGAAGCGCGCGAGGCGCAGTGCGCAACAGATCGCAAAGCCCAATGCGGCGAACCAGCCGAAGCGCGGCAGGTCCTGCAGTGACCAGAGAAACAACACCAGCGCGGGGGCCATGCCGAAACTCAGCGAATCCGCCAGGCTGTCAAGCTCCGCACCGAAACGCGACTGCGCCTTCAGCAAGCGCGCAATGCGCCCATCGATGCCATCGAGCATGCCGGCAATCAGGATGGCAAACAGCGACTTCTCCCAGTCGCCCTCGATCGCGAAACGTATGCCCGTAAGCCCCGAACAAAGTGCTGCGGCCGTGATCGCATTGGGAGTGACCGAACGCAGCGTCAGCCCTTTTGGCTTCTTCTTGCCCAGCGGCTCGGGCGGATCGTCTTCACTGGCGCGCGGGCCGATCCAGTCGGGCGTTACCTCGTCGGGAAGTTCGCCATCCTGATCGGTCGGCGCCGCGCTCACAGGCTGACACCCTCGATCAAGGCCTGCTTGCCCAGCTCCGCCAGGACCGTCTCGCCCGCGACAACACGCTGGCCAAGCAGGACCTTCGCATCTGTTCCCGCAGGCAGGTAAACGTCCACGCGGCTGCCGAAACGGATCAGACCGATGCGCTGCCCCGCCGCAACCAGGTCTCCCGGCTTCACGAAGGGAACGATCCGCCGCGCTACAAGGCCCGCGATCTGCGTGAAACCGATGGGCGTACCATCGTTGCACTCTATCAGTACGTGCTGGCGTTCGTTCTCCTCGCTCGCCTTGTCGAGATCGGCGTTGAGGAATTTGCCTGGAATATAGATGATGCGCCTGATCGTCCCGGAAACGGGCGCGCGATTTATGTGCACATCGAAGACCGACATGAAGATCGAAACGCGCGTGACCGCTGCACTACCGAGGCCGCGCCCCGTGGTATCGTCACCCTGCAGTTCCAGCGGCGGCGAAACTTGCGCAATCAGCGAGACCAGTCCGTCCGCAGGCGAGACAATCAGCTTGCCATCCTGGGGCACCACCCGCTCCGGATCGCGGAAGAACGCGAACACGAACACAGAAAGGCCCAGCAAGGGCCAGCCGATGATTTCCCAGTCAAGCAACACCAAGACCGCGAGTGATACACCGACACCGATGAGCCCGAATTTGCGACCTTCGGGATGGATCGAAGGCCAGCGCCATTCGGCCTCGCCGCGACCTCTGTTATCTTTCAGTTCACCTGCCATGCCATGCCTCTAGGCCGCGGAACCGCGACGCACAAGCTTTTGGGGTATACGATTTTGGTCGCATCTCAAGAGGACGGCGATGGTGGACAGGGCTGGATTGTCGCCTGCGGCGTCGACTCCGCTGCGCTTCGACTCCGCACCAGCTGCGATCCGCTTCGCGGCTCGATACGGTGGTTCTCCTGAAGGGTCGGCGGTGGTGGACAGGGCTGGATTCGAACCAGCGTACGCTTTCACGGGCAGATTTACAGTCTGCTGCCTTTAACCACTCGGCCACCTGTCCACCGGATGCCGGTTTGCGGGAAAATCCCGCCTGATTAATGGGTCTGCAAAGCAAGCCCGTCCGGCCGAGAGGCGCCCCAATGGCGAAGCGACGCTTGCCTGTCAATGGCCACGCTGGCAGGAGCCGCGTGAAAGAAGGAATGAACATGGCCAGACAAGGCGAAAAGAAAAAACTGCGCGGCCGCGAGGCAAGGATGCGGGGCGGCCGCGGCTCCGGGCGCGGCACGCAAGGATACACTCGGTTGTGGGGCCGCCATGCGGTGGAGGCGGCGCTCAAGAACCCCGACCGCGTTCACCGCAAGCTTTGGGCGACTCACGAAGCCATCGCAACGCTCGATGGTGAGTTGCCGCAGGACTTTCCGCTCGAGTTTGCCGGCGTGCAGGATCTCGAGCGGCTGATCGCGCGCGATGCGCCGCACCAGGGACTGGTGCTGGAGTGCGAGCCGCTGGAAGATATCCACCTGAGCGATGTGCTGTCCGGCGATCCGTCATACCCCATCGTCGTGCTCGACCAGGTGACAGATCCGCACAATGTCGGCGCCATCCTGCGCTCGGCAGCAGCCTTCAACGCTGCCGCGATTGTTACGCAGGACCGGCACGCCCCGCCAGAGGGCGGAGTACTTGCAAAATCCGCTTCGGGCGCACTGGAAATCGTGCCCTGGGTGCGCGTGGTCAATCTCGCCCGCGCGCTGGAGGAAATGGCAGAAGCAGGATACTGGCGCATCGGCCTGACCGGTGAGGCCGAAGACGAATTCTCCCATGCCCTCCCCGCCGGCCCCATCGCCATCGTGCTGGGCGCGGAAGGCGAAGGCATGCGGCACAACGTGGCGACACATTGTGATAACCTTGCGCGGCTACCCATCAGTGATGCGATGGAAAGCCTCAACGTATCCAATGCTGCCGCCATCGCGCTTTATGCGGTGGCGACAAGGAACGGCTGATCCAAAACAGGGAGTATTGGCCCATGACATTCCTCAACCAAAAACTTGTTGCAGCAAGCGTACTGGCAGTTGCAGCAAGCACCGTGCTCTCTGGTTGCCTTATGAGCCCCGGCCAGTTCGAGGCACACATGGACGTCCGCAAGAATGGCAGCTTCAGCTTCTCCTATGAGGGCGAGATCTTCATGCTGGCACTGAGCGACCTGGCAGAAATGGCCGACCAGGCTGAGATGGACAAGCCGTGCATGAATGCCGAAACGCTCGCTGAGCGGCCCTGCAAGGAAAGCGAGCTGGAAGAACGCCGCACGGAGCAGGAACGCGAACGTGCAATGATGCAGGGTATTCTGGGCGGTGGCATGGATTTGTCCGATCCAGAGGCGGCAGCGCAGTTCGCCAGCGAATTGGAGCGACAGGCAGGTTGGGACCGGGTGGAATATGTCGGCAACGGCACATTCGATGTCAGCTTCGTGATCCGCAGCACACTGTCACACGACTTTGCCTTTCCCACTTTTGAGGAATTTCCGGCGGGGACCGCCTTTGTCACCGCGACTTTGCGGGACGGCGATCGACTGCAACTTCGCGCGCCGGGATTTGCCGCTCAGGGAGGCAACCCCCTGCAGGCCATCATGGGCGGCATGGCGGGAGCTTTCGGCGAGCTTGCGGCTGGCGAAAACAAGGACAGCCCGGCCATGCCCGAGCTGCCGCAGATGCACGGCAGCTTCTTCATCACCACCGATGCGCAGATCCTCACCAACAATACCGATGAGGGGCCTCGGGCTGGTCCCACTGGCCAGATTCTCGAATGGCAGATCGAGCCCAGCAACTCGGTCACACCCACTGCTCTTCTGGTTCTGGAGCCTTAGGTCAGGCTCCGGCCACCAATGAAGAAGGCCGCCCCGACATACGGAGCGGCCTTTTCATCCACGCTGTGGGGCGCAGTAGTGTTTGCGAACTCTAGTTGACGGCGTCCTTCAGGCCCTTGCCCGCCTTGAACTTGGGCTGGGTCGAGGCCGGGATCTGCATCGGCGCACCGGTGCGCGGATTGCGGCCCGTCGAGGCCTTGCGCTTGGCGACCGAGAACGTACCGAAGCCAACCAGACGCACTTCATCGCCTTTCTTGAGCGTGCTGGTGATCGTGTCGAACACGCCTTCAACAGCCTTGGTCGCATCGTTGCGCGAGAGGCCGCTTGATTCCGCGACGGCACCAATCAGTTCGTTCTTGTTCATGTTCCGGAAAACCCCCTCACTCGTGTTGTCGACGATCCGCTCAAAAAGCGGACGGTGCGATGACCAGCGAATTGAGCGAGTTTTGCCTGTCCTGTCTAGGGCAAAGCCGCCCGATCATGACGGTTTGTGCATTTTTTCTATCGGATCACGCAAATTCGTGCCTGACTGGCACAGCAGCCGGGCCTGCCATCAGGCAAAACCGGAAGTCTAGGACACGAGTCGCTGCGCTGCAAAATCGCCCAATCGGTCCGATCAGTGCGCCGTCGCACCATGTGCCGGGCCGCCGGGATGCGGCTGGCTCGCCAGATCATCCGCCTCGGTCCATTCGATCGGTGCGGGCATCGCCGTCAGCGCATGTTCGAGCACCTGGTCGACATGGCTGACCGGAATGATCTCCAGCCCTTCCTTCACATTGTCCGGAATCTCGGCAAGGTCCTTCTCGTTTTCCTCCGGGATGAGCACGGTCTTGATCCCGCCGCGCAGTGCCGCGAGCAGTTTTTCCTTCAAACCGCCGATGGCGAGCACCCGGCCACGCAGGGTCACTTCGCCGGTCATGGCGACATCCGGACGCACAGAAATGCCCGTGAACGCCGACACGATCGAGGTGACCATGCCGATACCGGCGGAAGGTCCATCCTTGGGCACCGCGCCTTCGGGCAGGTGGATATGGATGTTCCTGCGCTGGATCAGGCTTGGCTTGATGCCATAGGCGGGCGCGCGCGCCTTCACGAAGCTGAATGCCGCCGCGACGCTTTCATTCATGACCTCGCCCAGCTTGCCGGTGGTCTTGATCTCGCCCTTGCCAGGCGTGGTGACGCTTTCAATGGTCAGCAATTCACCGCCTACCGACGTCCAGGCGAGGCCCGTCACTGCCCCTACCTGCGCCTCTTCCTCGGACACGCCGTGCTTGAATTTCCGCACGCCTGCAAAATCAGCCAGGTTGTCGGGCGTGATGGTCACGCTCTTTGCCTCTTTCTCGAGAATCTTGCGCAGGCTCTTGCGGCACAGGCGCGCAATCTCGCGCTCCAGAGTGCGCACACCTGCCTCGCGGGTATAATAGCGGATGAGGTCGCGCAGCCCTTCCTCAGTCAGGGTAAACTCGCCCTTCCTGAGGCCATGCGCCTGCACCTGCTTTTCGACCAGGTGGCGCTGGGCAATCTCGACCTTCTCGTCCTCGGTGTAGCCCTCCAGACGGATGATCTCCATACGGTCGAGCAGCGGCTGCGGCAGGTTGAGGCTGTTCGCCGTGCAGACGAACATCACGTCCGACAGGTCGATATCGAGTTCAAGGTAGTGATCCTGGAACTTCGAATTCTGTTCGGGGTCGAGCACTTCGAGCAGCGCCGAGGCCGGATCACCGCGGAAATCCTGCCCAAGCTTGTCGATCTCGTCGAGCAGGAACAGCGGATTACTCGTGCCCGCCTTCTTGAGGTTGGACACGATCTTGCCGGGCATGGAGCCGATATAGGTGCGGCGGTGGCCGCGAATTTCGGCTTCGTCACGCACGCCGCCCAATGACTGGCGAATGAACTCGCGCCCGGTCGCCTTGGCAATGCTCTTGCCAAGCGAGGTCTTGCCCACGCCGGGCGGGCCGACGAGGCACAGGATCGGGCCCTTCAGCTTGTTGGTGCGCGCCTGCACGGCCAGATACTCGATGATCCGGTCCTTCACCTTGTCGAGCGCATAGTGATCGGCATCGAGCACTTCCTGCGCCTTGCCGATGTTCTTCTTGAGGCGCGATTTCTTGCCCCAGGGCAGGCCCAGCAGCACGTCCAGGTAATTGCGCACGACGGTCGCCTCGGCGCTCATCGGCTGCATGCTCTTGAGCTTTTTCAGCTCGCCCTCGGCCTTGGCCTTGGCTTCCTTGGACAGCTTGAGGGTGGCAATCTTCCTCTGCAGTTCGGCAAGCTCGTCGCCGTCGCCGTCATCGCTGCCGCCCAGCTCGCTCTGGATCGCCTTCAACTGCTCGTTGAGGTAATATTCGCGCTGGGTCTTTTCCATCTGGCGCTTCACGCGGCCGCGGATCTTGCGTTCCACCTGCAGCACGGAAAGCTCGCCTTCCATCACGGAGAAGACCATTTCCAGCCGCTTGATGGCGTCCGTCTCGGCAAGCAATTGCTGCTTGGTATCCACCTTGGCGGTCAGATTGCCGGCAATGGCATCGGCCAGCCGCCCGGCGTCCTCGATCTGCGCCAGCTCGCTTTCGATATCCTCGGGCAGCTTCTTGTTGTGCTTGGCATAGTCGGCGAACTGGTCGAGCGCGGAGCGCATCATGGCGGAGACTTCCGCCCCCGATGCCACTTCCTCCTGCAACTCGCGCGTCTGCGCCAGCACATAGCCTTCGGTCTCGCGCAATTCCTCCAGCTGCGCGCGCCCGGTGCCTTCCACCAGCACGCGAACGGTGCCGTCGGGCAGCTTGAGCATCTGCAGCACCTGCGCCACCACGCCGATGGTGAAGAGATCATCCTTCTCCGGATCGTCACAGCCCGGATCGATCTGCGCGAGCAGGAAAATGTCCTTGTCGCCTTCCATCGCCGCTTCGAGCGCCGCCACCGACTTGTCGCGCCCCACGAAAAGGGGAACGACCATGCCGGGAAAAACGACAATGTCGCGCAGTGGAAGGAGGGGCAATGCAGTCATGTGTTCATTCTATCCGTATCTTTGCTTGATCCGGAATATGGGGACGCAGGAGGCGAGCTGCAATGTGTCCTTTGGGCAAGGTTGTGGACGCTGGGTGGGTTTACACATTTAACACTGTCCAAAGGGAGAAAATTTGATTTGGATGGCTTACCCGTAAATGCTTCCTTGATTGATACTAACTGTCTGTGCGCAAGAGGTCATCCTTGCCGCCTAACTGGTTGCCGATGATGTAGGAAAGCGTGATCCATCTTCACTGGATCCGATACATCACATGGAACTGATGATAGCTCGCAATAGGTTCGCCTTCGGCATCAAGTGCAGGCAGAAACCGCGCAACCCGCATCAAGTTTTGGCACGCCGTCCGTTCGAAGGATTCGTCGCTGAAACCGGTCTGAAGATGGCAGGCTGTAGGCTCCCCCTCTGCCGAAACATCCATACGCACACGAAGATCGGCTGGCCTTCCCTCCGTTAACATCTCGCCCGGATAGTCTCGCTGCATAATGCGTAGGACGTCCTGGCGGTTTTCTGGGATGACCTCCCGAGTTAGGCTCTTATGCGCCTCCGCATCGATACCCCAATGGGTGAGAAGTTCATCGAGGCACGTCCGCATTGCTTCCATGGGAGCACGGAGCTTTCCGGTATGTAACGTAAAATCTTGATCGAAGGCGTCATGGAAGGACAGCGACTCCACGCCGGACTCAAAGGATTGAAGGTAATTCTCAAGCGCGGCTGATCGCTCAAACACAGTCCGGAAACGATTTAACAATTCAACATTGTCTTCATCTGACCAAAATCGACGAGATCTTTGCGTTTCCGGACCCAACCCGAAGCCTTCAGTCAAAATTGCCTTTTCTTCCGCAGTAAAAATGCTCGACGACGTCAGGAATGCATCCCTCACAAGTTCACTGCCAGGACCCGTGCGAGAAGCCTCAAAACTGAACAGCTTGCCCTTATACCCTTCATTCAGGGACAGGTTCAGGGCTTCAATGTCTAGCGGTTCGTCAAAACCTGGACCGAACGTCAGTTCGAAATTCCATCTCCTGGTTCGATAGTTCTTGGCTGCGACCACGACCTGCAGGCTGGTTTCCGGCCCGAACTGCCGTAGTTCAAGATAGACTTGGTTTTCGCCTACACCGAATTCGCGTTGCAGTGCGCAACTGTCGTCATCGTAATTCATCGCCCAAGCTGATGAGGGCGCCAATTCGACGAAATCCTGAGCATGAACTGGCCCTGCCAGAAGAGAACCCCCAGCCAGTACGCCAAGCAAATACTTCATATCCCCTCCCAATTTCGGGAAGGAATAGTTCATTTCGCTAACGGTTCAACCCATTCCGGGCAGCTTGAACCCCGGCGGCAGGCCCAGCCCGCTTTGCATTTTCTGCATCTCCTCGTTCGAGGCGCGGTCGGCCTTGTCGCGGGCGTCGTTGAAGGCGGCGGTGACGAGGTCTTCGAGGATCTGCTTGTCCTCCGGCACCATCAGACTGTCATCGATCGAGACGCCGAGAATGCGGCCCTTGGCGGTGGCGCGGATTGTCACCAGTCCACCGCCTGCGCTGCCTTCAACCTCGACCGAGTCCAGCTTTACCTGCGCCTCGTTCATCTGCTTCTGGATATTCTCGGCCGCCTGCTGTGCGGCCTTGAGCATTTCTTCCA
>JAHEBH010000018.1:0-21980 GCA_024642335.1 Erythrobacter sp.
ATCAGCCGTCTTGATGACGTCCAGATTATGCTCAATGACGATGATCGAATTGCCCTGGTCCACCAGCCGGTGCAGCACTTCGAGGAGTTTGCGGACATCCTCGAAATGGAGGCCCGTGGTCGGCTCGTCGAGGATATAGAGCGTCTGCCCCGTGCTGCGCTTGGCGAGTTCCTTGGCCAGCTTCACCCGCTGCGCCTCTCCGCCCGAGAGCGTGGTGGCCTGCTGGCCGACCTTGACATAGCCCAGCCCCACCTCGTTCAGCATGTGCATCTTGTCACGGATGGGGGGCACGGCCTTGAAGAACTCCTCCGCATCCTCGATCGTCATGTCGAGCACGTCGGCGATGGAGTGGCCCTTGAACTTCACCTCCAGCGTTTCACGGTTGTAGCGCTTGCCGTGGCATTCCTCGCACGTGACGTAGACATCGGGCAGAAAGTGCATCTCTATCTTGATCAGCCCGTCACCCTGGCACGCCTCGCACCTTCCGCCTTTCACGTTGAAGCTGAAGCGGCCGGGCTTGTAGCCGCGCGCGGCGCTTTCGGGCAGGCCGGCGAACCAGTCCCGGATCTGGGTGAAGGCGCCGGTATAGGTGGCCGGGTTGCTGCGCGGGGTGCGGCCGATGGGCGACTGGTCGATCTCTATCACCTTGTCGCAATATTCGAGGCCGGTGATCTTCTCGTGCGGGCCGGCCACCACGCGGGCATTGTTGAGCGCGCGGGCGGCCGAGGGGTAGAGCGTGTCGACCACCAGGCTGGACTTGCCGCTGCCCGATACGCCGGTGATGCAGGTGAAGGTGCCGAGCGGGATGGCGGCGGTGACCTGCCTGAGGTTGTTGGCGGTGGCACCGTGGACGGTGAGCTGCTTGCCGTTGCCCTTGCGGCGGGTTGCCGGAACGGGGATTTCGCGCGTTCCGTTGAGGTAGGCGGCGGTGAGGCTGCGCGGGTTCCTGAGCACCTCTTCCAGTGTGCCCTGCGCCACCACCTCGCCGCCGTGGACGCCCGCGCCGGGGCCGAGGTCCACCACATGGTCCGCCGCGCGGATGGCGTCCTCGTCATGCTCCACGACGATGACGGTATTCCCGAGGTCGCGCAGGCGCTTGAGGGTTTCCAGCAGCCGGTCATTATCGCGCTGGTGGAGGCCGATGGATGGCTCGTCGAGCACGTAGAGCACGCCCGACAGCCCGCTGCCGATCTGGCTGGCGAGGCGGATGCGCTGGCTCTCCCCGCCGCTCAGCGTGCCGCTGGTACGGTCGAGGTTGAGGTAATCGAGGCCCACGTTGTTGAGGAAGCCGAGCCGCTCGTTGATCTCTTTCAGGATGGCCTTGGCGATCTGCTTCTGCGTGTCGGTGAGCTTGCCCTCCAGCGCGAGGAACCAGTCCTTCGCATCGGAGACGGACATGCGCGTGGGCTGGCTGATGTCGGTACCGGCGATCTTCACGCACAGCGCCTTTTCATTGAGGCGCGCGCCGTGGCACGTCTCGCACGGCTGCGCGGTCTGGAAGCGGGCCAGCTCCTCGCGCATCCAGGCGCTGTCGGTCTGCAGCAGGCGGCGGTTGAGGTTGCCCACCACCCCCTCGAACGGCTTGTGCACGGTATATTCCTTGCGCCCGTCCCTGAAGGTGAGCGCCACACGCTTGCCGCGTGTGCCGTGCAGGATCACGTCGCGGTGTTCGGGCTCCAGCCGGTTCCACGGCGTTTCCAGGTCGAAGCCGCATTCCACCGCGAGGCTGCCCAGCACCTGCATGTAATAGGGGCTCGGCGGGTTGCTCTTCGCCCAGGGCACCACCGCGCCCTTCTTCAGCGTAAGCTCCTCATTCGGCACGATCAGCTGCGGATCGAACAGCTGCTTCTCGCCCAGCCCGTCGCATGTCGGGCAGGCCCCCTGCGGCGCGTTGAAGGAGAACAGCCGCGGCTCGACCTCCTCGATGGTGAAGCCGGAGACGGGGCAGGCGAACTTCTCGGAGAACACGATGCGGTTGGCGGGCAGGCCAGCGCCCTTGAGCTTTTGCTCCCCTTCCCTTGAGGGAAGGGGTTGGGGATGGGTGTTCGACGACAGCGAGGTGGGATCCCCCACCCCCGGCCCCTCCCCACCGGGGAGGGGAGGCATGACGTCAGCGACATTCTTGTCCGCAAGGTCCACATAGGCCAGCCCCTCGGCCAGCTTGAGCGCCTGCTCGAATGAGTCGGCCAGCCGCGTCTGGATGCCGTCCTTCACCGCGATACGGTCAACCACAACCTCGATGTCATGCTTGAACTTCTTGTCGAGCGCGGGCGCATCCTCGATCGCGACCATCTCGCCATCGATGCGCACGCGGGTGAAGCCCGCCTTCTGCCATTCGGCCAGCTCGCGCCGGTACTCACCCTTGCGGCCGCGCACCACGGGGGCGAGCAAATACAGCCGCGTGCCTTCGGGCAATTCCATCACCCGATCGACCATGTTGGAAACGGTCTGCGCCTCGATCGGCAGGCCGGTGGCGGGCGAATAGGGGACCCCCACGCGCGCCCACAGCAGGCGCATATAGTCATAGATTTCGGTAACGGTCGCCACGGTCGAGCGCGGGTTGCGGCTCGTCGTCTTCTGCTCGATCGAGATGGCGGGAGACAGCCCGTCAATATGCTCGACATCGGGCTTCTGCATCATCTCGAGGAACTGCCGCGCATAGGCGGACAGGCTCTCCACATAACGCCGCTGCCCCTCGGCATAGATCGTATCGAAGGCAAGCGAGCTCTTGCCCGAGCCACTGAGGCCCGTGATCACGATCAGCGCATCGCGCGGCAGGTCGATATCGATGCCCTTGAGATTATGCTCGCGGGCGCCTTTGACGGAGATTGTTGTGAGAGCCATGGCGGCGATGTGGTGCCTTTGCGCACAAGAGTCCAGCGGGCCTTTGGGACAGGTCCGCAAAGCCCAGATGTTCCGCAAATGTTCACGCAGGTCAAGGGGCGCGAACTTCAGGTCGCGACAAATCCCCGACCTATCCTACAGAAAGCGCCCGCCTGCCTTCATCGCCCATCCAGCGCGCGGGCATTCGCCAGACTTGCAGGATTGTCCCGGCCGACAGCGCCTCTTCCGGCGGGCCGTCTGCCACGAGCCTGCCCCGGTCGAGTACCAGCACGCGATCCGCATGGTTCATCGCCAGCGCAAGATCATGCAGCACCAGCACCACACCCCTGCCCAACCCGGCAGCAGCGCGCAGGGCAGCAAGCACCTCATGCTGGTGGTAGAAATCGAGCGCGGCAAGCGGTTCATCCGCGAGCAGCCATTGCGGATCGGTGGCAAAGACGCGGGCCAGCAGGGCCCGGGCGCGCTCGCCACCGGAAAGGGTAGAGACGGGCCGCTCCGCCATTTCGGTGAGATGGGTCGCTTCCAGCGCGGCCGAGACGGCATTCTCTCCCGCATCGCCATGCGGAAGGCGCCCCAGTGCGACGAGATGTCGAACCGACAGGTTCCAGGCCACCTCGCCCGTTTGCGGGAGATATCCGATACGTCGGGCGCGCTCATTTGAGGCAATCCCGGCCAATGGCATACCGTCGATCAACACCTTGCCATGATCGGGTTCGCGCAAGCCTGCGAGCGCCGAGAGCAAGGTGGACTTGCCCGCACCATTGGGTCCGCAAATAGCGGAAATCTTTCCGGGGACCAGATCGGCAGAGACATTGCGCAGCCGGTTCCCAATCGTGAGATCCTGCGCAAGCAGGAGCCCGGCTTGTCCAAGGCTCCTGCCTTTGCAGGAGCGCTCCGGAGTACCGCCAGTGATCATGCCATCTCCTTCCGCATTCCAAGCAGAAGCCAGAGGAAGAATGGCGCCCCGATCAGGCTCAGCGCAATGCCCAGGCGCAATTCGGTGACCAGCGGCAGGATGCGGCAGGCCATATCCGCCACCAGTATGAGCACGGCCCCTGCCAGCGCGCTCGGAAGCAGCAGTTGCGACGGCCTGCCATCCGTCAACGGTCGCACAAGATGCGGTACGATCAACCCGACAAAACCGATAATGCCCGCCACCGCCACGCCGCTACCGACGGTGAGCCCGGTTCCGACAATCAGCAGCCAGCGCAGGCGCATGGGCTGCATGCCGAGCGAACGGGCCGCGACCTCTCCCAGTGTCAGCGCGTCCAGGCCCTTCCCCGCGAACAGCAGCACAACAATGCCCGCCAAGGTCGGCGGCAGGGCGATCTGTACATCGGCCCAGCTCCGGTCTGTCAGCGCACCCATCAGCCAGGTCACGATCTCGCTCATGGCAAAGGCATTGGGCGCAAGGCTGATGGTGAGCGAGGTCAGCGCTCCTGCGAGGCTGGCGATCATCATGCCTGCAAGGGTGAACAGGGCGATACCTGCGCTGCGCCCGGCGATCAGCGCCAGCAGTGCCATAGCCCCGCCCGCCCCGATCAGGGCGAATGCCGGCAGCAGCAGGCCGCTCGCCAGGCCAAGATGAAGGCTCACCACCGCGCCCAGCGCCGCACCCGGCGCAATGCCGAATAGCCCGGGATCGGCGAGCGGGTTGCGCAGATAGCCCTGCATCGCCGCGCCCGCAGCACCGAGCCCGGCACCGATCGTTACTGCCAGCATGGCGCGCGGCAGGCGCAGGTCCATCAGGATCAGCGTGGCATTGGGGGTCGCCGCATCGATCCACACACGCCCCGCCAACAGCGAAAGCGGCATGGCGAGAAGCAGCAGCACGCCAAACAAGGTGGTGGCACGGTTCATCATCTCCCCCTCCCGCTTGCGGGAGGGGGTTGGGGGGTGGGCAGCTCCACTCGTGTAGTTACAGGCCCACCCTCGGCCCCTCCCGCAAACGGGAGGGGAGGATCGACGCGCTCGCGAATTTGTTTGAGGCGCTCCAGCGCGCGCGGAATGCTCGGCCCGCCGCAGAACAGCAGCGATGGTTCGAACGCCGCATAGGCGATGTCCGCTTGCTGGCGCAGCACCGGATGGGCGAGCATGCGCTGGTCAGCGGCCGCGATCACGAGCTCAGGCGGATCGGCAAGCACACGCTCCAGGGGCAGGTAGGCCCCCTGCCCCAGGCCCTGCGCTGCGGAATGACTGGCAAAACCGGTATAGTCTAGCATGCGGGCGATCAGGCTGTCCGGCCCCGCAACGACACCATCCGCCTGCCAGAACAGGGTTTCGACCTTGTCACCTTCAAACGCAGATACCTCCCACCCCTGTTCTATGCGTGATGCCATTTGCTCGCCCTGTTCGGCGCGATCCACTGCCAGCGCCAATGCGCGAACCTGCTCGATACTGCTCGCTACATCCTGCGCGGCACCCAGCGTCACGACCTGCATGCCCAGCCGCTCGAAGGCATTGCGGGTAGCAGGTGGAAGGAATGTCCCCGTGACCACCACATCGGGATCGAGCGCCAGCACCTCCTCCACCGTGCCCCCCGTGATGCGATAGGCGCGCGCCTGATCAAGCGGCATGGAGGAACCAAGCGGATCGTGGCTGTAATGCGATATGGCGAGCAGTTGCCCCGGCGCTGCAACCTCGGCCAATATCGCATCGGCACAGGGGTTGAGGCTGACGATGGTGGGATATTCGCCGCTCACAGGCGCAACCGGCTCGCTGCACGCTGCCACCGTCATTGCCGCGAAGGCGGGAATCCAGCGCCGCCGCCTCACAGGCTTGCCCTCACGCCGAGGAACGCCGCCCGCCCCTGCGAGGCATATCCTGCCGCAGTCTGATAGGTCTCTCCCCACAGGTTCTCGACCCGGCCATAGAGGGTCAACTTGCCCTGCAAGGGAAATTCGGCGCGGATATCCGCCAGCGCATAGCCGCCAAGCCGCACACGATTGGCGACATCATCAAAACTGCGCGAAACGACCCTGAGGTCGATTCCAAGAGACAGACCGTCTTGGTGCACCTCCCAATCGGAGGTCAGCGTCAACGCGTGGTGGGGGCGACGCGCAAGTGCGCTGCCTGTGTCGCGATTATCGGAATCTATGAAGGAATAGGCCAATCCGGCCTCCAGCACCCTTGCCGGACGGAACCTTCCCTCAACCTCGATACCCTGCGAACGGGCCCTGCCGAAATTGTCATAGGTGCCAAATGGCCGATCCTCGCAAATCCCGTCCGACACCCCGAAACACGAGACGAAGTCGATCAGGTCGCTGCTATCGCGGCGGAACAGCGTCACGCTGGCGGTGTGGCCGCCGGACTGGGCGACATAGTCCAGCCCCAGGTCCATACTTCGGCTGCGCTCCGGATCGAGGATTGAGTTGCCGAAGTCGGAATGGAGCTGGAACAGGCTGGGCGCCTTGAACCCCTCGCCATAGGATGCGCGCAGGTGAAAACCGTGGGATAATTGTAATCTGCCGTTGGCGCTGAAGTTCCAAGCCCCACCGAAAGCATCGTGATGATCGTAGCGCAAGCCGGCAGCCAGATTTGCGCCCTCGCCTGAATAGGACAGCATGGCGTGAGCGCTGCCGATGTCGGATTCGGCAATGCTGAAGCCGTCCGAAAATCTGCTCCGGTCCCAATCACCCCCGGCATGAAAGGCGAGACTGTCATCCAGCGCCACACGGCCGCGCAGTTCCGCACGGGTCGAAGCGCCGTGGGCTGAATAGGTGGGCTCGCCACCGATTGCCTCGTCGATCAGATCGCGATCGGTTTCGGCATGGGCCAGCGATGCGACCACATCCACACCGTCGCGGACATATTCCATCCCCGCACGGCCCGATAGCTGGCGGGTATCCTGCCGTTCGAGCGTATCGGCGAAGAGGTAATCGGGCGGCGGGAAACCGTCTATCTCGGTCTCGCCATCGGCATGGCGGGCATTGGCAAAAAGGTTGAGCCCATGCCCGATCTCGACATGGCCACGGGCAGAAAGTGCGATCTGTTCGAAGCCGTCCTTTTCGTCACCGCCGACTGCGGTCGAAAAGCCCTTGCGCGTCACATAGCCGACATGCGCGCCCACGGCGTGACTTGTCCCTCGATCCCCGAGGGACAGGCTCCCGCTGAATTGCTCGTCCCCGCCGTATTCGGCGCTTGTCTCCAAGCCATCGGCGGTGCGGGTGGAAAGATGGACCACGCCGCCCAGCCCGTCCGATCCCCAGACAAGCGAGTTCGAACCGCGCAGCAACTCCGCCCGCTCCAGCGAACCGCCCATGACCGTTCCGAAGTCGAAGCCGCCAGCAGGCCCTGCAACATCGTTCAGCCGCACGCCGTCGACCAGCACCAGCACATGCTCAGACGCAGCACCGCGCACCGACAGACCGGTGAAGCTCCCCAAGCCGCCATTGCGGGTGAGCGTTACGCCGGGCAGGCGCTGCAGCGCGCGCGCAATGTCCGGCCCTTGTACAGCTTCGAGATCGCCTTGGTCGAGCACCGAGACGGCTTGCCCGGTTTCGTCGAGAACATCCCACATGCCGCTGGCGAGCACCGTAATGCGGTCAGCTTCGAGCTGGCGATAACCGTAAATCGGGCTGCACTCCTGCCCTGTTTCGTCGCAGGCATGTGCAACCGCGCCCTCTTGCGGGAGCACCACCTGCGCGCGCGCGGGAGCGTGCGCCACGGCGACAGAAAGAAGAAATATGGAACCCAAACGCACGCACACCCCCGACCATGAACGCTTCAACGCCGCTCAAGGCAGGAGACATCGGCGCAGCCCTTGTCAGGCCACGCTTCCGCTTCCGCTGGCATCCGGTGCACCCCGCCCGATTGCCGAACGACCGCCACGGGACAGGTCTCCTGGCTCGCCGGATCAGCGCCCTGCCCCGCCTTCCCGGCCCCAAGAGGACCAGTGGCATGTTGGGAAAAGGCTCCCCGGTCACAGTTGCGGGGGCAGCCCGGGATTCTCCCGCTTGCAGGATCACCCGGTTCCCATCGCAGCATCCGCATGGCGAACAGTGCGGCCCGGCCTCCCGGGCATCCCGTGACGATGGCGCATGGTTAGGTTGCGCCGGACAAGGTGGCAAGGCGGCATGGTTACAAACAGGCCAGTTCCTGTCCGGTTTTGACGCAGCGAGGTGACTGCAACGGATTTCCTGCTTATTAGTGCTACAAGGCGTTCCATGGATGTGGCTACAGGGGTTCACCGCCTATGGCTTATGCAAGTGACTATTACGAAGAGGGTGCCGGCAGGGGATCGTCGATCCTCCTCCTACTGTTGATGCTGGCCATCGCCGGGGCGATCTGCACCTACGGTTACCTGAAAGTCCTGCCGCAAAACCAGCCACCGGCCATCCGCTTCGAAATGCCGGATGCTGTGGTGCCATTTACGCCTCCTGCAGAGATTGCAGCGGAGCCGGTAGAAGAAGCCGCGGAGACGCCAGAACTACCGGTTACCTAGCAGGGGCCACGGAAACACCTCGATATCGCGGAAAAGAAAGTGGAAACCATTTTCCCGAACCTTCGCTTAGCCCGATCCTTGTATAAAAGCGTCAATTCGACGCACGCGTCCAAACACTGGCAGGTAGACAAATATGTCCATTCGTTTCGCAGCCCCCCAACATGCCATCCGCAACCGGATGGAATGCGTGGAAGCCCAGGCTGCATGTCGTTTCCCTGCCAATGACAACAATCCCAAGCATGTCAGCGAAGCAACCCTGCGCGCGGCCCTGCGGCATTTCGCCAACCACGGGCTGGAGGCGGCGAAACTTGCGCGGGCGAAGGCACAAAAGGCGCAGCGCGACGGTGACGACCAGACTTATCTCTGGTGGCTGGAGATCTGCCGCGCGCTGGACCGGCGCATGGCCACGCAACTGGCCGCCAGCTGAACCTCTTGCAGCACCGGAACACGTAATCCGGCATTAATCGGTCAATTACCATTCCTTGCTAGGCTTCCCGCCAATTAGGGGAGCGCAACCATAAACAGGATTGAACAGAAACTGGCCGACATGTTTGGCCTGGGCAGCGAAGACACCAGGATTCGCCGCCAGCTTGTTTCTGTGCTCCATTCCCGCCCGATCGGCATCGTCACCGGGGCAGCCAGCGGGGTAACCGTGGCAGCCGCGGCGCTGGCCTCCAACCCGCCCGTTGCCTTGCGGTGGACATTGGGCCTCATGGCGCTCTTCGCAGCATCGCGCGCCATATCCTCCTACGGCTCCAAATCCCTCGACAACGGTTTTGGCCGGTTCCTGCGCCGCACCTACTGGATGGGCGCGCGCGGCTATGCTGCGACCACAGGGCTAGCGGCTGGCCTCTCCCTGGCCTTGGCCGTCCAGCCGCACGTCCAGATCCTGCTGGTCGGCTTTGCGCTGACCTTCGGTGCGGGCATATCGATCGGCAATGCCTGCAGGCCGATGGTCACGCTGGCACAGATGTGCCTGACGCTGGTTCCCATTGCATTGGGAGCGCTGTACGTCGGTTCGATACCGCTTCTGACACTGGCGCTGGTGCTATGCGCACTATCGATCGCACTCGGCGTCATGACCATGAACATCGCCACCACGCTGGTGCAGCAGCAACGCAGCTCTCTGGAGAGCGAGGACCTGGCGGCGCAGATGCAGGAATTCGCGCGCACGGACCAGGTCACCGGCCTTACCAACCGTACCGGTTTCGAAGTCCAGGCGCGCGATCATTTCAGTATGGTGTCGGCAGACAAGGTGTTCGCCCTGCTGTGGATCGACCTGCATCGCTTCAAGGATGTGAATGACACGCTTGGCCATGAGACAGGCGATGCGGTCCTCATCGAAGTGGGCAACAGGCTGCAGCAATGCACGCCGCCGGACGCAATTGTCGCCCGCTTCGGAAGCGATGAATTCGTAGTTCTTGCCAATCTCGAAGATCGCAAGGAACTGGATGATCTGGCAGCCCGGATTTCGGTTTCGCTCGAACAGCCCCTCACCATTTCCGGGAATCGGATCAATGGCGGGGCTTCAATCGGTGTCAGCCTCAAGGAAAAGGGTGTGGAGAGCATCGACAGGCTGATGCAACATGCCGATCTGGCGCTGTATCATGCCAAGCTGGCAGGCCGAGGCAATGTGTCCTTCTTCAATGAGACGATGACGCGCAACCTGCTGCGGAGGAAGGAACTCGAAAACGAATTGCGCGGGGCCATCCAGCGCGACGAACTGTCGATCTATTTCCAGCCCATCATCGATCTTGCCACTGGCGAGATCCGGGCTTTTGAAGCACTGGTGCGCTGGTTCCATCCGACAAAGGGCGAATTGCTGCCGCAGGAGTTCATCCCTGTGGCAGAGGAAACGGGGCTGATCATCACGCTTGGCAACTGGGTGACGCGCCAGGCGGCCAAGGTGGCGGCAAACTGGCCCGATCATGTCCGCCTGTGTGTCAACCTCTCGCCAGTGCAGATCCGCGCGCCCGGCGCAGCGTTGGGCATTCTCGCAGCAATCCGCGAAGCGGGGATCGATGCCAAGCGGCTCGAGCTTGAGGTTACCGAAAACCTCTTCCTCGACGACGATGCGGAAACCGCGCTGTTCCTTGAGCAGCTAGTTTTCGAAGGGGTGCAATTCGCCCTCGACGATTTCGGTACGGGCTATTCCTCGCTCCACTACATCCGCAAATATCCGTTCCGCACCATCAAGGTAGACCGCAGCTTCGTTTCCGTTCCCGGCGTGGACAAGCGCAGCGATGCGATCATCCGCGCGGTGGCGAGCATGGGCGAAACGCTGGGGCTGGATATCGTGGCGGAAGGACTGGAAACCGCCGATCAGGTCCGCGCGGTCCGCAGCGCGGGCTGCACGCTGGGACAGGGCTATCACTTCAGCGGGGCCGTGCCCGAACATATGGCGCGCAAGCTGCTCGACGACGAAACGGCCTGCCGCGTTCCTACACGCCTGGCGGGCTAGAAAATCTCCTGACAGGCACGAGACGGAAAGGCCCTTCCCCGGTGGGGAAGGGTTGGGATGGGGGTTCCTACCCATCTGGCGCCGTACCCCCGCCCCCACCCCCTTCCCAAAGGGAGGGGAGATTTCATCGCCACGGGACAGACTCTAAGCGCCTCACCCCTTTCGAAATTCCGTACACATCAGGCATCATCTGCGCATGATATCGTGATACTCGCACGCATTTATTGCTATTGCGAACTGATATCATACATTCTTGGCGAATTGTCGCTTTTCGCGGTTGCAATATGGAATCTGCGGGCCTACGGCCAAGCCTGTACACGGGCCGAATCCCCTCTGCGGTGCGCGGGATCGGCCTCGACACATGCCCGCTACAGCGCCCGCGCAGCTTGAAGGACTTGGCTTAACCCATGGCACGCAAGAAGATCGCGCTTATCGGCGCCGGCATGATCGGCGGCACGCTCGCCCACCTCGCAGCAAAAAAGGAAATGGGCGACATCGTCCTGTTCGACATTGCCGAAGGCATGCCGCAGGGCAAGGCGCTCGATCTTTCCCAGTGCGGCCCGATCGAAGGCTTCGATGCCAAGATCACCGGCACCAACGACTACGCTGATATCGCAGGCGCTGACGTGGTGATCGTCACCGCCGGCGTGCCGCGCAAGCCGGGCATGAGCCGCGACGACCTGCTCGGCATCAACCTGTCGGTGATGAAGGCCGTGGGTGCGGGCATCAAGGAACATGCGCCGGACGCTTTCGTGATCTGCATCACCAACCCATTGGACGCGATGGTCTGGGCGCTGCGCGAATTCTCCGGCCTTCCCGCACACAAGGTGGTGGGTATGGCGGGCGTGCTCGACAGCGCGCGTTTCGCCACCTTCCTCGCCTGGGAATTCGGCGTTTCGGTGAAGGATGTGAACGCCTTTGTGCTCGGCGGCCACGGCGATACCATGGTGCCTGTCCTGTCTTATTCCACCATCAGCGGCATTCCGGTGCCTGATCTGGCCAAGATCAAGGGCGTCGATGCTGGCCGCCTTGACGAGATCGTCGCCCGCACCCGCTCGGGCGGCGGCGAGATCGTCGGACTGCTGAAGACCGGCAGCGCCTATTACGCGCCCGCCACCAGCGCGATCGCGATGGCCGAAGCCTATCTGGGTGACCAGAAGCGCATCCTGCCGTGTGCTGCCTATGTGACGGGCAAATACGGCGTTGATGGTCTCTATGTCGGCGTGCCTGCTGTAATCGGCAAGGACGGCATCGAGGATGTGGTCGAGATTGAACTGTCGGCCGAAGAAGCCAGCAATCTCAAGGTCTCGGTCGACGCGGTCGAGGAACTGCTCGAGGCCTGCAAGAGCTTGGATAGCTCGCTGGCGTGAGTTGGCAGGTCGCCCTTGGATTGATCGTCTATGTTAGCTGGCTGGCCTTGCATTCTTGGCTTGCCAAGAAAAGGCACAAAAATGTGCTCCTAGCGCTCATGGCGATCGAGATGATCGCCTTTATCGGCCTGACCGCATGGGCTTTGGCCCACAATACAAATCCATCAGTCGGCGGAGCGGTAGTGCTTGCAATCTTCGTCTTCGCCGCCTTGCTACTGCTGCCAATCATCGTCGGAGCTACGTCGCTCTGGAGAAATCGAATAACCCGCACGGTCTAAGCCGTAGCGAAGAACGAATCTGAAGGATTGTATATGTCCATCCTCGTAAACAAAGACACCAAGGTCATCACGCAGGGGATGACCGGCAATACCGGCACTTTCCACACGCAGCAGGCGCTCGAATACGGGACGCAGATGGTTGCGGGCGTGACGCCGGGCAAAGGCGGCAGCGAACATCTCGGCCTGCCGCAGTTCGACACAGTGGCCGAAGCCAAGGCTGCGACCGGAGCCACCGCTTCGTGCATCTATGTGCCGCCGCCCTTTGCTGCCGACGCCATCCTCGAAGCCATCGACGCGGAGATCGAGCTGATCGTCGCCATAACCGAGGGCGTTCCGGTGCTCGACATGGTCAAGGTGAAGCGCGCACTCAGCGGCTCCAAGTCGCGCCTGATCGGCCCCAACTGCCCCGGCGTACTGACGCCCGGCGAGTGCAAGATCGGCATCATGCCGGGCAAGATCTTCTCCAAGGGCAGCGTGGGCGTGGTCTCGCGCTCGGGCACGTTGACCTATGAGGCGGTGCACCAGACCACCGCCGTGGGCCTGGGCCAGACCACGGCTGTCGGCATTGGCGGTGATCCGGTGAACGGCACCAATTTTATTGACGTGCTCGACCTGTTCCTGTCGGATGACGAGACCAAGTCGATCATCATGATCGGTGAAATCGGCGGCAGCGCCGAGGAAGAAGCCGCCGAGTTCATCAGCCGAGAAGCTGCAAAAGGCCGCTCCAAACCGATGGTCGGCTTCATCGCCGGTCGCACGGCACCTCCGGGTCGCCGCATGGGCCATGCCGGCGCCATCGTCTCGGGCGGACAAGGCGGCGCGGAAGACAAGATTGCGGCGATGGAAGCAGCGGGCATCCGCGTTTCCCCCTCGCCCAGCGAACTCGGCACCACGCTCGACGCGCTGCTGAAAGAATTGGCGTAACTTACGAAGCACTCCCCTCTTTCCGAGGAACCGACATGGGTAACGAAGCGCAGACATTCCTCCCCGAGCTGGAAGGCCAGGACGGCCCGCAGCAGGGGCCGAGCTGGGCCAACGCCAGCTGGCCGCTGGCCGATGGAGAGACTGACCTGACGCAGGCGATGGACCCCACCACCATGACCATTGCGGTCAAGGAGGCTGTGGCGACATCGGGCAAGGTTCTGGACGCGGCGGCGATCGAGCAAGCGACCGATGCCTCCATCCGGGCGATGATGCTGATCCGCCTTTATCGTGTGCGCGGACATCTGGCGGCGAATCTCGATCCGCTCGGCCTTTCGCACCGTGAGGAGCCTGCCGATCTCACACTCAAGTGGCATGGTTTCGAAGGGCAGGAAGACACCGAAGTCTTTGTCGGCGGTGCTTTCGGCTTCAACTGGGTAACGGTACGCAGGCTCTACGAGGTGCTGCGCAAGACCTATTGCGGCGAAGTCGGCCTCGAATACATGCATATCAACGACACCGAAGAGCGTCGTTTCCTGCAGAACAAGTTCGAAAGCCCCGGAGACACGATCCAGTTCACGCCGGAAGGCAAGCGCGCCATCCTGAGCGCGGTGATCCGCGGCGAGCAATATGAAACCTTCCTCGGCAAGAAATATGTCGGCACCAAGCGTTTCGGCCTCGATGGCGGCGAATCCATGATCCCCGCGCTCGAAGCGGTGATCAAATATGGCGGCTCGCTGGGCGTGCGCGAAATCATCTACGGCATGGCGCATCGCGGGCGCTTGAACGTGCTCGCCAATGTGATGGCCAAGCCTTATCGCGTGATCTTCCACGAGTTCTCCGGCGGCAGCGCCAATCCCGAAGATGTCGGCGGTTCGGGCGATGTGAAATACCACCTCGGCACCAGCACAGACCGCGAATTCGACGGCATCGCGGTGCACATGTCGCTGGTCCCCAATCCCAGCCACCTCGAAGCGGTAAATCCCGTGGTGCTGGGCAAGACCCGCGCGCAGCAGGCCATTCGCGACGATCTGGACTCGCATGAACAGGTCCTGCCCGTGCTGATCCACGGCGACGCGGCCTTTGCCGGGCAGGGCGTGGTGTGGGAATGCTTCGGCCTTTCTGGCGTGCGCGGCTACAATACCGGCGGCTGCATCCATTTCGTGATCAACAACCAGATCGGCTTTACCACCAGCCCCAAGTTCGCCCGCTCGTCCCCCTATCCCTCCGATGTGGCCAAGGGCGTGCAGGCCCCCATCCTGCATGTGAACGGCGACAATCCCGAAGCGGTGACCTTCGCCTGCAAGCTGGCCATCGAATACCGCCAGAAGTTCAAACGCGATATCGTGATCGACATGTGGTGCTATCGCCGCTTCGGCCACAATGAGGGTGACGAACCCATGTTCACCCAGCCGTTGATGTATTCCGCTATCCGCAAGCACCCCAAGGTCAGCAAGGTCTATTCGGACAGGCTGGTGGCCGAAGGCGTCATCGACAAGGACTGGGCGGGCGAAGAGGCTGACCGTTTCACCGCCGTGCTCGATAACGAGTTCGAGGCAGGCAAGAGCTACAAGGCCAATGAGGCGGACTGGTTCGGCGGTCGCTGGTCGGGCCTGCACAAACCGGTCGATCCGGAAACAGCGCGCCGCAACGTGCACACTGCGATCGAGAAGAAGCTGTTCGAAAGCCTCGGCCGCACGCTGACCACGGTTCCCGAGAAGCACTCGATCCACAAGACGCTGCAGCGCGTGATCGATGCCAAGAAGGACATGTTCGCCAACGGAGAAGGTTTCGACTGGGCAACGGCGGAAGCGCTCGCCTTCGGCAGCCTGGTGACCGAAGGTTTCGGCGTGCGCCTGTCCGGCCAGGATTCGGGGCGCGGCACCTTCAGCCAGCGTCATGCGATCTGGATCGACCAGAATAGCGAAGAGAAATACATCCCGCTCTCCACCCTGCCGCACGGCAAGTTCGAGGTGTATGATTCGACGCTTTCAGAATTCGGCGTGCTCGGTTTCGAATATGGTTTTGCCGGTGCGGACCCCAAGACGCTGGTGATGTGGGAAGCGCAGTTTGGCGATTTCGCCAATGGCGCGCAGACCATAATCGACCAGTTCATTGCCGCAGGCGAAGTAAAGTGGCTGCGCGCCAACGGGCTGGTGCTGCTGCTGCCGCATGGCTTTGAAGGCCAGGGTCCGGAGCATTCCTCTGCCCGCCTGGAGCGCTTCCTGCAGCTGTGCGCGAACGACAATATCCAGGTCTGCAACATCACCAGCCCGGCAAACTATTTCCACGTGCTGCGCCGCCAGATGCTGCGGCCCTTCCGCAAGCCGCTGGTGATCATGACGCCCAAGAGCCTGCTGCGTCACCCGCGCGCCAAGAGCAATGCGGCACGCTTCCAGGGCGACAGCCACTTCATGCGCATCCTGTCGGACAAGACGGAGATTGCAGACAGCAAGGTCCGCCGCCTGGTGCTGTGTTCCGGCAAGGTCGCCTATGATTTGATGGACAAGCGCGATGCGGAAAGCATCGATGATGTCTCCATCGTCCGCCTCGAGCAGCTCTATCCCTTCCCCGGCGAACCACTGGCCGTGCGCCTCAAGCGCATGACCAACCTGGAAGAAGTGATCTGGTGCCAGGAAGAGCCGAAGAACAACGGCGCTTGGTTCTTTGTCGAGAGCCGGATCGAGGAAGCGCTTACCGCCGCCGGGCATGAAGGAATGCGGCCCAAATATGCCGGCCGCGATTACGGCGCCTCGCCCGCCACGGGCTTTGCCATTCGCCACATGCAGCAGCAGGATTTGCTCGTCGCCGATGCGCTGGGCCTTAATGCCGCCAAACCAACCAAAACCACCCGCAAGAAGCAGGCCTGAGGAATTCGATTATGGCCATTGAAATCACCGTTCCCACCCTCGGCGAATCCGTCACCGAAGCCACCGTCGGCGAATGGCTGAAGAAGCCTGGCGATGCCGTTGCCGCGGATGAGCCGATCGTCAGCCTGGAGACGGACAAGGTCGCGGTGGAAGTCCCCGCGCCCGTTGCCGGGATCCTCAGCGAACAGAAGGTTGCCGTGGGTGACACGGTTGAACTGGGTGCTGTCCTCGCACTTCTCGAGGAGGGCGATGGCGCTGCTGCGCCCAAACCTGCCGCAGCCCCTGCCCCATCCCCCGCTCCTGCCGCAAAGGAAGCTGGCGATGACGCGCTCACCATGTCCCCGGCGGTGCGCCGCGCGGTGCTGGAACACGGTGTCGATCCCACCACGATCAAGGGCACCGGCAAGGATGGCCGCCTGACCAAGGAAGACGTGCTGGCCGCAGCCGAAGCAAAGAAGGCAGCGCCCGCTCCTGCAGCCAGCGCTGCAGCATCGCAAGCACCCGCCTCCACCGAAGCCAAGGGCGGTCGCAACGTCGAGCGCGTGAAGATGACGCGTCTGCGCCAGACCATTGCCAAGCGGCTGAAGGGCGCGCAGGAAGAAGCCGCGCTGCTGACCACTTTCAACGACGTGGACATGACCGCCGTTATCGAGGCGCGCGAGGCCTACAAGGACCTGTTCGCCAGGAAGCACGGCATCAAGCTGGGCTTCATGAGCTTCTTCGCCAAGGCCGCCTGCCTGGCGCTGAAGGATGTGCCCGCCGTCAATGCGCAGATCGACGGGGACGAGATCGTCTATCACGATTTCGTCGATCTCTCGGTCGCCGTCAGCGCGCCCAGCGGGCTGGTGGTCCCGGTGGTCCGCAATGTCGAGCAGATGAGCTTTGCCGAAGTCGAACTGGCGATCGCCAATTTCGGCAGGAAGGCCAAGGAAGGCCAGCTCACCATGGACGACATGAAGGGCGGCACCTTCACCATCTCCAATGGCGGCGTGTTCGGATCGCTGATGTCGACCCCGATCATCAACCCGCCGCAGAGCGCAGTTCTGGGCCTCCACCGCATCGAGGACCGTCCCGTCGCCCTGAACGGCCAGGTGGTGATCCGCCCGATGATGTATCTCGCGCTCAGCTACGACCACCGTATCATCGACGGCCGCGAAGCAGTGACCGCGCTCAAGATCATCAAGGAAGCGATCGAGGATCCGATGCGGATGCTGATCGATTTGTGAGGTGAAGGAAGCACATGATCCTTCGACAGGCTCAGGATGAGCGGATGATGTGCATGAACCAATTGAACCCAAACCCGCTCGGCCTGAGCTTGTCGAAGGCCACGCGCGATTGGAGCGAATAATGGCTGACTACGATTTCGACGTCCTCTTCATCGGTGCCGGTCCCGGCGGCTATGTCGGCGCCATCCGTGCGGCGCAGCTGGGGCTGAAAACCGCTTGCGTGGAGAGCCGCGCGACGCTGGGTGGAACCTGCCTCAATGTCGGCTGCATTCCTTCCAAGGCGATGCTGCATGCATCCGAATATTTTGACGCGGCGGCCAATGGATCGATGGCGAAACTGGGCGTGGAAGTGACGCCCAAGCTGAACCTCGAAGCCATGCACGGCCAGCGCAAGAATGCGGTGGAACAGCTGACCGGCGGGATCGAATACCTGTTCAAGAAGAACAAGGTCACCTGGCTCAAGGGCTTCGCCAGCTTCAAGGACGCGCACACTGTTGAAGTGGATGGCAAGTCGCACTCGGCCAAGGAAGTGGTGATCGCCACCGGTTCTTCGGTCACCCCCCTGCCCGGCGTCGAGATCGACAATGAAAAGGGCGTGGTGGTCGATTCCACCGGCGCGCTGGAGCTGCCCAAGGTTCCCAAGAACATGGTCGTCATCGGCGGCGGCGTGATCGGCCTCGAACTGGGCAGCGTATGGCGGCGCCTGGGCGCACAGGTCACGGTGGTCGAGTATCTTGACCAGCTGCTGCCCGGCATGGACATGGATGTCCGCAAGGAAGCGGCGAAGATCTTCAAGAAGCAGGGCATGGAGCTGAAGCTGGCGACCAAGGTCACCGGCGTTGCGGTAAAGGGCAAGAGCGCCACTGTCACCATCGAGCCGGCAGCCGGCGGCGATGCAGAGACGCTCAAGGCCGATTGCGTGCTCGTGTCCATCGGCCGCAGGCCCAACACCGAAGGCCTCGGCTTGGAAAATATCGGGCTGGAGACCAATGCGCGCGGCCAGATCGAGATTGACGGCCAGTTCCGCACCAGCGTGGACGGCGTGCGCGCCATTGGCGATGTCGTGCCCGGCCCCATGCTCGCCCACAAGGCAGAGGATGAGGGCATCGCGGTGGCCGAATGGATCGCGGGCGAGATCGGCATCGTGAACCACGATGTGATCCCCGGCGTGGTCTATACCTGGCCCGAGATTGCCGGTGTCGGCCTGACAGAGGAGCAGGCGAAGGAAAAGGGCGAGGTCAAGGTCGGCAAGTTCTCCATGCTCGCCAACAGCCGCGCCAAGACCAATCACGAGCCCGACGGTTTCGTGAAGGTGATTGCCGATGCGAAGACCGACCGCGTGCTCGGCGTGTGGTGCATAGCATCGGTCGCGGGCACGATGATTGCGGAAGCGGCCCTCGCCATGGAAATGGGAGCGACAAGCGAGGACATCGCCTACACCTGCCACGCCCACCCGACGCATTCCGAAGCGATCAAGGAAGCGGCGATGGCGGTGCGCGGAAAGCCGATCCATATGTGATCCAAGTGCGAGTCCCCGCGAAGGCGGGGACCTTGCACCGTCTCTTGCAGCGTTCCATCATGACACCCCCGCCTTCGCGGGGGTTCAACACAGGAAGATAGTAGTGGCCCTCTCTCCCTTCCACCTCGCCTTTCCGGTGCATGACCTTGCAGCAGCGCGCGAATTCTGGGGCGGCGTGATGGGCTGCCCGGAGGGGCGCAGTTCGGATCATTGGGTCGATTTCAATTTCTACGGCCATCAGATCGTGACGCATCTCGTGCCGGGTTGCGACCAGCGGGACGAGGCGAGCAATCCGGTGGACGGACACGGCGTGCCCGTGCCGCATTTCGGCATCGTGCTGCCGATGGAGGAGTGGCAGGCGCTGGCAGACAGACTTGCCGCCGCAGGAACCGATTTCGTGATCGGGCCATATATCCGCTTCAAGGGCCAGCCGGGCGAGCAGGCGACCATGTTCTTCCGCGACCCCAGTGGCAATGCGATCGAGATGAAGGCCTTTGCCGATCGTTCCAAACTGTTCGCGACCGACTAGCTCTTCGCAGCAGGACGCTGTAGGTCTCGCCGATGGCACGCCAACGCTTCATGCAACAATTCGCCAGGTGGCATATCTGGCTGGGATGGCTGGTCGGCTTTCCGGTTCTCATGTGGACCGTGACAGGCCTTGTCATGGTCTCGCGCCCGATAGAGGAGGTGCGCGGCGATCATCTGCGCGCCGAGCCGCCGATCATCGAGACCGCGGAACTGGTCTTCCCGGCAGACCGCATCGGCCCTGCCAGCAGCGTTTCACTGATCGCGCAGGTCGACGGCCCCGCGTGGGTGGTCGTCGAGCCCGATGGCGGCCGCTACCGCTATTCCGCGCGCGACGGCAGTCTGATCCCGCCGCTGGTCGAGGATGAGGCGCGCCGCACTGCCGAGGCGGCCTATGCCGGTGAAGGCGAACTTGAGAGCGTGACCTATTTCCCCGAAGACGTCTCGCCCACGGACCTGCGCGCTCCCTTTGCCGCATGGCAGGCACATTATTCGGATGGCACCAATCTCTATATGCGCGCTTCCACCGGAGAGGTCGTTGCCGTGCGCTCCAGCTGGTGGAGAGTGTTCGATTTCATGTGGGGCCTGCACATCATGGACCTCGAAACGCGTGAGGATACATCGCACCCCACACTGATCATGTTCGCCGCCCTGAGCGTGATCGGGGCGCTGCTGGGGTGCATCCTCATGTTCCGGCGCAGGAAAGCGCGCGTTAAGGCAGAGTAATGGAAGGCTCGGTCGTCCTCACGCCGCTGATCGACTTGCTGGACATTCTGGGCGTTGCCGTATTCGCCTTTTCCGGCGCATTGCTGGCGGCAAAGGAGCGCGCCAATTTCGTCACCATGGCCTTCTTCGCACTGGTGACCGGCGTGGGTGGCGGCACCTTGCGCGACCTGCTGATCGATGCGCCCGTGTTCTGGATCACCGATCCCTGGGTAGCGCCCGCCTGCCTGTCTGTAGCGCTCGTCGCCTGGTTCACGCCAACGCGCTGGTGGGAAGGCAAGATGCTCGAACTGGCCGACGGTGCCGGATTGACGGTCTATGCCGTGATCGGTTCCGCCAAGGCGCTGAGCTTCGGCGTCCCGCCCGTCCCCGCAATTCTAATGGGCATTGTCACCGGCTGCGTGGGCGGCATCATCCGAGATGTCGTGGCGGGCAAGCCATCGATCCTGATGCGTCCCGAACTCTATATCACCGCCGCAGCCCTATCGGCCGGACTCAGCGTGACTGGGAATGTGCTGGACTTGCCGAACGTGCCGGTGTGGACCGTTGCAACACTCGCGGGCTTTGCCCTGCGCGTTGCCGCGATCCGCTACAACCTCTCGCTTCCGGGCTATTCCCGCAGCTAGGGTCCTGACCCTAGGTTTCCAGAGCGGCCTCATAGCCTTCTTCACCCGGCAACGGTCCGCCGGGATAGGCCGGGCGCAAGTCTGCATCGATATCGTAATCGGCCGCCCCTTTGGTTTCCTGATTGCGCAGGCTTGCACGCGCCCGCGCATAGGCCTCGTCACTCAATTGCGGGCCCTGCTGACCAACCTCGGCTGCATTGGCGGCAAGATCATCGCCCAGATCGATGGCGCGGATGCGGCCTTCGTTGTCGATCCGGCAGGAGAAATAGGTTCCATCATCGAGCGAGCCGGAAACCTGCCAGCCACCGGCATTGCGCGAGGCATTGTCGACACTGTCAACACGATCACGTCCGCGTTCGACCTGGTCGACGCACATGCTGACGGCATTATCCATGCCCCCGTTGCTCCAGCTGCGATCGTCGCGCCGGTCATTGCGCTCAGGCTCACGGTAGCGCACGTCCCGCTCACGTTCGCGTTCACGCCTGTTCGATGAACCCGCGATGGCGGCAAGCGTTCCCAGCACCAGCACGCCCGCGATCACATCGCCCGTGCGAACGTGATTGCGGCGATAGCCGCGCCAGCGGTGGTTATGGGCGTTCTCAGCGTCGCTATCATATGCGCCTGCATGCGCCCTGGCGATCTGCGGCAGTTCAGCGGCAGCAGAGGGCGTGGCCGTCAGCGATGTCGCGGCCATGAACGCTGCGGCAATGGCGAAGTTGTTCTTGGTCAGGGCCATGGTACGGCTCCTCAGGCAAGGCCCCCGGTACAGGGCATGTTCCAGACTGGACCCGGAGGTAGGCGGCACAGGCTGTCTTCAGCCTGAACCGCCCGTCCCCTCGGGAGATGCTGCACATCAGGCATGCTGCAGGCTGCGAATGCCGCGGAATTCAACATTGACTACCCTGCCGCGCTGGATTTCGCAGCTGAAGCGGCCTTCATCCCAGCCGGCATTGCGATAATCGCGGCGATAGTCATTGCGGCCACCGCGATGGTGGCGATCCTGCACCGCGATCCTGCCCTTGATCTCGAACCCGCCGCGTTCACGGTCGATATCGCGGATCTCGTACACATCGGCACGCGATCCGCTGAAACGCTCTGCACGGCGTTCGGTGGCGCGGATGCACTGTTCCACGGCGCGCTCCACGTTGCCGCGCCCGGAATAGCCGCGGTCGCG
>JAHEBH010000018.1:22080-33702 GCA_024642335.1 Erythrobacter sp.
CCGCGGTCGCGGTGGCGATCATTGGCATAGGCAGGAGTTGCAGAGGACAAGGCCATCGCGCCTGCGGCGACTGTCCCGACAAGGGCTTTGGAAATGGACTTCATGGGGCTTCTCCTCTCAAATCCGCGATGGCGTAATAACCATCGGTATGAGGAGGTCTAACCGGGTCGGCGTGATGCAAGGCTGAACTCTCGCGTTAGCTGATGTTCAGGAAACAAGGCTTCTATATGAACGCGGCCTGCGAAGGCTCGCCCTTGGCGGCGATGTACCTATTACAAACAATTACAACACGTCCCGCCATCCCCCTGATATCGTCTTGGCAACCGGCCCCATCCGCTGCAAAGTGGTGGCCAACAAAAGGATGCGGGACATAGAGTTCCGACAGAGGGGACACACATCATGCGCATGCGAACTCGCTTGCTTCGCCTTTCCACGACTCTTCCGGTTGGTGCGCTGCTCGGCATGGCGTCGGCGGCCCATGCGCAGGCGCTCTGGTCCGACGCTTCCACCTGGCCTTCGGGCAAGGTGCCGGGTGCAGGCGATGCCGTGACCATTGCCGAGGGTATGGATGTCGTGCTCGACGTCAGCCCGCCGGCACTGCGCAGCCTGACGATCCAGGGCAAGCTCAGCTTTGCCGACCAGGGCGATCTCGAACTGCAAACCGAGTGGATCTACGTGCCGGGCGGTGAACTGCAGATCGGGACCGAGGCCGCTCCCCACAAGCACAATGCCACGATCACCCTGACCGACAACGTCCCCGGCGAAGATATCAACACCATGGGCGACCGCGGCATCATGCTGATGCAGGGCACGCTCAACCTGCATGGTGATCGCGAAAACGCCTGGACCAAGCTCGCCCGGACGGCAGAGGCCGGTGCTGCGCAAATCGAGGTGCTCGATGCCTCGGGCTGGCGCGTGGGCGACGAAATCGTGCTCGCCTCGACGGACTTCAATCCGCGTCAGGCCGAACGGCGCAGGGTCACTGCGGTCAGCGGCAACCGGCTGACGCTCGACCGGCCGCTCGAATACATGCACTTCGGCGCGATCACCTTCGGCGTGGACGAGCGCGGTGAAGTCGGCCTGCTCACGCGCAATATCAAGATTCAGGCCTCCGAAGATTCGAACGAGACCTACTTCGGCGGGCACATCATGGCGATGTCCGGGTCCAGGATGTATGTCGAGGGCATCGAACTCACCCGCATGGGTCAGCACCTGACGCTGGCACGCTATCCGATCCACTGGCACATGCTTGGCGAAGGCGCAGGGCAGTATATCCGCAACGCCGCCATCCATGACACTTTCAGCCGCTGCGTGACCGTGCATGGCACCAACAACCTGCAGGTACAGAACAACGTCACCTACAACACGATCGGCCACTGCTTCTTCCTCGAAGACGGGATCGAGACCGGCAACCAGTTCGTCCGCAATCTCGGCATCCAGACCAAGTGCCATCCGACACTGCCGTGCGAGCCGACAAACCTCACGCTGGCCCAGCAATCCACTGCCGGCCAGACGTCCGAGCACATTCTGATCCCTTCGGACAACACTGTATCCACCTTCTGGATTACCAACCCGGACAACCTCTATCGTGACAATGTGGCGGCAGGTTCCGACCAAATCGGCTACTGGATGGCCTTCCCCACCCACCCGACCGGACAGTTCGAAGGCACGGAAATCAGCGCGCAGACCTGGCCCGGTCGCACCCAGCTACGCGGCTTCATCAACAATACCGCACATTCGAATTTCGACGGGTTGATGCTCGATCGCGGTCCCGGTCCCGATGGCCGCTTCGGCATCGCCGGGCCGAACCTCATTGTCTACAATGACCCGTCCGACACCAGCAGCGGCGTGGTGGAATCGGTCGTCGCAGACGGATTTACCGCCTACAAGAACAGCAATGGTGCGATCTGGGGCCGCGGCGAATACCACCTCTACCGCAACCTGAAGCTGGCCGACAACGCGATCGGCTTTACCCATGCCTCGGGCGCGCCCGGTGCGGCACCCTACACCACTCGGGTCGTCGACTCGTTGTTCGTGGGTGAGAGCGACAATATCGGCAATCCCACCACTCCGGCGGAGATCGCCTATGGCCGCAGCCTGCCCAAGGAAGACGCGGATTTCCCGATCCGCGGCTATGAATATTACGACTTCCTCCACCACGTGGAGGACACGCATTTCGTGAACTACGTGCCCAATGCTACCCGCGATGCGGGCGCGCTGTCCTATTTGCTGTTCACCAGCTTCGGCATGAGCACACAAAACACCGTACAGGGCCTGACGTTCGAGAACGCCCAGCCGGTCAGCTTTCCGCCGATCCAGCGCCGCTGGGCTTCGGACTATGGCCGTAGCGCCGCCTATCGCAGCGCAGCCTTCACCGATGTCGACGGTTCTGTCGGCGGCATTCCGGGCGCCACCATCGTGATCAATAACGGCATTGCCGCGAGCGAGGAATCTTGCGAGATCAAGGTGAACTGGAATGCGGCGATCTGTCCGGGAGATGTCGGTCGTTTCGCCATTGCCGGCAATTTTAGTGGTTTTTCCAGTGGTCCGATTGCCGAACCGATCATCCTTCAGCGTGACGGCTTGCGTATGGAATATACCGGCGAAACCACTGTGGGCGCCGGGGCCGAGTTGCGGGTCGAGACCTCGCGCGAAAAGCTGCAGGTCTCGCTTAACGAGATGGATACCGGTTCGGCAGTGATCCTCGAATTTCCCGGTTATACCTCTGCCACTGGCGGCGTCGAGGCAGCCAGCATGGATGCCCTGCGCGCTGCCGCCGCGACTGCCTTCTTCAAGGAGGGGGATTCGCTGTGGGCCAAGCTGGTTGTCGACAATGAGGCCGGCCTCGAGATTGCGCCCGGCAGCAATGCCCCTCCCGGGTTTGCACCGCGCGCAATTCCCGTCGGGGCCTTTATCGAAGTCAGCAAGGAAGGCCTTGGCGGCTGAGGGAGGACTTTGCGCCGGTTATTCCGTCATTTCCAGCCCGGTCCAGTAAGCCAGAAAACCCATGATATCTGCCGCCTCGGCAATCGCCTTGTCGGTCGGCTTGCCCGCGCCATGCCCCGCGCGGGTTTCGATGCGGATCAGTTGTGGGCGCTCGCCCAGCCCTGCTTCCTGCAGCGCCGCGATATATTTGAAGCTGTGACCGGGTACCACGCGGTCATCGGTGTCCGCCGTGGTCACCAGCAGCGCAGGATAGTCCACACCGCGCCGGATATTGTGCAGGGGTGAATAGGCGCGCAGGATTCCGAAATCCTCCTCGCGGTCGGGATAGCCGTAATCATCGACCCAGTATCGACCCGCCGTCCAGCGGTCGAAGCGCAGCATGTCCATCACGCCCACGGCGGCATTGCCTGCGGCGAACAAGTCCGGCCTCTGGTTGGCAACAGCCCCCACCAGCAATCCGCCATTCGATCCGCCCTGGATCGCCAGCCCGTCCCTGGCCGCGATTCCCTCGCCGATCAGGAACTCGCCCGCAGCGACAAAATCGTCGAACACGTTCTGCTTGTTGGCCAGCCGTCCGCCATCGTGCCAGGCCTTGCCATATTCACCGCCACCCCGGATGTTGGCGACAGCGAATGCCCCGCCCGCCTCGACCCATGCAAGGCGACTGGCAGAGAAGCCGGGCGTCAGCGAGATTTCGAAACCGCCATAGCCGTAAAGGACGGTGGGTGCGACCACGCCATTTTCGGCAATATCGCGGCGGCGCATGATAAACATCGGCACGCGCGTGCCGTCCTTGCTGGAATAGAAGCGCTGCTCGACCAGAAAGGCGCCCGGTTCGAAAGCAATATCGGGCGCGGCGAAGATGCTGCTTTCCCCCCTATAAAGGTCCATGCGGTAGATCGTCGCCGGGCGGTTGAAGCTGGTGAAGGTGTAGAAGGTTTCCGGATTGCCCGGCTCGCCCGTGAAACCGCCAACCGTGCCGATTCCGTCCAGTTCAAGCTCGCCCGCAGGTTCGCCATCCAGCGTGAACATGCGAACTTGCGAGCTGGCATCGCGCAGATAGGAGACTATCAACCGCTCGCCGACCAGCGAGACACCGCCGATCACCTGCTCCTGTTCGGGCACGATGGTCTGCCATTGGATATCCTCGCTATCGAGGTCGATCGTGACGATGCGGTAGAGCGGCGCATCGGCATTGGTGGCAAACCAGAGCTTGCCGCCAATCCCGTTGACCATGCTCCAGTCATGCTCGAAGCCGGTGATGAGATCGCGCACCGCCCAGCCCTTCTCCGCGCGGGCGGCAAGGTCGATGGCGCGCACCTCGTAACAGGAATCGGTGCCCTTGTGGCTTACGATGAGCGCCCAGCGCCCATCCGTGGTTACGCGCACCGAATGGCCGATCTTGGGATCTTCGGGCGTCTCGTAAACCAGCTCGTCTGCGTCCTGGATCGTGCCGAGGCGATGGAAATAGACCTTCTGGTTGAAGTTTAACGCCTGGAAGTCTCCGCCCTCTTCCGGCTCAGGGAAGCGCGAATAGAGGAATCCTTCCTCGCCAACCCAGGACAGCCCGGTGAACTTGCACCAGCGGATCTCGTCCTCGCGCTGTGCGCCACTCTCGACATCGAGCACGCGCAGGATCCGCCAGTCGCTGCCGCCATCCTGTACCGAATAGAGCAGCTTGGAGCCTTCGGGCGATGGCTGCCACATATCAAGCGCGGTGGCCCCGTCATCAGCCCAGGCGTTCGGATCGATCAACAGGCGCGGCTCACCATCGAGCGGATCGCGGACATAGAGCGGGCTCTGGTTCTGCAGCCCGCTATTGTGCGTGTAGAAATAGCGCGTCCCCTTACGTCGCGGCGTCGAAAAGCGCTCGAAATCGAACAGTTCACCCACACGCTTGCGGAACCAGTCGCGTGCAGGGAGCTGGTCCAGATATGCCCCCGTCACCGCATTCTGGCGCGCGACCCAATCCGCCACTTCCTCGCTGTTGCGGACATCTTCTTCAAGCCAGCGATAGGGATCGGCGATCTCTTCGCCGAAGAGCTTGTCCACCACGTCATCGCGGCGGGTCTCGGCATATTGGGGAGCGTTCATGACCTGAGCGATAGCAGTCATGGCGAGGGCGGCAATGGCAAAGAAAAACGGGCCGTTCCGCCAAGGAACGACCCGCTCTCGTGTTCAGATGAAGGCGCGGCTTACGCGTCTTCGAAATTGTCGGTCATCACCGGCCCGCTATCCTGGCCCTTGGCTTCCTCGTCACGATCGACCAGCTCGATGATCGCGATGGGGGCAGCGTCCGAAGCGCGGAAGCCGGCCTTGATGACGCGGGTGTAGCCGCCTTCACGGTTGGCATAGCGCGCAGCCAGCGTGTCGAACAGCTTCACCAGCTGCGCGTCATCGAGCAGGCGGGCATGCGCGAGGCGACGGTTGGAAAGGCCGCCACGTTTGGCCAGCGTGATCAGCTTTTCGACATAGGGGCGCAGTTCCTTGGCCTTGGCCGTGGTGGTGGTGATCTGCTCGTGCTTGATCAGCGCGGCAGCCATGTTGCGGAACAGGGCCTTGCGGTGACCGCTCTTGCGGCTCAGCTTGCGGCCGGAAATACCATGACGCATATTCTTTACTCCGTTCGATATGGGCCCGTATCAGGTAGCCCGTAGCAGGCCGGAAGAAGGGGTCCGGCCCATGCCCCGTTGAGTGGCGTTTAGCCCAGAAGTTCCTGTTCGAGCTTCTTGGCCATTTCCTCGATGTTTTCAGGCGGCCATCCGGGGATGTCCATGCCCAGGCGCAGACCCATGGAAGAGAGAACTTCCTTGATCTCGTTGAGCGACTTGCGGCCGAAATTCGGCGTACGCAGCATCTCGGCTTCGGTCTTCTGGACCAGGTCGCCGATATAGATGATGTTGTCGTTCTTGAGGCAGTTGGCCGAACGCACCGACAGTTCCAGCTCGTCCACCTTCTTGAGAAGGTAGCGGTTGAGCTGGTTGGTATCGCTCTCTTCCGGCTGCGCGGCAACGCCGATCATGGCGCTCTGCGGCTGCGGAATGCCGTCATCAAAGTGGACGAACAGCGTCAGCTGGTCCTGCAGGATGCGCGCGGCATAGGCCACGGCGTCCTCGGGAGTGACGGTGCCATCGGTCTCGACGGTCAGCGAAAGCTTGTCGAAATCCAGTTCCTGGCCAACGCGGGCGTTCTCGACCCTGTAGCTGACCTGCTTGATCGGCGAGTAGAGCGAGTCCACCGGGATCAGGCCGATCGGCGCATCGGCCGGGCGGTTCGACACGGCGGGAGCATAGCCCTTGCCGGTGTCGGCGGTCAGTTCCATGTTGAGCGTTGCGCCTTCGTCCAGGTGACAGATCACCAGGTCGGGGTTCAGCACTTCGATATCGCCGGAAACGGCGATATCGCCGGCCTTCACTTCGGCAGGGCCGGTCATGGAAAGCTGCAGGCGCTTGGGGCCTTCGCCTTCCATCTTCAGCGCGATCTGCTTCACGTTAAGGACGATATCGGTCACGTCTTCACGCACACCGGCGAGAGACGAGAATTCGTGCAGCACGTTCTCGATCTTGATCGAGGTGATGGCAGCACCCTGGAGGCTGGCGAGCAGCACCCGGCGCAGGGCATTGCCCAGCGTCAGGCCATAACCACGTTCGAGCGGCTCAGCGACGAAAGTCGCCTTGCGCTTCTTGTCGCCGCCTTCCTTGATTTCAAGGCTGCTGGGCTTCTTGAGTTCCTGCCAGTTCTTCATGTTGACGGACATGGACTTCCCCTAAAGGTTCGTTTTGGCGGCAAAGGCCGCGGGCGCTTTGGACGCCGCGGCCGATGCGAATGACTGTTTGCGACGGGCCTCGAGCTCTCTGGCCAATCGCGCGGCAGGTTCGATCAGACGCGACGACGCTTTGACGGTCGCACGCCGTTATGCGGGATCGGTGTCACATCGCGGATGCTGGTGATGGTGAAACCCACCGCCTGCAGCGCGCGAAGAGCGCTTTCGCGACCCGAGCCCGGACCCTTGATCTCTATTTCCAAGGTTCGGACGCCGTGTTCGGCTGCCTTCTTGCCGGCGTCGTCCGCTGCCACCTGCGCGGCATAGGGGGTCGACTTGCGGCTACCCTTGAAGCCCATCATGCCAGCAGAGGACCAGCTGATCGCATTGCCCTGAGCATCGGTGATGGTAATCATGGTATTGTTGAAGCTGGCGTTGACGTGGGCAACACCGCTCGAAATGTTCTTCTTATCGCGACGCCTGATGCGGCCGGGTTCGCGTGCCATAACTCGTATTCCTCTTTATCTCGACGAAGAAGGAAAAAGCGGTCCTAGATTTCTCTTGGACCGACTTACTTCTTCTTGCCGGCGATCGGCTTGGCCTTGCCCTTGCGGGTACGGGCGTTGGTGTGGGTGCGCTGACCGCGAACGGGCAAGCCCTTGCGATGACGCAGGCCGCGATAGCAGGCCAGGTCCATCAGACGCTTGATGTTCATCGCGGTGTCGCGACGAAGATCACCCTCAACCGAAAAATCGGCGTCAATGGTTTCGCGGATTTGAAGGACTTCAGCATCGCTCAGGTCCTGCACACGGCGGGAATGATCGATACCCAGCTTGTCGGCAATCTTCTTGGCCGAAGTTGCACCGATACCGTGGATATATGTCAGCGCCACGATAACGCGCTTGTTGGTGGGGATATTTACCCCGGCAATACGAGCCACTTAAATCTCCTGCTCCACAGAGGCATAAGCCCCTATCTCATAGCGTTGATCCTCATCGCTTCATCGCAAACCCTGCCAGAACGACAAGAAGTCCGGATGGCGCGCAAGGATGGCTGCCGCCTGCCGGACCGGTTTCCGATTGAACGAATTGAACGGCGCAAGTAAGGCGATTCGCCCCTCGCGTCAAGCGCACAAAAGAGCCGCAGGAATATTCCCCGCGCCTCGTTCCTATGTCACGCTGGGTTAGCTTATAGCGCCTTCACCGCGCAAGGTCAAAATCGAGCGAGGAAACCGGCGAGCTATCCGCGCAAAATATTTTCGATTGCGGCGGTCACGTCGTCTATCGCGGCCATGCCATCGACCCGCGAAACGATGCCGCGCGCTTCGTAGTAGGGAAGGATCGGCGCGGTCTTGGCGCGATATTCGGCCATGCGGGTACGCACGGTTTCCTCATTATCGTCGGGACGACGCTTGAACTCGGACGAGCCGCACTTGTCGCATGTTCCGGCAACCTTGGTCTGCTTGAAGCTGTCGTGATAGCCCTCCCCGCAATTGGCGCAGGTAAAGCGGCCCACGATGCGCTCTACCAGCGCGTCCTCATCGACGCCGAGTTCGACCACATGTTTGAGGCTGCGGCCATGCTTGGCGAGCAGTTCGTCGAGCGACACGGCCTGCGCTTCGGTACGCGGATATCCGTCGAAAATTGCACCCGTGCCCTTGCCCATCGCAGATAGCTCGGCGTCGATCAGGGCCGACACAATCTCGTCCGAAACGAGTTCGCCGCGTTCCATCACCGCCTTGGCCTGCAACCCCACGGGCGTTTCAGCCTTTACTGCGGCGCGCAGCATGTCGCCGGTGGAAAGCTGGCGCATCCCGCGATGCTCCACAAGCAAGTTGGCCTGCGTACCCTTGCCTGCGCCCGGAGGCCCCAGAAGGATGATGTTCATGTGCCCGAAGCTCCCCGGTCCGGAAAGGGCCGCGCCTGTTAGCGCATGCGCCCCTTGAGTTTGGCCTTCTTGATCAAATCGCCATACTGGTGCGCCAGAAGGTGAGACTGGATCTGGCTGATCGTATCCACCGTCACATTCACCACGATCAGCAGGCTGGTGCCGCCCAAGAACAGGGTGAAGCCGGACTGGCGCAGTGCCCATTCAGGCAGCACGCAGACTATGGTGAGGTAGATGGCACCAACAACGGTGATGCGCGTCAGCACGTAGTCGAGATATTCGGCAGTGCGCTTGCCGGGACGGATGCCGGGAATGAAACCGCCATTCTTCTTCAGGTTTTCCGACGTGTCCTCAGGGTTGAAGACCACGGCGGTGTAGAAGAAACAGAAGAAGATGATGCCGACCGAATAGAGCGCAAGATACAGCGGCTGTCCCGGTGCCAGATACTGGTTGAGCGTCTGGATCACGCTGTAGAACATGCTGCCCGTATCCACCGAATTGCCGGCAAACTGGCTGATCGTCAGCGGCAGCAGCAGCAGCGAGCTGGCGAAGATCGGCGGGATCACGCCCGCAGTGTTGAGCTTCAAAGGCAGGTGTGAACGATCCGCCTGCATGCCGCCATGCTGCGTGGCGCGCTTGGGATACTGGATCAGCAATCGGCGCTGGGCGCGCTCCATGAAGCAAATGCCGAGGATCAGAAGCACGACCATCACGATCACGCCGACAACAGTGCCGGTGCTGACCGAGCCTTCGGAATAGCCGCTGAACATGTTCGAGGTGAATGTCGGGAACTGTGCGACAATGCCCGCCATGATGATCAGCGAGACGCCGTTGCCGATACCGCGCGAGGTTATCTGCTCACCCAGCCACAGCAGGAACATGGTGCCGCCGACGAGGCTGATCACCGCACCGACGCGGAACATCACGCCCGGTTGCACAACGGCCTGCAAGCCGCTCTGCGCACCATAGGCTTCGAGGCCCGATGCGAGGAACCAGCCCTGGATGGCGCAGAGGAATACAGTGCCGTAGCGGGTATATTGGTTGAGCTTCTTGCGCCCTGCCTCACCTTCCTTCTTCAGCGCCATCAACGAAGGGTGCAGCGAAGCTGCCAACTGGATGACGATGGAGGCGGTGATGTAGGGCATCACGCCCAGCGCGATAAGGCTCATGCGCTCGAGCGAACCGCCGGAGAACGTGTTGAAAATATCGAGGATGCCGCCCTGCACCTGATCATACAGGTCTTCCAGGATCAGCGGGTTCACGCCCGGAAGCGGAATGAAGCTGAGAAAGCGGAACACGATCAGCGCACCGATGGTGAACCAGATCCGCTGGCGCAACTCGGTCGCCTGGCTGAAATTGGAAAAGCTCAGCGAACTTGCGATGTTATCGGCGCGTGATGCCATGGGAACGTTCTAATCCTGGTCAAAACGCCGGACCCTCCCCGGCTCAGGAAGGATAGATAGGGACGCGCGGGCCCGATGTCGAACCCGCGCGTGCCCTTTTTCCTATTTTTTGCTTGCAGCCTTGTTGGCTTCGCGCCGGGCAGCCTTCTTCTCGTGCTCGGGCATACCAAGGTCGATAACTTCAACCGAACCGCCGGCTTTCTCGACAGCGGCCACGGCGCCCTTGGAAGCGCCCGCCACCTTGAAGGAAACCTTGGCAGTGAGCTCGCCCTTGCCAAGCAGGCGGACACCGTCCTTGCCGCCACGGGCAACGCCGGCAGCCTGCAGCGCCTCATGATCGACAAGCTTCTTGGCGTCGAGCTTCTTGGCGTCGATCAGCTTCTGCACCATGCCGATGTTGACCTCGGCATAGTCCTTGCCAAACGGATTGTTGAAACCGCGCTTCGGCAGGCGCATGTGCAGCGGCATCTGGCCGCCTTCAAAGCCCTTGATGGCAACGCCCGAACGGCTCTTCTGGCCCTTCTGGCCGCGGCCGCTGGTCTTGCCCTTGCCCGAGCCGATGCCACGGCCCACACGGATCCGGCCCTTGCGGGCACCAGGATTGTCGCGGAGATCTGTAAGTTTCATAATTTGCACTCGCTTTCGCTATGTTCGCGCTGAAATGGAGAGCGGCCCGGTAAACTTCCGGGCCGCCCAATGTCAAATGCGGATCGACTTAGTCGACGATCTGAACCATGTGCGCCACCTTCTTGATGGCACCACGCACTTCCGGGGTATCCTGCAGCTCAACAATCTTGTGCATCTTGTTGAGACCCAGACCGATGAGGGTCTGCCGCTGGGTGGCCGGTCGGCGGATCGGGGAGCCGATCTGCTTGATCTTGATAGTATTCTTGGCTGCCATGTGACTTACTCCGCAATAGCAGCGGCGTCGGCTTCAGCCTCCGCCTCGCTCGCGCCGCCGCGACCCAGCAGGTCGGCAACCTTCTTGCCACGACGCTGTGCGACAGACTTCGGCGAAGTCTGGTTCACAAGCGCGTCGAAGGTGGCGCGGATCATGTTGTAGGGGTTCGAGGTGCCGATGGACTTGGTCACGACGTCGTGCACGCCCAGGCTCTCGAAAACGGCACGCATCGGACCACCGGCGATGATGCCGGTACCCGCGGGGGCCGAACGGACATTGACCTTGCCAGCGCCGAAGTGGCCACGACCGTCATGATGGAGGGTGCGACCTTCCTTCAGCGGAACGCGGATCATCTTCTTCTTGGCGGCAGCGGTAGCCTTGTTGATGGCTTCAGGCACTTCACGGGCCTTGCCGTGGCCGAAGCCGACGCGGCCCTTGCCATCACCCACCACAACCAGCGCGGCAAAACCGAAGCGCTTGCCGCCCTTCACCACCTTGGCAACGCGGTTGATGTGGACGAGCTTTTCGATCAGCTCTTCGCCGGTCTCTTCCTCGCCGCCGCGACCACCGCGACGGTCGTCACGGCCACGGCCGCGACCACGACCACCGCGCTCGCCACGTTCGCCGCCATCACGGCCACCGCGGCCACGGCCACGGCGCGGTTCGGGAGCTTCTTCAGCGGGCACCTCGTTGGCGGCAGCAGCCTCGGCCTCGGCCGGAGC
>JAHEBH010000018.1:33802-42485 GCA_024642335.1 Erythrobacter sp.
GACCACCGCGCTCGCCACGTTCGCCGCCATCACGGCCACCGCGGCCACGGCCACGGCGCGGTTCGGGAGCTTCTTCAGCGGGCACCTCGTTGGCGGCAGCAGCCTCGGCCTCGGCCGGAGCAGCGGCAGCTTCGGGCGCTGCGGTTTCCGGGGTTTCCACCGCCGGAGTTTCTTCGTTCTTGGTTTCGTCAGCCATCATCAGAACTCCAGCCCGCCTTCGCGAGCGGCATCGGCCAGCGCCTTGACGCGGCCATGGAACAGGAACCCGCCGCGATCAAACACGACAGTGGTCACACCAGCCTTCTTGGCGGCAGCGGCGATATCCTTGCCAACCTTCACGGCTGCATCGACATTTGCGCCGGAGGTCTTGCCACCCAGCGTCGATGCGGCAGCAACGGTGCGGCCCTCGGCATCGTCGATGATCTGGGCGTAGATGTGCTTGCCGGTCCGGTGCACGGAAAGACGCGGCCTGGAGCTGACGCGATTCTTGATCGCAGTGCGCACGCGGCGGCGGCGACGTTCAAAGAGAGAGAGCTTTGCCATCTTACTTCTTCTTTCCTTCCTTGCGGAAGATGTACTCGCCGCGATACTTCACGCCCTTGCCCTTGTAGGGTTCGGGCTTGCGCCATTCGCGGAGCTCGGCAGCGAACTGCCCAACCATCTGCTTGTCGATACCGCTGATCTCGATCGTGGTCTGGTCAGGGGTTTTCACGTCCAGACCTTCAGGCACGTCCACATCAACATCATGGCTGAAGCCGAGCTGCAGCTTGATCTTCTGGCCCTGGGCCTGGGCACGATAACCCACGCCGGTGATGTCGAGCACCTTGGTGTAACCGGCAGTCACACCTTCGACCAGGTTGGATACCAGCGTGCGCTGCATGCCCCAGAAGGAACGAGCGCGCTTGGTATCGTTGGCCGGTGTCACGGAAATCGCGTCACCCTCGATCTTGCATTCGACCAGGTCGGACAGGCCCATGGAAAGCGTGCCCTTGGGGCCCTTCACATTGAGCGTGCCTTCTTCGATCTGCGCGGTCACCCCACTCGGGATGGCGACCGGCTTTTTGCCGATGCGGCTCATCAGAACACCTCCGCCAGCACTTCGCCGCCGACGTTCTGGGTGCGAGCTTCCGCGTCGGAAAGCACGCCCTTCGGCGTCGAGACGATGGTGATACCAAGGCCATTGCGCACAATCGGCAGTTCCTTGGAACCCGAATAGACGCGGCGGCCCGGCTTGGAGACGCGAGCGACATGCTTGATGGCAGGCTCGCCTTCGAAATACTTCAGTTCGATACGCAAGGCCTTGTGAGCGCCGCTCGTGTCTTCGCTGTAGCCACGGATGTAGCCTTCGCGCTGAAGCACTTCGAGAACGTTTGCACGCAGCTTGGAAGCCGGCGAAAGGACGGAGTCCTTCTTCGCCTGCTGGCCGTTGCGGATGCGGGTGAGCATATCACCCAGGGGATCGGTCAATGCCATAGTTCAGATCCTCACCAGCTCGACTTGGTCACGCCCGGGATCATGCCCTTGTTGGCAAGATCGCGGAGTTCGATGCGGCAAAGCCCGAACTTGCGGTAATAGCCGCGCGGGCGGCCGGTGGTGGTACAGCGGTTACGTACACGGGTCGGATTCGCATTGCGCGGAATCTCGGCCAGCTTCAGGCGTGCCATGAGGCGCTCGGTTTCCTCGAGCGATTCATCATCGGCGATAGCCTTCAGTTTCGCATACTGGTTTGCGTACTTCTTGACGAGGCGCTTGCGCTTCTCGTTCTTGTTTATGGAACTCAGTTTCGCCATTGGACTTAAGCTCTCTTTACTTGCTCGAATTCATGGCGCCGCTCACGCGGCAGCCTTTTCTTCATCGGCATTTTCAGCCGGGAACGGGAAACCGAACAGACGCAGCAGCTCGCGCGCTTCGTCGTCGGTCTTGGCGGTAGTGGTGACGATGATATCCATCCCGCGCACCTTCTCGATCTTGTCGTAGCTGATCTCCGGGAAGATGATCTGCTCCTTGATGCCCATGGCATAGTTGCCATTGCCATCGAAGCTCTTCGGATTCAGGCCACGGAAGTCTCGGATGCGGGGCATCGCGATCGTCACCAGACGGTCGAGGAATTCATACATGCGGTCACGGCGCAGGTTGACCTTGCAGCCGATCGGCATGCCGTCACGCAGCTTGAACTGCGCGATCGACTTCTTCGCCTTGGTGATCACCGGCTTCTGGCCTGCGATCAGTTCCATTTCCTCGGCAGCGATCTGCACCTTCTTCTTGTCCTGGCTGGCTTCGCCCACGCCCATGTTGAGCGTGATCTTTGCCAGCTTGGGAACCTGCATCGGGTTCGAATAACCGAACTTCTCGGTCATCGCCTTGACGATCTGGTCATTGTAGACCGTCTTCAGGCGGGGGGTATAATCAGCCATCGATAGTCTCCCCGGACTTGACGGCAACACGGACCTTCTTGCCGTCACGCTCTTCAAAGCGGACGCGGGTCGGCTTGCCGTCCTTGGGATCGGCGACGGCCACCTTGGCGATCGCCAGCGGAGCAGGTATGCGGTCGATACCACCCTGCGGGTTCTGCTGGCTCGGCTTGCGGTGACGGGCAGCGACATTCACGCCCTCGACCACGAGCTTGCCTTCCTTCGGAAGAACCTGCTGCACCGTACCGGTACGGCCCTTGTCCTTGCCGGACAGCACGACGACGCTGTCACCCTTCTTGATCTTTGCGGAAGCCATCACAGCACCTCCGGAGCAAGCGAGATGATTTTCATGAAGCCCTTGGAGCGCAGTTCACGCACCACCGGGCCAAAGATACGGGTGCCGATCGGCTCCTCGTTCTTGTTCACGAGCACCGCGGCGTTCGAATCGAAGCGGATCACGCTGCCATCGGGACGACGAACGTCCTTGCGGGTACGCACGATCACGGCACGGTGCACGTCACCCTTCTTAACGCGGGCGCGCGGTTGGGCTTCCTTCACGGAAACCACGATCACGTCACCGACAGACGCGGTGCGGCGCTTGGACCCGCCCAGTACCTTGATGCACTGGACGCGCTTTGCGCCGCTGTTATCCGCGACGTCGAGATTGGATTGCATCTGGATCATTGATCCGGTTCCTTCTCATTGGCTTGCCGGAACAAGTCCGGCAGTTCCTAACGTCAAAAAATTAGTTACCTGCGGCTTCCACATCGAGGTCGGCTTCGACAGCCTGCCCCTTGCTTGCCGTAATGCGGTCAATCACCTTCCAGGTCTTGGTCTTGGAGATCGGCCTGGTCTCCTCGATCCGGACGGTGTCGCCCACATTGTATTCATTCGCCTCATCGTGCGCGTGATACTTCTTCGAACGCTTGATGATCTTGCCGTAAAGCGGGTGCTTCACGCGGCGTTCGACCTTCACGGTCACGGTCTTGTCGGTCTTGTCGGAGGTGACGGTCCCGGTCAGGATACGCTTGGGCATTGTCTACTCCTCAAGCCTTGGCGGCTTCGGTCTGAGCGCTCTTGGCGCGCTCACCCTGAAGCGTCTTGATCTGTGCGATTTCGCGGCGGACCTGCTTGACGCGGGCAGCGCCCTCAAGCTGGTTGGTCGCGGCCTGGAACCGCAGGTTGAACTGCTCTTTCTTGAGCAGCACGAGGTTCTCGGCGAGCTGGTCATCCGTCTTCGTGCGGAGATCTTCAATCTTGGCCATTATCGGCCTCCCAGATGCGAGGTGTCACCCAGACGGGCAACGACCTTGGTCTTGATCGGCAGCTTCATCGCAGCGCGACTGAAGGCTTCGGCGGCCAGCGGGCCGGGAACGCCATCGAGTTCGAACAGGATGCGGCCGGGCTTTATGCGGGCAGCCCAGTATTCGATCGCACCCTTGCCCTTGCCCTGACGGACTTCGGCAGGCTTCTTCGAGACCGGCACGTCGGGGAAGACGCGGATCCAGAGACGGCCCTGGCGGCGAATGTGGCGCGTGATGGCACGGCGGGCCGCCTCGATCTGGCGCGCAGTAATACGCTCCGGCTCCAGGGCCTTGAGGCCGTAGGATCCGAAATTCAGATCGGTGCCGCCCTTGGCGTTGCCATGGATCTTGCCCTTGAACGCCTTGCGGAACTTGGTTTTCTTCGGTTGCAGCATTGTCTCTACTCTACCTTAGCGCCGGTCGGAAGCCGGACGGACGCCCGAAGTCTGGGCCTCCATCATCAGCCTGTCCTGCGCCATCGGATCGTGGCCAAGGATTTCGCCCTTGAAGATCCAGGTCTTGATGCCGATGATGCCATAGGCGGTCAGCGCCTCGGCTTCGGCATAGTCGACATTGGCGCGCAGCGTGTGCAGCGGCACACGGCCTTCGCGATACTGTTCGACACGGGCGATTTCTGCACCGCCCAGACGACCGCTGCACATCACCTTGATGCCTTCGGCACCCAGGCGCATGGCAGACTGCATCGCGCGCTTCATCGCACGGCGGAAAGCCACGCGGCGGATCAGCTGGTCGGCAATGCCCTGCGCAACGAGCTTGGCATCGATTTCCGGCTTGCGGATTTCAACGATGTTCAGCTTCACTTCGCTGGAAGTCATCGCAGCAAGCTTGGAGCGCAGCTTTTCGATGTCCGCACCCTTCTTGCCGATGATGACACCCGGACGCGCAGCATAGATCGAAACGCGGCACAGCTTGGCGGGACGCTCGATCACGACCTTCGAGATGGCTGCCTGCGGCAGGCTCTCCATGATGAACCTGCGGATCGCGATATCTTCCTTGAGCAGCTGACGGTAGTTGGAACCCTCGGCATACCAGCGGGAATCCCATGTACGGTTGATCTGCAGGCGAAGGCCGATCGGATTGCTCTTGTGACCCATCTTATGCCTCCTCTTGCTCGCGCACGACGATCCGCAGCCGACTGAACGGCTTGAGGATGCGGGTGGACTTGCCACGGCCGCGCGTCGCGAAACGCTTCATGGTGACGGACTTGCCGACGCTGGCTTCAGCAACGACGAGCGCGTCCACATCCAGATCATGGTTGTTTTCCGCATTGGCGATGGCCGATGCGAGAACCTTCTTGGCGTCACGAGCCATGGCCCGCTTGGAGAAGCTGAGGATGTTCAGGGCATCTTCGGCCTTCTTGCCACGGATCAGGGCAGCCACCAGGTTCAGCTTCTGGGCCGAACCGCGAATGGTGGTGCCAACTGCCAGCGCCTCGTTATCGGCGACGCGGCGGGGAGCTTTTTCCTTGCCCATTATCGCTTACCCTTCTTGTCGGCGGCGTGACCGGGGAAGTTGCGCGTCGGAGCGAACTCACCCAGCTTGTGGCCGACCATGTCCTCGGAAACGGACACCGGGATGAACTTCTGGCCATTGTAGACGTTGAACGTCAGGCCGACGAAATCGGGAAGCACGGTGGAACGGCGCGACCAGGTCTTGATCGGCTTCGTGTTACTGGCTTCCTGTGCGTCCTGCGCCTTCTTCAGCAGGTGAAGATCGACGAAGGGACCTTTCCAGACGGAACGTGCCATTGGTCCTTACCTCTTCTTCTTGGCGTGGCGAGAACGGATGATCATCTTGTCCGTCTGCTTGTTGTTGCGAGTGCGGGCACCCTTGGTCGGCTTGCCCCACGGGGTCACCGGATGGCGACCACCCGAGGTGCGGCCTTCACCACCACCATGGGGGTGATCGACCGGGTTCTTGGCGACACCGCGGGTGAGCGGCTTGACGCCCATCCAGCGCTTGCGGCCGGCCTTGCCCAGGTTGGTGTTCTGGTTGTCGGGGTTCGACACCGCGCCAACCGTACCCATGCAATCGGCGCGCAGGTAACGCTGCTCGCCGCTGTTGAGGCGCACGATCACCATCCCGCGGTCACGACCGACGAGCTGGACATAAGTGCCTGCAGAGCGGGCGATCTGACCGCCTTTGCCCGGCTTCATTTCCACATTGTGGCAGATGGTGCCGACGGGCATCTGGCCCAGCAGCATGGCATTGCCCACCTTCGTGTCGACCTTTTCGCCGGCGACGACAGTGTCGCCAACCGACAGGCGGTTCGGCGCAATGATGTAGGACATCTCACCGTCAGCGTACTTCAGCAGGGCGATGAAGGCGGTGCGGTTGGGATCGTATTCGATCCGCTCCACGGTCGCATCCATGTCCCACTTGCGACGCTTGAAGTCGATGAAGCGGTACTTCTGCTTGTGGCCACCGCCCTTGCCGCGGCTGGTGACGTGACCCTTGTTGTTGCGGCCACCGGTCTTGGTCTTGCCCTCGGTCAGGGACTTGACCGGCTTGCCCTTGTACAGGCCGGACTTGTCGACGAGGACCAGAGCACGACGGGCCGGGCTGGTCGGGTTATAGTTTTTCAGTGCCATCGGATCAGCTCACGCCTTCGGTGATGTCGATCGACTGGCCTTCGGCCAGCGTGACAACCGCCTTTTTCATGTCCGAGCGCTTGTAGGGCTTGCCCTTCCAGCGCTTGGTCTTGCCTTTCTGCACGATCGTGTTCACGCCAGTGACTTTCACGTCGAACAGAGCTTCAACCGCTTCCTTGATCTGCGGCTTGGTCGCATCATTGGCCACCTTGAAGACAACCGCGTTGTTCTCGGAGAGAAGCGTCGCCTTTTCGGTAATGTGCGGGGCCAAAATCACGTCATAGTGACGCGCGTCGATTTCCTGCTTCTTAGCCATTGAAACGCGCCTCCAGCTTTTCGACAGCGGCCTTGGTCAGGACCAGCGTGTCGTGGTTGAGGATGTCGTAGACATTGGCGCCCATCGCCGGCAGCACGTTAACGCCCGGCAGGTTGCCGGCAGCCTTGCGGAAGCTGTCTTCCACGGTTTCACCGTCGATGAAGAGAACCTTGCCGCTCCAGCCATTCTTGCCGAAAGTTGCTGCCAGCGCCTTGGTCTTGGCGTCCTTCAGCTCGAGGCTGTCGACGACGACGAGGCCGTCCTTCGCCTTGCTGGAAAGAGCCATCTTCAGGCCAAGAGCGCGCAGCTTCTTGTTGAGCGACTGGTTGAAGTCACGCTTGCGGGCACCGTGGGCCTTGCCGCCGCCGATAAAGATCGGTGCAGCGCGGTCACCGTGGCGAGCCGTGCCGCCGCCCTTCTGGCGACCCCACTTCTTGCCGGTGCGGGCAACGTCCGAACGCTCACGCGTCGGGCGAGCGGTACCGCGGCGGTTTTCCAGCTGCCACGTCACAACGCGGTGCAGGATGTCTGCGCGGGGCTCCACGCCGAAGACGGCATCGTTCAATTCGATGTCGCCGGACGCCTTGCCGTCGATTTTCTGGACCTTCACCTTCACGGATCAGCCCTCCTTGTTCTCGTCCGAGCCGGTATCGGCTTCGGGCGCGTTATCTTCTGCAGCCGGAGCTTCAGCGGCGGGAGCCTCTGCAGCTTCAACAGCCTCGGTATTCTCGATGACCACCTGCTCCTCAGCCTCAGGCTGCGGAACGTCCACGACGGCATTGAGATCAAGCACGGCACCGGGGAACGGCAGGCCTTCCGGCAGGTCGACCTTCACGGAGTCGCGAACCAGCAGCCAGCCGTTCTTCGAACCGGGGACAGAGCCCTTGACGAAGATCAGGCCGCGAACGGCATCGGTACGCACGACTTCCAGGTTCTGCTGGGTACGCTGACGGTCGCCCATGTGGCCGGCCATCTTCTTGTTCTTGAAGACCTTGCCCGGATCCTGGCGCTGGCCGGTCGAACCGTGCGAACGGTGAGAGATCGAAACACCGTGAGTGGCGCGCAGACCGCCGAAACCCCAGCGCTTCATGACGCCGGCAAAGCCCTTGCCCTGCGTGTGACCGGTGATGTCCACCTTCTGGCCGGCAACGAAGTGCTCGGCACTGATGGTGGAACCGACGGGCAGCAGCCCGGCTTCATTCTCGACGCGGAATTCGGCGACCTTCTGCTTCAGTCCGACCTCAGCCTTGGCGAAAGCTTCGCGCTGGGGCTTGTTGACGTTCTTGTGCTTCGCTTCGCCGGCACCAACCTGCACCGAGAAATAGCCGTCGCGATCGGCCGTGCGGTTTGCGGTGACCTGACAGCCTTCCAGTGCCAGAACGGTGACGGGCACGTGCCGGCCATCCTCCTGAAACAGGCGGGTCATACCAACCTTTTTCGCGATCACGCCTGTGCGCATGATCAAAACTCCTCAACAGAGGCACCCCGGCCCATCCGAGGTGCTTGCTCAGCCCAAATTGTCGTGCGTTGCCCCGTCCGGGCTGAAATGCCCTCTCCGTAGAGAAGAGAGCGAGACGGGGGACGCAGCCCGGATCAGTTCCGGCGGTATCCCTATGTCTTGCATGGCCGCCTTGGCGATCATGCGGGGCCATATGGAGCCCCTGAAACTTCCCCGGTCGTTTAGCGTCCACCAGGAGGACCGAAATCCCGGATCAAGTCCGGGATGCCGAAATCAAGCCAGCTTGATTTCCACATTTACGCCAGCAGCAAGGTCCAGCTTCATCAGAGCATCGACCGTCTGGGCGTTAGGCTGCACAATGTCCAGCAGCCGCTTGTAGGTGCGCACCTCGAACTGCTCGCGCGACTTCTTGTCGATGTGCGGGCCGCGGTTCACGGTGAACTTCTCGATGCGCGTCGGGAGAGGAATGGGGCCACGAATAAGAGCACCCGTACGGCGAGCCGTGTCTGCGATTTCACCAGTTGCCTGGTCAAGAACGCGATGGTCGAACGCCTTAAGGCGAATACGGATATTCTGAGCTT
>JAHEBH010000067.1 GCA_024642335.1 Erythrobacter sp.
CCGACCAGCCGTTCGATCAAGTTCGGCCTCAGGCGTTCGCGCATCTGGGGTCTCGGCCTGCAGCCCGCCGGCTGGGCGAAATATGTCTCGGCCCCTGCCAGCGAACTGGCTGACAGGATCGTCAATGCGAACGAGATGGACTGCTTCCAGGTCTTCGCGCCGATCCTGGAGCAAGTCTACGGGACCAGAAGTTCGCCTGACGATACGGCGCAGTGGATCAATCGCTATCTGTTGTCGCAAGATCACCACAAGGCGCACAACGAAGATGCCATTCTCGCTTGCCAGGAGGCACTGCGCGATCCTGAGATTGCCGACGTCGCCATGTTGACGCAGCGTCTGGGCATCGGGCGCCGCACGCTGGAACGGCTCTGTTCGCGTTACTTCGGCTTTCCGCCCAAGATGCTTCTGCGCCGCCAGCGCTTCCTCCGCAGCCTGGCGCGGTTCATGCTGGAATCGCGCAGCAACTGGAGCAATGCGCTCGACGTGCAATATTTCGACCATGCCCATTTCGTGCGCGACTTCCGCAGCTTCATGGGCATGACGCCCACGGACTATGCTGCCACACCGCACCCGGTGATCGACAGGATCATGGCACAGCGCATGGCGGACCAGGGCGCGACGCAGGAAAGTGACCTGCCCACGGTCGGCCGCCTCGCCGGAATTGGCCTGAAGGTCGATTAGGGCTTGGGTGCAGCCATCAGGGCCGCTAACAGGCGCGCCACGCATTCAAACACTGATTGAAGTCCATGTCCGATCTCGATTCCATGAAAACCGATGCGCTGGGCCGCATCGATGCCGCCGCAGACCTTGATGCGCTGGAGGGTCTGCGCGTCGAATTCCTCGGCAAGCAGGGGAGCATTTCCGGCCTGCTGAAGACGCTCGGCAAGATGAGCCCCGAGGAGCGGCAGGAGCGTGCGCCTGCGATCCAGGGCCTGCGCGAGGCAGTTGCCGATGCGCTTGGCGCCAGGAAAGCGCTGCTCGAGGCGGCGGAGCTGGAATTGCGCCTCGCTACCGAGACGCTCGACCTGACCCTTCCAGCGCCCGAAGCTCCGCAAGGCAGCGTGCATCCGGTCAGCCAGGTGATGGATGAGCTGGCGGAGATCTTCGCCGACCTCGGCTTTGCCGTCGCTACCGGTCCGGAGATCGAGGACGACTGGTACAATTTCACCGCGCTCAACATGCCTGAAAGCCACCCGGCCCGCGCGATGCACGATACGTTCTACTTCCCCGACACGGCACCTAAAGGCGGCCGGATGCTGCTGCGGACGCACACCAGCCCGGTGCAGGTGCGCACCATGATGGCCGACGGCGCGCCTGTCCGCATCATCGCGCCCGGCCGGGTCTATCGCAGCGACAGCGATGCCACCCACACGCCGATGTTCCACCAGGTCGAAGGGCTGGTGATCGACAAGTACATCCACCTTGGCCACCTCAAATGGACGCTGGAGACCTTCCTTAAGGCCTTCTTCGAGACCGACGACATCGTCCTGCGGCTGCGCCCCTCCTACTTCCCCTTCACCGAACCATCGGTGGAGGTCGATGTCGGCTTCGCGATCGATGACAAGGGCAAGCGTATCCTGGGCGGCAGCGGGGACGAACCCGGCCACGGCTGGATGGAACTGCTTGGCTCCGGCATGGTCAACCGCCGCGTGATCGCAATGTCGGGCCTCGATCCCGATCAGTACCAGGGCTTTGCCTTCGGCGTGGGTGTCGATCGCCTCGCCATGCTCAAATACGGTATGGACGATCTGCGCGCCTTCTTCGATGGCGACGTGCGCTGGCTGCAGCATTACGGCTTCTCGGCCTATGACCAGCCGACGCTTTCGGGCGGTGTGGGAGCAGGCGCATGAAGTTCTCGCTCGAATGGCTCAAATACTTCCTCGAAACCGAAGCCTCCGTGGAGGAGATTTCGGCCAGGCTGAACGCCATCGGCATTGAGGTGGAAGATATCGAGGACCCGGCAGAGAAGCTGGAAGGCTTCCGCGTGGCAGAAGTGCTGGCCGCGCGCCCGCATCCCGATGCCGACAAGCTGCAGGTGCTCACCGTCAATACGGGTGAAGGCGATCCGTTGCAGGTGGTCTGCGGTGCACCCAATGCGCGTGCGGGGATGAAGGGCGTGCTTGGCCTTGCGGGTGCTACCGTGCCCGCCAACGGCATGAAGCTGCGCAAGAGCGAGATCCGCGGCGTCGAAAGCAATGGCATGATGTGCTCGACCCGCGAGCTCGAACTGGGCGACGATCACGAAGGCATTATCGAACTGCCCGATGATGCGCCTGTCGGCACCAGCTTTGCCGAGTACCACAACGCTTCGCCTGTCTTCGACGTGGCGATCACGCCCAACCGCCCCGATTGCATGGGCGTCTATGGCATCGCCCGCGACCTCGCGGCGGCGGGCATGGGAACGCTCAAGCCGCTGCGCGAGCATGAGATTGAAGTGAGCTTTCCCTGCCCGGTCGAAATCCGCACCGACGATCCGGAGGGGTGCCCCGCCTTCTATGGCCGTGTCATTCGCGGCGTGTCCAATGGCGCGTCGCCCGAATGGATGCAGGCAAGGCTCAAGGCGGCGGGCCAGCGACCGATCAGCGCGCTGGTGGACATCACCAATTACATGATGCTCGCCTTCGGCCGCCCGGCGCACGTCTATGACCTTGCCAAGCTGTCCGGCCCGGTGGTCGCCCGCCGCGCCAAGGATGGCGAGCAGGTGCTGACGCTGAACGAGAAGACCTACACGCTCGACAGCAGCATGACCGTGATCGCCGATGACAATGGCGTGCATGACATTGCCGGCATCATGGGCGGCGAGCATTCCAGCGTGCAGCCGGAAACGACCGACGTCCTGCTCGAGATCGCCTATTTCAACCCCGACAGCATCGGCGTGACGGGGCGCAAGCTCGGCCTCGCCAGCGATGCGCGCACACGCTTCGAGCGCGGCGTCGATCCGGCCTGGCTCGATGACGGGCTGGACGGGCTGACATCTCTGATCCAGCGCATTTGCGGCGGCGAGGCTTCGGAAGTGGTGCGCGCGGGAACCCCGCCGAGCGAACCCAAGGTTGTGCAATACGATCCCGAACTGACGCGCAGACTGGGCGGTGTATCGGTGGGCGAGGCCGAACAGCGCCGCATCCTCGCCGCACTCGATTTCGCCGTTGCGAACGACTGGAAAGTCACCGTGCCGCTGCGCCGCCACGATGTGGAAGGCGCTGCCGATATCGTCGAGGAAGTGGTCCGCATCCACGGCCTCGACCATGTCCGGAGCGTGGCGCTGGAAGGCAATCTGGGCGTGGCCGCGCCCACCGCCACGCCGCAACAGGTGCTGGAACGCCGCGTGCGCCGTGCCGCTGCCGGCCGCGGGCTGAACGAGGCGGTGACATGGTCTTTCCTGCCAGTTTCCGAAGCTGAACATTTCTCCCCTGAGGGCGAAGCGCTGTGGGTGCTCGACAACCCGATCAGCGAGGACATGAAGGCCATGCGCCCCTCGCTCATTCCCGGACTGCTCTCCGCCGCCAAGCGCAACCTCGATCGCGGCGCGAGTTCCTTGCGCCTGTTCGAGATCGGCCGCCGTTACCTACGCGCAGCTGATGGCAGCAGTGACGAGCATCCGACTCTGGGCGTGGTGCTGGCAGGCGAGCAGGTCCAGCGAGGCTGGGCCCCAACGATTAATGGCGGCAAGGCGGTGCCGTTCGACGCCTATGACGCCAAGGCCGAAGCGCTGGCTCTGCTGGCAGAGGCCGGCGCCCCGGTCGAAAACCTGATGGTGATGGGTGAGGCCGGGCCGCAATTCCATCCCGGCCAGTCTGCCACGCTGCGGCTCGGCCCCAAGAACGTGCTCGCCCGTTTCGGCGCGCTGCATCCGGCAACACTCGATGCCTTCGATGTCGATGGTCCGGTGGTGGCGGTCGAGATCTTCCTCGATGCGATCCCGGGCAAGCGCGGAAAATCAGGCTTCGCCCGTCCGCATTACGCACCGCCCGCTTTGCAGGCTGTGATGCGCGACTTCGCCTTCCTCGTGCCGAGCGAACTGGCGGCAGGCGAGTTGCTGCGCGCCGTGCGCTCGGCCGACAAGGCGAATATCGTCGATGCCCGCATCTTCGACCTGTTCGAAGGCAAGGGCGTTCCCGAAGGCAAGAAGTCGCTGGCCATCGAGGTGACGCTCCAGCCGACCGAGAAGAGCTACAAGGACGAGGAGATCAAGGCGATCTCCGATGCCGTGGTCGCCGCTGCCGCAAAGCTGGGCGGGGAGCTGCGCGGGTAATTCCCGCCCGAAACACCATGTCCAACCGCAGAACCTTTGCCATCATTTCGCACCCTGACGCGGGTAAGACCACGCTGACCGAAAAGCTGCTGCTGCAGGGCGGCGCGATCCATCTTGCGGGCGAGGTCAAGGCGCGCGGGCAGGCGCGGCGTGCGCGGTCCGACTGGATGAAGATCGAGCAGCAGCGCGGTATCTCCGTGACTTCATCCGTGATGACTTTCGAGAAAGATGGCATCACCTTCAACCTGCTCGATACGCCGGGGCACGAGGACTTCTCCGAGGATACCTATCGTACGCTGACTGCGGTGGACTCGGCGATCATGGTGCTCGACGCCGCCGCCGGTATCGAGCCGCAGACGCTCAAGCTGTTCGAGGTTTGCCGCCTGCGTTCGGTGCCGATCATCACGCTGATCAACAAGATCGACCGCGAAGGCCGCGATCCCTACGAATTGCTCGACGAGATCGCCGACAAGCTGGCACTCGATGTGTCGCCGATGAGCTGGCCGGTGGGCATGGGCGGGCTGTTCGAAGGCGTCTATGATTTCGAGACGGGGGACCTCCACCTGCCCGAAGGCGGCAGCAAGGAATTCCTCGGCAAGACAATCAAGACTAGCGGCCCGGACGATCCGGTTCTGGCAGAGCATCTTTCTGCCGATGGCCTTGCCCGCATCACCGAGCAAGGCGTGCTGGCGCGCGAGGGCTATGCCCCCTTCGACCTCGAAGCCTATCGCCATGGCGACCTGACGCCGGTCTATTTCGGATCGGCGCTCAAGAACTTCGGCGTTGAAGAGATCGTGAATGCCATCGCCACCTATGCGCCCACGCCGCGCCCGCAGCCGAGCGAACAAGGCGAGGTCAGCCCCGAGCGTGACGAGGTAACCGGCTTCATCTTCAAGGTGCAGGCCAATATGGACCCCAACCACCGCGATCGCATCGCCTTCATGCGGCAGGTTTCGGGCACGTTCAAACGCGGCATGAAGCTGATACCATCGGGCCTTGGCAAGCCGATCGCCATCCATTCGCCAATCCTGTTTTTCGCGCAGGACCGCGAGATTGCCGACACGGCGGAGGCGGGCGACATCATCGGCATTCCCAACCATGGCACGCTGCGCGTGGGTGATACTCTGTCCGAGAAGAACAATGTGCGTTTCACCGGCCTGCCGAATTTCGCGCCGGAAATCCTGCGCCGCATCCAGCTCAGGGACCCGACCAAGACCAAGCAACTCCGCAAGGCGCTGGACGATCTGTCCGAAGAGGGCGTGATCCAGGTCTTCTACCCGGAGATTGGCGCGCAGTGGATCATCGGCGTGGTCGGGCAATTGCAGCTTGAAGTGCTGATCTCGCGGCTGGAGGCCGAATACAAGGTGGAGGCCGGGCTGGAGGCATCGCCCTTCGCCACCGCGCGCTGGATCAAGGGCGATGCGGCCGCGATCAAGAGCTTCGAGGAATTCAACCGCGCCAACCTCGCCAAGGACCGCGACGGGGACATTGTCTTCATGGCCAGGAGCCCCTGGGACGTGAACTACCAGCAGGAAAAGAACCCGGACCTTACCTTCTCCGCCACCAAGGAGAGGTGACAAGGCGTCGACCGCGCCATAGGTAACGCGCATGGCCGATTTCTTCGACAAGTTGCTGCCCGAACATGAGGCGATGATCGCCGCCCAGCCCATCTTTTTCGTAGCCACCGCGGCGGAGGGCGCGCGGATCAACCTCAGCCCCAAGGGCTATGATGCCTTCCGCGTGCTGGCACCCGATCGCGTCGCCTATCTCGACCTTGGCGGTTCGGGGAACGAGACCAATGCCCACCTGCTCGCCGATGGCCGCATCACGCTGATGTTCTGCAATTTCCGGCAACCGGCACAGATCCTGCGCATCTACGGCCGGGGTGAGCCTGTGTTGCCGTGGGAGCGCGGCTGGGAAGAACTGGCCGCGCATTTCACCCTGCTGCCCGGCACACGGCAGATCTTCGATATCAGGGTGGAAAGCGTGCAGACCTCCTGCGGCTATGGCGTGCCGCTGATGAGCCTCGAACGCGAGAGGCCGACGCTGGTCAAGCACCATGCGCAGGCCGACCCGGTCGAATGGGCGGGGAAGTACAGGCGCCGCCGGGAAAGCATCGATGGCCTGCCCGCGCGAACAACCGATCGCTATATCGCAGGCGAAATGCCCGACTTCTCGTCCTGACCGGAAACGCCATGCATCTGAGCTTTGCCAGCTATAACATCCACAAGGGCGTCGGGCTTGACGGCAAGCGCGATGCCGATCGGATCATCCGTGTGCTGCACGAAGTGGATGCCGATGTCATCGCGCTGCAGGAGGTAGACCGGCGCTTTGGCCAGCGCGCCTCTGTCCTGCCGCGCAGCCTGCTCGACGAATCGCACTGGAACCTGGTTCCGCTCTCCATGCGCCCGCGCAGTATGGGCTGGCATGGCAATGCGCTGCTGGTGCGCAAGGATATCGCCATCGTCGATGCCGCGCCGATCCACCTCCCCTCGCTCGAGCCGCGCGGGGCGATCCATGCGCGTTTCAGCAAGCAGGGGCGCGAATTCGATGTGGTGGGCATGCATCTCGACCTGTCGGGCCTGTTGCGTCGCAAGCAGATCGAGATGGTCTGCTCCGTCATGCGCAATGGCGATAGCCCGGCGGTGATCATGGGCGATCTCAACGAATGGTCTCCCCGCGGCGGAGCCCTGCGCGCCTTCGGCGAGGACTGGACAGTGCTCGCACCCGGCCGCTCCTTTCCCGGCAGCCGCCCGCTCGCCCCGCTCGACCGCATCGTCCACTCGCCCCACTGGCGCTGCGCGGAAACCAGCGTCTACCACAGCGCCCTGGCGGTGAGCGCGTCCGACCACTTGCCGGTAAGGGCAATGCTGGAGCTTGGTGCCTAAAAAATAGGCAGATGCTCAAGATTCGGGCTGGCGGGTGCCCGGCCGGGCGCTGCGAAAAATATTGCCGGAAGGTAAACCCCTCGGATTCCCGAACTGGCACGGGCTTTGCATTGACCTCTCATGGCCGGGACCGTCTCCGGTAAGCAAAAGGGGTCAGTGATGAAGTTCATCATCGCCATTATCAAACCGTTCAAGCTCGACGAGGTGCGTGAAGCGCTCGGCGGACTGGGCGTCGCGGGTATGACCGTGTCCGAAGTCAAAGGCTTTGGCCGCCAGAAGGGACAGACCGAGATCTATCGCGGTGCCGAATATTCGGTGAACATGCTCCCCAAGGTGAAGCTCGAGATCGCCACCAGCGACGAGCTCATGCCGAAGGTTGTCGAAACCATCCAGCAAACCGCCAGCACCGAGAGCATTGGCGACGGCAAGATCTTCGTTCTCGACCTTGAGTCGACCACGCGGATCCGCACCGGCGAAACCAATGAAACCGCGCTGTAAGCAGGGGATCACTGAGATGAACACAATTTTGAAATATGGCGTGGCTGGCCTTGTGGCCCTCGCCGCCGGCGCGATGCCGGCTCTCGCGCAGGAAGTGGCCGAAGCCGCTCCCGCGGTCCCCAATCCGGGCAACAATGCCTGGATGATGACCTCGACTATCCTGGTCCTGCTGATGATCATCCCGGGCCTGGCCCTGTTCTACGGCGGCCTGACCCGTTCCAAGAACATGCTGTCCACAATGACCCAGATCGGCGCCACCGCGGCGCTGGCCATGCTGGTGTGGATCATGTGGGGCTATTCGATGGCCTTCGGTCCCGCCACTGTCGAGGGCCTCAGCCAGTTCGTCAGCACCGGCTCCTACTTCCTCTCCTCGGTCACGCCGGACACCACCGCCGCGACTTTCTCGGATGAGGTTATTTCCGAATATGTCTTCGTCAGCTTCCAGATGACCTTTGCTGCAATTACCGCTGCCCTGGTGCTGGGCGCCACGGCGGAGCGCATGAAGTTCTCGGCGACCATGCTGTTCACGGTCCTGTGGCTGACGGTTGTCTACTTCCCGATCGCGCACATGGTGTGGGCGGGCGGTGGCCTGCTGTTCGACATGGGCGCGCTGGACTTCGCCGGCGGTACCGTGGTGCACATCAATGCCGGTGTATCCGGTCTTGTGCTCGCCTACCTGCTGGGCAAGCGCAAGGGCTATCCGACAGAGCAGATGCCGCCGCACAGCATGACGCTGACCATGGTCGGCACCGGCCTGCTGTGGGTGGGCTGGTTCGGCTTCAACGCCGGTTCGGAACTGGAAGCCGACGGCTTCGCCGGTCTCGCGATGATCAACACCTTCGTTGCCACCGCTGCCGGCGGCCTGGCCTGGATGGTCGTCGAAAAGCTGATGGGCCACAAGGGTTCGGCCCTGGGCTTCTGCTCGGGCATCATCGCCGGCCTCGTCGCCGTTACTCCGGCAGCCGGTAACTCCGGCCCGTTCGGTGCGGTTGTCCTGGGTATCGTCGCTTCGCTGGTCTGCTACTTCGCGGTTGCCAAGCTCAAGCCGAAGCTGGGCTATGACGACAGCCTCGACGCTTTCGGCATCCACGGCATCGGCGGCATCATCGGCGCCGTGGGCACCGGTTTCGTCAACACGCTGTTCAACGGCCCGGGCAATGGGTCGGCAGAGAGCATGATGGCGCAGGTCCAGATCCAGATCATCGCTGTTGTGGTGGCGATCCTGTGGGCTGCCATCGGCACTGCCATCGTTGGCCTGATCGTCAAGTACACGATTGGTCTGCGGGTCGACGCAGAGACCGAAGTCAGCGGCCTCGACATCAGCGAACACGGCGAACGCGCCTACAACTGATCAACAGATTGGCGGGGGCTGGGTCTCCTCTCTCCCCCCAACCCTCGCCTCACATCGTTCCTCCTGCGAACGTACAACTAGGGGCCGGAGCATATCGCTCCGGCCCTTTTTTGTTGCCAGAAGGTTGGCGGCGTCCATTATATAGGCCGACAAGGACACGCCGGATCGGGCATTCGGCAGTACCGGACAGGGGGATGCGATGAAGTTGGTGATTGCCGTGATCAAGCCATTCAAGCTGGAAGAGGTGCGCGAGGCGCTCTCGGCAATTGGTGTTGCAGGACTCACCGCAACCGAAGCGAAGGGTTTCGGCCGCCAGAAGGGGCAGACGGAGATCTATCGCGGCGCGGAATATGCCGTGAACATGCTGCCAAAGGTGCGCCTGGAAATTGCGGCGACGGATCAGCTGGCACCGCAGATCGTGGAGACCATCCGCAACACAGCCGGGACCGGCACGATCGGCGATGGCAAGATCTTCGTGCTCGATCTGCCCGAAGCCGTACGCATTCGTACCGGCGAGACAGGGGAACTGGCGCTCTGACCGCCCGTTGGGCAATCAGGTGCTGCCCACGAATGGCGAAAGTTCCGGTTTCAATATTTACGCCTCGGACCTGTGCCCATATTGCAACACCTATTGTTGAATTGCGAGGAGACAAGCGAAATATCGCCTGTCTGAAGCATAGTTACAAGTACTGACAACCTGTCCGACATAGGTGATCGGGCGCGGCGAAGCCCGCTTCGCGCGCAAATTGAGTGCCGGATTGTCTGGTTGCTGTTGTCAGAGGTACCGACTGCAACTATGAGAATCGGCGTAGGTTCAAAGAGGAAACAAAACATGCGAAAGATTGCGCTATGTCTTGGTGTTGCAGCCGCCGCAATTTCGGCGCCTGCAATGGCACGGGACGGTCAGGGATATGTCGGTCTTGACGCCGGCCTGGTATTCCCGAATGAATATGATGTCGACATCAATGGCGTCACGGATTCGGTCCTTGTCGAAAGCAAGACCGGCCAGGAAATCGCCGGAACGCTGGGTTACGACTGGGGAATTGTCCGGACAGAACTCGAAGGCGCATACAAGGAGTTTGGTGCCGAGTTTTTTGGTGCCGGTGCGCTCGGTGTTCCGGGCGCCGGCCCGACCAATCCTATCGGGGGCCTTGATGCCGCCGGTGAGCACCGCCTGACTTCGATAATGGCAAATGCCCTGCTGGATTTTGGTGGCGATGATGGCATCGGTTTCTCAATCGGTGGCGGCTTCGGCCATGTCTGGGGCAGCTTTGACACAAGCGCGAATGGCGTCTCCTTTATCGATGATCACGATCACAACTGGGCATGGCAGGCAATTGCTGCACTGCGTGTGCCGGTGAGCAAGAACATCGATGTGGGTCTGAAGTACCGCTACCTCAACACCGAGCGCTTCGATATGAACGACAGCAGCGGGCGTGCTGCGGTATTCGACATGCAGACGCATTCGGCGCTGGCAAGCGTGATCCTCAACTTCGGTGGCTCTGAGCCGGCACCGCCGCCTCCGCCGCCTCCGCCTCCGCCGCCTCCGCCTCCGCCGCCGCCTCCGCCGCCGCCTCCGCCGCCTCCGCCTCCGCCTCCTCGGGCTGTGTGTAACGAAGGCCCCTATATCGTGTTCTTCGATTGGGATGCGTCGGACATCACGGCAGAGGCTGGTACGGTTCTGGATTCGGCTATCACCGCCTATGGTGATTGCGGATCGGCCGCGATCATGTTGGCTGGCCACGCTGACCGTTCGGGCTCGGCGACCTACAACGTGGGCCTGTCCGAGCGTC
>JAHEBH010000103.1 GCA_024642335.1 Erythrobacter sp.
AGTCGCCGAAGTCACCGCCAGCGGCAACGAAGTCGCGGCGATGATGCGCTCGGCGCTGGGCCAGTTTAACGAGTACAACAAGTCGAACAAGAAGGGCTCGGACGAGCTCGAGGACGAGCTGGGCGGGATCGACGATGCCGGACAGCTGGCCGATGCCATCGCTGCCAACCTCGCTGCCAAGGTCGATACCAAGCAGCAATTGCTGGCCGAAGGCGATGCGCTAAAGCGCCTCGAAATGGTCTATTCGGTGATGGAGGGCGAACTTTCCGTCCTGCAGGTCGAAAAGAAGATCCGCGGCCGCGTGAAGCGGCAGATGGAAAAGACCCAGCGCGAATACTACCTCAACGAACAGCTCAAGGCGATCCAGACCGAGCTGGGCGGTGACGACGGCGAAGGCGGCGACGAGCTTGCCGAACTGGCCCGCAAGATCGAGGAAACCAAGCTTTCCAAGGAAGCCAAGGCCAAGGCCGAAAGCGAGCTGAAGAAGCTGCGCAACATGCAGCCGATGAGCGCCGAGGCGACCGTTGTGCGCAACTACCTCGACGTGCTGCTGGGCCTGCCCTGGGGCAAGAAGAGCAAGATCAAGAAGGACATCGGCAAGGCGCAGGAGATCCTCGACGCGGATCACTATGCGCTGGAGAAGGTCAAGGACCGGATCGTCGAATACCTCGCCGTGCAGGCGCGCACCAACAAGCTGAAGGGGCCGATCCTGTGCCTCGTTGGCCCGCCGGGCGTGGGCAAGACCAGCCTTGGCAAGTCGATTGCCCGGGCGACCGGGCGCGAGTTCATCCGCCAGTCGCTGGGCGGCGTGCGGGACGAGGCCGAAATCCGCGGCCACCGCCGCACCTATATCGGCTCGATGCCGGGCAAGATCGTCTCCAACCTGAAGAAGGCCGGCACTTCGAACCCGCTGTTCCTGCTCGACGAGATCGACAAGCTGGGACAGGATTTCCGCGGCGATCCGGCATCGGCGCTGCTGGAGGTGCTCGACCCCGAACAGAACAACAAGTTTCAGGATCACTACCTGGAGCTGGATATCGACCTGTCGGACATCATGTTCGTCACCACCGCCAACAGCCTCAACCTGCCGCAGCCGCTGCTCGACCGGATGGAGATCATCCGGCTGGAAGGTTACACGGAGGACGAGAAGGTCGAGATCGCCCAGCGTCACCTGATCGCCAAGCAGGTGGAAGATCACGGCCTGAAGGAAGGCGAGTTCACGCTGACCGAGGGAGGGTTGCGCGACCTCATCCGCTACTACACCCGCGAGGCGGGCGTGCGTACGCTGGAACGCGAGATCGCCAACCTGGCGCGAAAGTCATTGCGCAAGATACTCGAGAAGAAGACCGAGAGCGTGACGATCACGCCGGAAAACCTCGGCGACTTTGCCGGAGTGCGCAAGTTCAAGCACGGCGAATCCGAAGCGGAGCCGCAGGTCGGTGCCGTCACCGGCCTCGCCTGGACGTCGGTAGGCGGCGAGCTGCTCACCATCGAAAGCGTCACCACCCCGGGCAAGGGCGAGGTGAAGACCACGGGCAAGCTGGGCGAAGTGATGAACGAATCCATCGCTGCCGCCTTCAGTTTCGTGAAGGCGCGCGCGCCGGCCTATGGCATCAAGCCGTCGATCTTCCAGCGCAAGAACGTGCACATCCACCTTCCCGAAGGCGCCGTGCCCAAGGACGGCCCCAGTGCCGGTATCGGCATGGTCACATCGATCGTCTCGACCCTGACCGGCGTTGCCGTGCGGCCCGATGTAGCCATGACGGGCGAGGTTACCCTGCGCGGCCGCGTGCTGCCGATCGGCGGGCTGAAGGAGAAACTGCTCGCAGCCCTTCGTGGGGGCATCAAGACCGTGCTCATTCCCGAAGAGAACGAGAAGGACCTCGCGGAAATTCCCGACAACGTGAAGGAAGGGCTGGAAATCATCCCCGTCAGCCATGTCGACCAGGTGCTGGAAGTGGCTCTGACATCGATGCCCGCCGCGATCGAGTGGACCGAGGCTGACGACCTGGCCAGTCAGCCGCAAGGGCCGGGCGCAGGCGATCCGCCGCCGTCGACCACGGCGCACTAGGTCAAATCCCTGTCACATCCGCAATTGTAAATATGCGACATTCACGCTGTCTATTCGGATAACTGCGAAACAAAACTGTCCGATTCCGAGATAAAGCTTCGTCCTGCCTCAAAAATCCTAGCGGCTGGGCGGCTTTGCCTTTGACAGCGTCCGGAAAACTCGCTCAATTCGCGCAATCGCCGGGCGAGTCATCGTACCCGCCGCGGGCTCACAGGTTGAGGGGGTTCAGAAAACAATGAACAAGAACGAACTAATTGGCGCGGTCGCGGACTCCAGTGGGCTGTCCCGCAACGATGCCACCAAGGCGGTGGAAGCAGTATTCGATACCATCACGGCGACGCTGTCCAAGGGTGACGAAGTGCGCCTGGTCGGCTTCGGCACTTTCTCCGTGGCACGGCGTAAGGCCTCGACCGGGCGTAATCCGCGAACCGGTGCTCCGATGCAAATCAAGGCATCGACGCAGCCGAAGTTCAAGGCCGGCAAGGGCCTGAAGGACGCGGTGAACTAGGGTTCAGTCCAGCCCCCCGATGGATCGCGGGGGCAGGGGCATGAAGGGCCGTCCTGCGGGGCGGCCCTTTCCGTTTGGCGCCCCTCGGATTTGGCCATTGGCTCAGTCCGGCTGCTTGCGCGTCGCAATGGCGTAGAGCGCAATGGCTCCGGCGTTGGAGACGTTGAGGCTTTCCATGTTCGGGCTGATCGGCAAGCGGCACAATGCGTCGCAATGCTGGGTCACGTTGTGCCGCATCCCTTCGCCTTCTGCACCCAGCACCAGCGCCACGGGGCC
>JAHEBH010000068.1 GCA_024642335.1 Erythrobacter sp.
CCCCATCCCGAGGGCGGGTGGTATCGCGAGTTGTGGCGCGGAGAGGCTGGCGCGGATGGGCGCGCGACGGCGACATCGATCCATTTCCTGCTCGAAGCGGGGCAGAAATCGCATTGGCACAAGGTCGATGCGGCGGAGATCTGGCTGTGGCATGCAGGCGATCCGCTCGACCTGTGGCTTGCTCCAGGTAACGATGGCCCCGTTTGCGGCGTTACCTTGGGTCCGGACATGGCATCGGGACAGCGCCTGCAGCACGTCGTCCCGCCCGGTGAATGGCAGAGCGCCAAGTCCGCCCAAGGGGGCGAGCATGGCTATGTGCTGGTGTCCTGCGTGGTTGCGCCCGGTTTCGACTTTGCCGGCTTCACGCTCGCCGATCCCGACTGGGCGCCCGGCAAGGAGTGAGTCCCCGCGCAGGCGGGAACCTCAGGCAGAATAGCGCTTGCCCGACGGAGGCCCCCGCCTTCGGGGGGGCTCGCGTCCCTCACCCCTCCCAGCCGAACACATCCTCCACGCCCACGCCGAAGACGCGCGAAATGCGAAAGGCGCTTTCGAGGCTGGGCGAATATTTGCCCTGTTCGATGGCGATCACCGTCTGGCGGGTCACGCCGATGGCATCGGCCAGCGCCTGCTGGCTCATGCCGTCATGCTCCTCGCGCAGTTGCTTCACGCGGTTGGTAATCGGGGGTGCCTTGCCCATGGCTCACATCCCCTTGCGCAGGAAGTAGATCTGGAAAGCATATTGCGCGAACTGCGCCACGATCAGCGATGCAACCACGCCGTTGAACAGATTGCTCGCTCCTCCGCCGTGCAGGCCGTAGACAAGTGCGGACAGGATCACGCCCACAGCCAGGACACTCCCTGCCCAATGGCCTGCGCGCCAGATCGCCAACCGTTCCCGCTCGTCGGCCGGCTTGCGCGCCTCGCCTCGATTGGTGACCGCCAGCACAGCCTGGATGATGATGGAAAGGATGATCACCGCGACAAAGAAATGCGCAATCTCGAAGACATGCACGTGATCGTCACTGAACGCCCAATCCATGTGCAATACCCACAGCAGGCCAGTGACCACCATAAGGGTACCCATGCCCCAGGCAGATTTCTCTCGGAATGACATTTCAACTCTCCATGACTTTATGTCTGATATTTTTTACATAGTCAAAGATTCTTAACTGTCAAATATTTCTTACATCGCGGTGATTGACCCAACCCCAACAAACGATAATCTCCGGATGCGAATGGGAGAGAAGGGATTGTGATGAAGGAAATTTTTGCGCGCGTTCTGCTGGCTGGTTTGATGACGGCCATCGCTCCCTCCTCGCTCACGGCGCAGCAGGCCGACACGCAAGAGGTGACCTGGGCACCCGATGCCATCCCCTCGGTGATCCGCCCGACCCCCGATACCACTGTCAACGCCTGGGCGGCCTTTGCGCGCTACAACCCTGCCCCGTCGCAAGACCAGCATCTGCAGGATCGCATCCTCGATGGAGCGATCGACATTCACGCGCATTTCGGGCCGGATACCTATAACCGGCAGTGGGACGTGTTCGAGATCGCCGCGCGGGCACAGGAACGCGGCATGCGGGGAATAGTGATCAAGAGCCACTGGACCGAGAGCGCAACCGCGGCCAATCTCGCCCGCCGCTATGCCGCGCCGCAGTTGGAAGTCTTCGGCAGCCTGTCGCTCAATGCCAGCGTCGGCGGCATCAATCCCATGGCGGTGCGCGCCTTTGCCGAGATCGACGGGCATTTCGGCAAGGTCGTGTGGATGCCCACGCATGATTCAGAGCATGAGGTGAAGGTCAATGGCGATGCGCGGCCCTATGTTCGCGTTTCGCAGGACGGCGTTCTTCTGCCGCAGGTTCTCGAGGTGCTGGACCTGATCGCCCATTACGATCTGACACTGGCCACCGGCCATGTGAACGCAGCAGAAATGCTGCAGATCATGCGCGCAGCCAGGGAGCGCGGAATCACCAGGATCATCGTGACCCATCCCGGTCTCGGCCCGCAATATACCGACCCCAGTATCGAACAGCTGCAAGAGGCAGTGGCGATGGGCGGCTATGCAGAGGTTGTCGCCAACACGCTCTATTCCGAAACCGGCAGGGCCGCGAAGATCGCCATGATCCGCGCACTGGGGCCGGAGCACTGCATTATCTCTTCCGACAGCGGGCTTGTCGGCACGCCCAACCATGCCGATGCGATCGTGCTGGCGGCCAATATCCTGCGCGAAGCAGGCTTTAACGAGGACGAGCTCGACATGATGTTCAAGCGCAACCCCGCGCTGGTGCTGGGAATGGCCCCGCTCTGAACGGCAGCATATCTGCTTCCCAACAACAACCGGCAAGAAAATGTAAGTACTTCCGCAGCCGCGGGACTGACTGACATCGCTCAAAGAAGAAGGGATGCCATATGCGCCGTTTCGTACCTGCCGTTCTGCTTGCCTGTTCCAGCCTTTACGCAAGCCCCGCGCTCGCATCGGAGGGCGAACGGGTAATCTACCACACAGTCGCGATTGTCGATCCGGAAGCGGAGAACGTCACTCCAGACAGCTATATTGTGGTCGAGAACGGCAAGATCACGGCCACCGGTCAGGGCCTGCCTGCGGATACCACCGACGCCAAACTGGTTGATCGCGGCGGCGAGTTCGCAATGCCGGGCCTGATCGACATGCATGCCCATGTCACCTGGGGGCCGGTGGGGGTGGAAATGCGCGAAGGCGCGCCGGCAATGATCATCCATGAACGGCCCGATATCACCGCCTTCCGAGCTCGCATGCTGCTGTCCTTCGGGGTCACCACCATCCGCAATCCTGCGGGCGACATGGCGCACAACCGCAGCTATTCGAACATGGTCGCCAGCGGCGACCTGGAAGGGCCGGAAGCCTTCCACGCCGCCGAGGTCATCAACATTCTCCCGATCGAAACCGATGGCCCGATGGTCGATGTGGGCAAGGACGGGACGATGGAGGAGATCGTTGCCCGGCAGGCGGGCGAAGGCGCCGATTTCATCAAGCTCTATGAACAACTGCCGGAAGAGGAAGTCGCCAAGGGTATCGAGGCTGCCCATGCGCACGACCTGCCCGCCATCGCCCACCTGTCGGACGTCAGCTGGACCCGCACGGCGCAGCTGGGAGTCGATTCCCTGCTTCACCTCATGCCCATCAGCCCCGACCTTATCCCTGCCGACCGGCGAGAGGCCTATCTGGCATCGCGCAGGCCCGGCAGCTTTGCCTTCTTCGAATGGTATGAGCAGGCCGATTTCGACAGCCCGGAAATGCAGCAAATGCTGGAAACGCTGGCGGAACGACAGGTGCATGTCGATCCGACACTGATCGCGTTCTACCCTGCCTTCTTTGGCAACACGCCGGAAATCGCCGAGCGTGATATCGGTTTGGCCCATCCCGACATGGTGACGAACTGGCGCACGTTATTTCGTTTCGACCTCGGCTGGCAGCCCGCCGACTATGCCCGCGCGCAAGCGGTGTGGCCGCGCGTGCTGGAACTGACGAAACGCGTCTATGATGCGGGCATTCCAATGACGATCGGCACAGACCTTGCCAATCCCTTCGTCGCCCCCGGCATCAGCGTGTCGCGCGAAATGGAGCTCTTCGCCCAAGCGGGCATCCCCTCATGGGCGGTGCTGCGCATGGCAACGATCGAGGGCGCCATGCAGCTCGGCATTGATGACCGCACTGGACGCATTGCCCCCGGCTATGAGGCAGATATCCTCTTTACCGGCAGCAATCCGCTGGAGGATTTCGCCAATCTCGCCGATGCCAGCCTCGTGCTGAGCGACGGGGTCGCGCATGACCCGAAGGTCTTGCGCGACCGTGCCCTCGAGGCGGTTCAACCGGCGGGTTCGGCCTCAACCGAGTAATTGATCGCGGCGTTGCGGGTCTTCTGGAAGTCGGGAACGCTCATGCCCTTCATCGCGGCATAGACGTCAATATTTCCAAGACCCACGACGGGCGCGAGCTTCTCGAGGTTGAAGAAGATCACGCCGTAATGGATCATGCCGATCCAATCGAGCTCGCGGATCATGGCCTTCTCTTCCTCGGTCAGTGCATATTCGTCTGCCAGCGCCTCGAAGTCGGTCTTGAACCGCTCGCGGAACTCCGGCTCCACGATCGTGTGAAGGAAGTTGTTGATCCGCCACGCCTTGGCGCTGCGGGTGATGGTGAAGGGATAGGTTCCCTCCAGTCCCAGCGCGGGCTCGACATCCCAATAGATGCGCTTGGCGTATTCTTCCTTGCTCTCGGGGCTCGGGTCGGGCTCCGCATCCTCGAACACCATCGAGGCGATGGAGGTCATGGATGGCAGGAAGAAGCTGCGGTGCAGTTCGTTGACCCTGGGTGCCAACGCGCCACGCATCAGCATCCACATGACGATTTCGGCGCCTTCCATGCCGCCCAGTTCGACCAGCTTGCCAACCGGGATATCGAGCAGGCCTTCGGGATCATTGGCGAGCCGGTCCATGAACTCATGGTCCCATTCGACATTGTTGAAACCGCAGCGTTCGCCATGCACCTGATGCGAGAGGCCGCCGGTTCCCGCGATTGCCACCTTGATATCGGCCGGGTAGTTCTGGATCGCCCGGCGCAGCGAGCGACCGAAGTTCCAGAAGCGCCGCGCCTTGGGGATCGGCAGTTCGAGTACGCCGCATTGCAGCGGCACGATCTTGCACGGCCAGCCTTCCTCATCGCTATGCGGCAGCAGGACGGACAGCGGTGAGAAGGCGCCGTGATCGAGCCCCATGCCCTGCCAGTAGGACAGGTCGAAATCATCCGCGACCATGCCGAAGGCGAGGTGCTGGGCGAAATCGGGGTCGCCCTTGATCGGCGGGATCTTGCGCGGACCGCCGCCTTCGTCCGCCGCCGCATATTCATCACCGATACCGATGGCGAAATGCGAATAATGCCGCATCCAGAAGGAAGTCATGTGATCATTGTAAACGTAGATGATCACGTCAGGCTTCTTCTCCGCCAGCCAGTCCTTCACGGGCTGGAACCCGTCGAAGATCGGCTTCCACACCGGGTCATCCTGCTTGCCCGCGTCTTGCGCGAAGGCGATGGTGGGTGTGTGCGATACGGCGAAGCCGCCAATAATCTCTGCCATGACTGCTCTCCCTTCGGGCGCAGGGACCATTCACCTGCAGGCCGCGATTCGTCTCTGGTAGGCTCGGGAATATTGTACGTGCCACATACTATCTTTGCGCCGCATCAAACGGTCGCGGCAGATCCAGGCTTTACGAAGGGTCAATGGACAGCGCCGCGGCGATCACTATTCTAGCTACCAAATCATAGGGGAAGCCCATGACCGCACGGCTCGTCGTGGCCATCGTGCCCGATACTCAGGTGGACCGGATCGAACAGATCCTGCCCCGGCACTGCCGCCGTTATTGGCGGGAGGCGGTTCCCGGCGGGCTGGAAAAATACAGCTGCCTGGTGCAGCTGCGCTATACCGAGCGGCTGTTGCAAGATCTGGAGGCGGCCTTCACCGGGACGGAAGGGTTCACGGCCTATGTCGGCCTGTTGGAGGCGATCGTGCCCCCTTTGGAGGAAACGCCAGAGACCGAGCTTGCAGAGGCTGGCGTCCCCCCGCCCACACGGCTCGAACGCTTCTTTACCCGCGACCGGGTTAGTACAGACGAGCTCTATGACGACATCGAGGAGAGCGTGCACCTCAAGCCCAGCTATCTGCTCACCGTCATCCTCTCTTCCGTGATTGCAGGCCTTGGCATGCGCAGCGGCCAGGTGGCAGTCGTGATCGGTGCAATGATCATTGCCCCGCTGCTCGGGCCGACAATGGGCATCGCCTTGGCCGCCACGGTGGGCAACCGCGCATTGGGGCAGAGGGCGGCGCTGGTCCTTGCCATCGGCTCTATCCTGGCCATTCTTGCCGGGATTGGCATCGGCCTGTCGGTGGCAATCGACCCGCTGACGCCGGAACTGCGCAATCGCACCATGGTCCAGCCGGGCGACATCGCACTGGCGCTGGCTTGCGGTGGTGCGGGCGTTCTTGCCTTCAGCCGCGCGGCATCGCTGACGCTGGTCGGCGTGATGATCGCCGTTGCGCTGGTCCCGCCCCTGGCGGCCTGCGGCATCTATCTGGGCGCAGGGTATCCAGCCGCGAGCGCCAATGCGCTGTTTCTCTTCGCCATCAACCTCGTTTGCGTGAATGTGGCGGGCATTGCCACCTTCCTGCTGCAGGGCCTGCCTCCCAAGAACTGGCGCATGACCGGCGGAATCCTGGCGATGTGGTTGTTCTTGCTGTTCCTTCTCGCATCTCTGATGGCGGGGAGGCTGCTTTTCGGTCTCGGCAGCGTCGAACCGATTGCCAGGTCTCTAATCGAGAAGGTTTGACGAAGAAGGACCTTTCCTCAGGCCGCGAAACGCCTGTTCTCGCCAGCCGGGTCGCCCGCAGAATAGCTGCCCGCTTCCGTATCCCGGAGTGCGGCGCTTTCCACGGCACCTGAAACTATCTCGTTAGCCGGGACGCCTTCGGAGAACAGGAAGCCCTGCAGTTCGGTGCAACCGGCCTTGCGCAGGAATTTCTCCTGTTGCGCCTCCTCGACGCCTTCAGCAGTGATCGCGAGGCCCATGGCATGTGCCAGCGTGACGACTGCAGTGACAATCGCGTCCGCATCCTCGCTATGGCCCAGGCTCTGCACAAAGCTCTTGTCGATCTTGATCTTGTCGACTTCGAACTTGCGCAGATAGCTGAGGCTTGAATAGCCTGTTCCGAAATCGTCCAGCGCAATGCGGAAGCCGCGTTCACGCAAGGAACGAACGGCGCCGCGAACCTTGTCGCTATCGTCGAGCAGCACGCCTTCGGTCACTTCCAGCTCGATCTGGCTTTCCTTAACGCCCATCCGGCGCACATCGGCCGACAGGCGCTCGGCAAAGCCCTCTTCAAGGAACTGGGCAGGGGACAGGTTGACTGCAACCGACAGATCGGGCCGCTGTCTGGCCAGGCGGCAAGCATCCATGACAACCCAGTCACCCAGTGCGGAGATAAGCCCTGCCTCTTCGGCGATGGGAATGAATATCTGCGGCACGACCTGGCCGTGGATCGGATGGTTCCAGCGCAACAGAGCTTCGCAGCCAACCATCTTGTTTGTCTTGGCGCAGATCTGCGGCTGGTAGACCACTTTGAACTCTTCGAAAGTCATGCTCGCCCGCCGTAAATCGGCCTCGATCATGGCGCGAAGCTGGACAGACTCGTCCATCGCATCGGTAAAGAAGCGATGGCAATCGCGCCCAGCATCCTTCGCCTGGTACAGCGCGATGTCGGCCTTGCGCATCAGTTCGGTACGGTCGATCCCGCATTCCGGCGCCATGGCCACGCCTATGCTGACGCCCACATGCGCCTGGTTGCCGAACAGATCGAAGGGCTGGCGCAACGCCGACTTTATCTCCTCCAGGATCCCCTCCGGCCCGTCGACGAGATCATCGGGATGGAGGATCACGGCAAACTCGTCGCCACCCAGCCTGGAAATGGTGGAAGGGGGTTTGACGATCTCCGTGAGCCGCGAGGCAACCTCCCGGATCAGCGCGTCGCCCGCAAGGTGGCCGAAACGGTCATTGATGAACTTGAAGCGGTCGAGATCAAGCAGGAGGATGCATACTGGCCTGTCGTCCTTGGCCAAAACCAAGGCCTTGTCCGCTTCATTGGTGAACAGTCCCCTGTTGGGCAGGCCGGTCAGGACGTCGTGGTAGGCCAGATGATGCGCTTGCGCTTCCTTGGCCGACAGTTCGGTGTGTGCCTGGCGAAGATCGTCGATCTGCCTGTGCTCCACCTTCATCATGTGCCGCAACTTGAGGGACATGGTGAGCAGCAGCGCAGCGACGATCAGCATGCCGGCAATGGCCATGGGCAAAAGCTCATCGAGCAGATAGGCACCCGGCAACATCGGCTTGTGCACGAAATAGCCAAGCGTCTCCTGCTCCATGTTCATCAGCGGCATCGCCACTTCACCCGCTGCCACAATTCCATCATCCGACAGGCGCGGCTCTATCAACATGTTTTGCGTTACCGCCAGGGCCAGGAAGGCTGCATCGAGATAACGGACGGCGACCAGCAGGGGTGGGCTGGTCTCCGCCTCCTCGATGGGCGAAATCGGCCGCATCCGGAAAACGCTGACCAGCGCCAACTGGCCGCGGACCCTGGCGACTTCGGTCGCATGGATCGCAGTTGTGCTGGTGGTTACCGCAGTAAAGGGAGTTACGGGCTGGCCGGGCAGCCTGTCGCTGAAGCCGTTGGCGCGCACTTTGCGACCGCGCACCAGATCGGCAAAATACATGATTTCGGGCTGGACCTCCGAGAACTTCTCGGGAGCGATCTGTGCGCCTCGCACCAGCGCATAGACCGGATCGTCTGCACTGTTGAGGACATAGACTTCGTGCGCACGATAGAGATAGGCGAGCTTGCGCCCGATGTTGCGGTCGATCCACTCTACATCGGGATTGGGACCGGCCGTCTTGGCTTCGCAGACATCGCAAATGCCGACCGTCTCTTGCGCAAGCGCCATGCTGTCCAGGCCCCGGCCAATCGCGCGGTAAGGTTCCCAGGTCTGTGCATCGAGCGAAATCTTGTCGACTGCCTCAGAGGCCCTGAAAAGACCGACTGCGGTCAATATACCTGCCACGGCAAGGATGACCATGCCTGGCAACAGCACGGTACGGCGAAAACGCCATTCAAAGTTTGCCAGTTTATGCGCGACCATATTGTTTTCAATCCCCCCCCAGAGATCGAGCAATACTTACGCCAAAGGTGCGGGAATTACGTTAATCTGTGAACGCTACCTAAGCCTGCAGGAAAAAAACATATTCCCATGGTGTTATCTCGGGTTCCCGGGCAGGAGAACCGAGGGTTGCAGGCTCACGTGTTTACCATTGCATCGATGGTTTGACGGATCACAGGGTGAATTTGTGATTAAGGATCGAGTCGCCAGTGCCGACGGGACTCATGCCCGGTTGCCGGAACCTTCGAACACCGGGAGAACAGCTTCAGGCTCAAGAGCCTCCAGGCCCGAAGAGCCCCGCCTCCTGGACGGGGCCCATCTCCAGATCAGTCTTCCTTGCCGGCCACGCCGTAATTGATCTGGGCGTTGCGGGTCTTCTGGAATTCGGGGACGCTCATACCCTTCATCGCGGCATAGATATCGATATTGCCGATACCGGTCACCGCGCCGAGCTTCTCCAGCATGAAGAAGATCACACCGTAATGGATCATGCCGATCCAGTCGCGGTTGCGGACCAGCACAGCCTCTTCCTCGGTCAGTCCGCCCTTCACATAGGCGGCCTCCTCATCCTCGCGGAACAGCTTGCGCATGTCCGGCTGGGTCAGTGAATGGAGGAAATGGTTGAGGCGGAAGCCCTTTACCGCGCGTTCGATGGTGAAGGGATAGGTGCCTTCCATCTCTTCCGCGCCGACATAATCACGATCCGCACGGGCGCGGGTCAATTCGGGCGCTTCCACGGGAGCGTCAACGGTGCGCTCTTCCATGATCATCGTGGCGATGGGGCACATGGAGGGCAGGAAATAAGTCTTGTGGATGCACTCGACATCGGCCGACAGCGCGCCGCGCATCATCAGCCACATCACCACCTCGGCGCCTTCCCAGCCGCCCTTTTTGGCGAGCTCGGCCACGGTCATGTTGAGCAGGCCCTCGGGGTCCTTTTCCAGACGCTCCATGAACTCGTGATCCCATGCCGGATCGTTGAAGCCGCAGCCTTCGCCGTGGACCTGGTGCGACAGGCCGCCGGTACCGGCGATGGCGACCTTGATGTCCTCGGGATAGGACAGGATCGCCTGGCGCAGGCTCTTGCCGAAATTGTAGAACCGGCGCGCGCTGGGCAGCGGCACGGTGAGCACGCCGCAAACCACGGGCAGCAGCTTAACCGCCCAGCCATCGTCATTGTAATCGACCATGACCGAAAGCGGGCTGAAAGCGCCGTGGTCCAGCCCCTTGCCCTGGAAATAGGACAGGTCGAACTCATTGGCGACCATCACGCGGGCGACATGTTCGGCAAACTTCGGATCGCCCTTGATCGCAGGAATATCGCGCGGACCGCCGCCTTCGTCAGCTGCCTTGAACTCCTCGCCCACGCCCAGCGCGAAATGGCTGTAATGGTCGAAGAAGGAGGTCATATGGTCATTATAGATATAGACCAGCACATCGGGCTTTTTCTCACGGAACCACTGCTGCACCGGCTCATAACCTTCGAAGATCGGCTTCCACACCGGGTCTTCCTGCTTGCCGCCATCCTTGGCGAAGGCGATGGTGGGGGTATGCGACGTGGCGACGCCGCCAACGATGGTTGCCATGGGTGTGATCCCTTTCCTCTCATGCGCGCCTGCGACCTGAACCGGCGCGGATTCTGATCCGTTGCGGGCCTTTTGCCATGAGGACGCAGGGCGGGACAAGGCAATTCTTACAGATAAGCGAAGTTTTCGCGGTTGTGAAGGAAGAGCGCAATGTCCGCTATTGGGTGG
>JAHEBH010000019.1 GCA_024642335.1 Erythrobacter sp.
CGCTCGGCGAGGCAGGCCGCGCCCTGGTCCGGCAATTCGAAGGCTGCGCCAGAAAGCGTGCGGACGGTCTGGTGGAAGCCTACCCCGATCCCGGCACGGGCAGCGATCCCTGGACCATTGGTTGGGGCGCAACCGGACCGGGCATCGCGCGCGGCACCGTGTGGACGCAGGAGCAATGCGATGCGCGGCTGGACGAAGACCTGAAGCGCTATGCGTCCGAAGTCGCACAAGCCATCGGCGATGCTCCGACAACGTCAAACCAGTTCGATGCCATGGTCAGCTTCCACTACAACACCGGCGCGATCGGCAGGGCGACGCTTACCCGCAAGCATATCGCAGGCGATCATGCCGGAGCCGCACGCGAATTCGATCGCTGGGTCCATGCCGGGGGACGGGTAATGAAGGGATTGGTACGCAGGAGAACGGCCGAAGCCGCGCTTTATCGTCAGGGCTAGGCCAGCTTGTACCGCTCTTGCGCGCCGGGCATACCGTCCTTGGTGCCGCCTTCGACGGCTTCGGCGGTCTTGGTTTCGGGTGCTGTGACTGCGGCGATATGGCTTGCCTGCTCACCAGCCCCCATGCGACTCCAGCCTTCAGGACCGAGCTTTTCCAGCGGACGGTAGCGCACCTTGTATTGCATGCGCTGCGAACCCTCTACCCAATAGCCGAGATAGACATAGGGCAGGCCCGCCTCGGCCGTGCGGAGGATGTGGTCGAGGATAACGAAGTTCCCGAGCCCGGTTCGATCGGTATAATCGGGATCGTAGAAGCTGTAGATCATCGACAAGCCATCCGCCTGTCGATCGGTGAGGCAGGCGGCGACAAGCCGGCCGGGGCTGCCATCGAAGGTAGGCTCGCGATATTCGATCACGAAGCTGGAAACCGCCGTGTGTTCCACCATGTCGGCGTAGTCGACCTCGTCCATCGCGGCCATGCCCCCGCCCGGATGGCGGCTGGCGAGGTATTTCTGCAGCAACTCATATTGCTCGGTAGTAGCCCAGGGTCGGCATTCGGTGACGATCAGGTCACTATTGCGATGCATGTTCTTGCGCTGCGAAGTAGAGGGCTTGAACTCTCCGGCGACCACGCGAACCGAAACACAGGCGCGGCAATCGACACAGGAAGGGCGATAGGCCACTGTCTGGCTGCGGCGGAAGCCGATGCGGCTGAGCGCATCATTGAGCTGCTCTGAATGCGGGCCCTTCAGCTCGGTAAAGACCTTGCGCTCCGTCTTGCCCGGCAGATAGGGGCACGGCGCGGGGCTCGTCACGAAAAAGCGCGGAAATCTGACCGGAGCCGTCACTTGTGCGCTTCCCTCTCTCCTGGGCGTTGATCCAATTTGCGACTCCCCTTCAATGGCAGGGGGAATCGCTTGTTGAAACAATCTTAACCATAAATTGCGGCAAAGGCAGGGTTAATTTGCACAAATGCGACAAGTTTCGGGGCATATCGCCCCGAAACGGGTCACTTGGGGAGCATTGGTTTCCGGGAGTCCCGGGTCAGGAACTGCGGTTGAAGCGCGATCCGACATTGCCCTGCAGGGTGATGACGTCGAAACGATAGCCTGCTTCTTCAAGGGCCTGCAGCAGCTTGTCGCGCGCTTTCAGGTCGCGCACCTCATATTCGATGTCGGTGCGGATATTCTTGGCCGACAGATTGCCGAACACGCGCTGGTGCGTGACTTCGATGATATTGGCATTGTAATCGGTAAATATCTGCGCGATCCGCGACAGTGCTCCCGCTCGATCGTCCAGCAGCACGCTGACCCGCCCGATGCGCCCGCTGCGCACCAGGTTTCGCAGGATCACGTTGGCCAGGAAGCGCTGTTCGATATTGCCGCCGGTCAGGATGATGCCGATCTTCTTGCCGCGGAACTCCGCGCGCTTGTCACCATTGCTCTTGGGCAGCAGCGTGGCAAGACCGGTGGCCCCGGCCCCTTCGACCACCGTCTTCTCGATATCGAGCAGCAGCGAAATCGCCTCCTCGATTGCCGATTCCTTCACCACGCGCATGTCGTCAACCATGTCCATGATGACCTGGCGGGTAAATGCGCCCGGCTCCTTCACCGCGATGCCTTCCGCCAGCGTCGGTCCGCCCTGCGGCAGGTCGCGCCCCGTGAAGAGATTGTAGAAGGCAGGAAACTCCGCCGTCTGCACGCCCATGATCTTGATCTTGGGATTGATCGCCTTGGCCGCCGTGGCGACGCCCGAGATCAGGCCGCCACCGCCAACCGGGACAATGATGGTTTCAAGATCGGGGACATCCTCGAGCATTTCCAGCGCCACAGTACCCTGTCCGGCTGCCACATGCGGATCATCGAAGGGATGGACGAAGGTCAGGTCGCGCTCCCGCTCCAGCGTGCGGGCATAGGCGCTCGCATCGTCGAAACTCTCGCCCTCCAGAACCACGTTGCCGCCGACGCTTTCGGTCTGCATCACTTTTACCGTGGGCGTTGTACGCGGCATGACGATGGTGACGGGAATGCCCAGCCGCGTGCCATGATAGGAAAGGCCCTGGCTGTGATTTCCGGCGGATGCCGCGATCACGCCCCGCGCGCGCTGCTCCTCGGTCAGCTGCAACAGCGCATTGAGCGCGCCGCGCTCCTTGTAGGCGGCGGTATACTGCTGGTTCTCGAACTTCAGCCACACTTCCGCGCCGGTAATGGCCGACAGGGTCTTGCTGTGCAGCGTTGGCGTGCGCACGACAGCGCCGCGGATCCGCTCTTCGGCGGCGCGGATATCGGCGATGTCGAGCATCCCTTGCAAGAGTCCGGCGTCAGTCATGCTGCGGGCCTATCGCAGATTTTTGCGCAAGGGAAACCCTGCATGCGCCTTTCCACTGTCAAAGATTGCTTTGCGCGGGCCAAGCGGGCAGTCAGGCGCGCATGAACAATGCCAAGAATATCGCCTTTCTGGGCCTGGGCGTGATGGGCGGGCCGATGGCTGCGCATCTCGCCCGTGCGGGTCACAAAGTCACCGGATGGAACCGCACCGCAGCGCGCGCCGGGGCCTGGTTCGACAAATATCGCGGTGAAGGGCTACCAGTAAGGATCGGCCTCTCGTTACAGGAAGCCGTGCAAGGCGCGGATATCGTCCTCTCCTGCCTCGGCAATGACGATGACCTGGCCGAAGTCATGCTGGGCGACAGCGGCGCGCTGGCCATGATGAAGCCCGGTTCGCTGTACATTGACCACACGACTGTCAGCCCGGCCATTTCCCGCCGCATTGCGGAGGTGGCCGAACAGAAGCGCAAATTGGCCGTGGACGCCCCCGTATCGGGCGGGCAGGCCGGAGCCGAGAATGGCACGCTGTCGATCATGTGCGGCGGGTCTGACAAGGCGATGGCAGTGGCAGGCCCCATCATGCAGGCCTATGCCGCAAGAATTGTTCATATCGGCACATCTGGGGCAGGACAGGCAACCAAGGCGGTTAACCAGGTCTGCATTGCGGGCGTTTTGGCGGGCCTTTCGGAAGGTGTCAGGCTGGCACAGGCCAGCCACCTCGACATGGACAAGGTGCTCGAGGCGATCAGCGGCGGTGCAGCGCAAAGCTGGCAGATGGAAAACCGCTGGAAGACCATGGCCGCAGGCAAATTCGATTTCGGCTTCGCGATAGACTGGATGCGCAAGGACCTCGCCATCGCCTTGGCCGAAGCGGAAGGTGCAGGCGTGGAACTTCCCGTTACCGAATTGGTCGACCGCTTCTATGCCAAGGTACAGGAGATGGGAGGAAACCGGCAGGATAGCTCCGCCCTGATCCGCCATTTGCCGGAGGTGAGTGCATGACCATGCGCCTGATGGTAGGCGTTGCCTTTGCGATGCTGCTTCCCGCCACTGCCCTGGCCGAAACGCATTTCGACAATGCGGACGGCATCTCCATTCGCCGCGACGGAAGCGTGGACCGCTTTTCGGGCATGGTGGTGGATGATGACGGGCGCATCGTGCAGTTGCTCGATTTCGGCGACAGGCCGGAGGTGGAGATCGACTATCAGGTCGACCTGCAGGGCCGCACGGTCATCCCCGGAATGGTGGATTCGCATGTCCATGTGATGGACCTGGGCCTCGCCAAACTGACGCTGGACCTTTCCGGCACGCGCTCGCTTGAGGAAGCACAAGGCCTGATTGCCAGCTTTGCCGAACGTTTTCCCAACCGGCCGTGGTTGCTGGGGCGCGGCTGGAACCAGGAAACCTGGGGGCTGGGACGTTTCCCCACCGCAGAAGAGATCGACGCGGTGAGCGACAGGCCCATCGTACTCGAACGCGTGGACGGCCATGCAATCTGGGCCAGTTCCGCCGCGCTTGTAGCAGCCGGTATTACTGCAGAGACTCCCGATCCCCCCGGCGGCCGTATCCTGCGCAAGCCCGGATCGCGCGAACCGTCGGGCGTGCTGGTGGATAATGCCATGGAACTGGTCTTGCGGCATGCCCCGCCCCCGCGCCCCGACGATCGCGATCTTGCCCTGCACGAGGCGCAGCAGGAATTCTTCCGGCATGGGGTTACCGCCGTCGCCGATATGGGCACATCGTTAGAAGACTGGATGACGTTTCGCCGCGCGGGCGATGCCGGACGGCTGAACTTGCGCATCATGTCCTATGCCGCCAGCGTGCCCGAGATGCTGCTGATAGGCGGCACCGGCCCTACCCCGTGGCTCTATGATGACCGTCTGCGGCTCAATGGCGTAAAGTTCTGGCTCGACGGAGCGCTGGGTTCGCGCGGCGCCCTGCTGAAGCAGGACTATGCCGATGACCACGGCAATCGCGGGCTGGAAGTGCTCGACGGCACACAATTGCGCAATTCGATGAGCCGTGCGGCGATGGACGGCTTCCAGGTCGCCATCCACGCCATCGGCGATGCCGCCAACGCCGATGCGGTGGCTGCGATCGACCAGCTTTCCGCCGATTTTTCAGGCGACCGGCGCTGGCGGGTCGAGCATGCACAAGTGGTCGATCCCGCCGATATTCCGCTGTTCGGCCAACACGGCATCATCGCCAGCATGCAGCCGGTTCACCAGACCTCGGACCGGTTGATGGCGGAGGCGCGCCTGGGGCCCGACCGGCTGGCAGGCAGTTATGCATGGCGCAGCATCGCAGGCACAGGCGCGGGCCTGGCTTTCGGATCGGACGCGCCAGTCGAACTGGCCGATCCGCTGGAAGGCATGGCCGTTGCGATCAGCCGCGTGGATGCTGCTGGCGAACCTGCGGGCGGCTGGATGGCGCAAGAGGCCGTAAGCCGCGAGGCGGCGCTGGCGGCCTATACCGCCGCGGGAGCCTATGCAGGATTTGCCGAGGGGATTTTCGGATCGCTGGCAGTGGGAGAGCGTGCGGACTTCGTGGTCCTGGATGGAGATCCGCTCATTTCCGGTGCAGAGAATATCCGCAACATCACCGTGCTGGAAACATGGATCGCCGGGCAGCGCGTGTGGGCAGAAGAGGATTGAACGCGCCGCAGATCAGCTTTCGCCGGCAGCCTCTTGCGCCTCGTCGCCGGCCTTGGCCTTGGCCTTCTTCTCGCTGAAATACATCAGCACCAGCGACCCTTCGAAAAGGAGGTAAAGCGGGATTGCCAGCATCAGCTGCGATTGCGGATCGACCGGCGTGAAGATCGCGCCGAGAATGAAGCACAGGACGATAAAATAGCGGCGCGCGGCGATCAGTTGAGCGCGGCTGACGATACCCGCGCGGTTGATCAGCATCAGCAGCACGGGCAGTTCAAAACAGAAGCCAAATGCCAGGATGAACTGCATCACCAGCGATAGATATTCATCGGCACTCGGCAGCGCCTCTATGGCGATGCCGCCAGTCTCGCCTTCGAAACCGATAAACCAGGTGAAGGCCACAGGCATGACGAGGTAATAGGCAAGCGCGGCCCCGGTGATGAAAAGCACGGGAGTAGCGATCAGGAACGGAAGGAAAGCCTTCTTCTCGCGTGCATAGAGCCCCGGTGCGATGAACGCCCAAAGCTGGTTGGCGATGATCGGGAAGCTGAGGCAGAAGCCTGCAAACAGGGCCACTTTCAACTCCACGAAGAAGACCTCGTAGAGCTTGGTGAAGATCAGCTGTGCCTCACCTTCGGGAAAGGCATGCTTGAGCGGCTGGACCAGGAAACCGATGATCTGGTCGACGAAATAGTAGCACACGCCAAAGGCCACCAGCAGCGCCATCACGCCGCGCACAAGGCGCCTGCGCAGCTCTATCAGGTGGTCGAGCAGCGGTGCCTGCGTGTCATCCAGATCCTTGAGTTTGAAGGCCATGCGTCAGTCGGCCTTCTTCTCTTCATCCGGGCCCGAAGGCGGCGTAGGAACCGCGGCCTCGGCACTGGCGGCATCAATGGAGGCATCCTTGGCCGTGTCAGGCACGGCGTCACCCTTTTTCGGCGGCGGATAGGCGCCCGTCTGTTCCATCTCGGCAGGACCGCCGTTGGGATGTTCGCGCATGACCTTTTCGTTCTGCGCCTTCCACTTCCTTTCCATCTCCTCCATCTCCGCCTCGCGGATCATGGAATCGAGACCGGTGCGGAAATGTGCGGAAAGACGCCGCATCTTGCCGATCCAGCGGCCCGCCGTGCGCATGGCAGTGGGCAACTCTTTCGGTCCGATGACGAGGATCGCCACGACCACAATGACCAGGATTTCCTGTGCGCCGATATCGAACATGTCTGGCGGCGCCCGTCCGGAAAATTAGTGGGAAGTCTTGTCCGTCGAAGAACTTTCGACGGAATCCGCACCGGCACCGTTTCCGCCAGCAGGACCTTCGATCTTGGGTGCTTCACGGGAAGCGACATCATCCTCGCTCAGGCCCTTCTTGAAGCTTTTAATTCCCTTTCCGAAATCCCCCATCATCTCGCTGATGCGACCGCGTCCGAACAGGACGAGGATAAGAACTACGATTAACAGAAGTTGCGGCCAACCAATGCCCATGATGAAATGTCCTTGAGAGCGTTAAAGGCCAATCTAGACGCTTTGATCGGGCTTTTCCAGCGCTGAAGCTTGATCGCCCCAATCTTCTTCTCCGGCAACCCCCATCTCGTCCATACTACCTGTTTTAGCCCCTTCTTCGCGCTTCTCTTCGGCCTCTGCAGCCTGTTGTTCCATCATATCGTCAAAGGCATCCTCGACCGGGTCGAGCAGGCCCGCGGCTTTCAGTTCGTCGATTCCGGGCAGGTCCTTGCGGCTTGCCAGCCCGAAGTGGGAGAGGAAATCATTGGTTGTGGCATAGATCACCGGGCGCCCCGGTACCTCGCGACGTCCCGCTGCGCGCACCCAGCCCGCTTCCATCAGCACGTCCAGCGTTCCGGCGGACGTCTGCACGCCGCGAATAGCCTCTATCTCCGCTCGGCTGACCGGCTCGTGATAGGCGATGATGGCCAGTACTTCAGTGGCCGCACGGCTGAGTCGGCGGAGCTGTTCCTTCTCCCGCCGCAGCAGATGGGCCAGATCGGGCGCGGTCTGGAAATGCCAGCGCCGCCCGCGTTCCACCAGTGCGATGCCGCGCCCTGCATAATGCGTTTCCAGTTCGCGCAAGGCCTCGCGCACGTCCGCGCCTTCGAGATGGGCGGAAATCTGCTCTGCGCTCAGCGGCTCCTCGGATGCAAAAAGCGTCGCCTCGACGGCGCGCAGCAGGTCGTCCATTTCGTGACTCATGGTGTGGCCCTCCGCACATGCAGCGGTCCATATGCTATTTCCTGGCGGATCTCCGCCTTGCCAAGGCGCGCCAGTTCCAGCGCGGCGACGAAGCTGGACGCCAGGGCCGAGCGCTGGAGGCGAGGATCGGCGTCCTTGGGCAGGAAGTGGCGGATTTCCATCCAGTCCACGCTCACGCCCAACATGGCGGAGAGGCGGTCGATCGCCGAATCGATCGTCATCACCGGACGCTCCCGCACCATATGCACGACGGGCTCTGTCCGCAGCTTGACCTGGCCATAGCCGCGCACGAGCTGGAACCAGTCACACTGCCACTGGTTCTTGCGCAGGACCCTGAGGCCTTCGGGCGCACCGCGCACAAAGACGTCGCGGCCCACGCGGTCGCGCGCCATCAGGCGTGCTGCGGCATCGCGCATCGCGCCCAGCCGCTCCAGCCGCAATTGCAGCCGCAACGCCAGTTCCTCGGGCGAGGGATCTTCCTGCTCGTCCTTGGGCAGCAGCAGGGCCGATTTGAGATAGGCCAGCCAGGCCGCCATCACCAGGTAATCGGCGGCAATCTCCAACCTCAGCGCCTCTGCCTGCTCGATGTAACGGATATATTGATCGACCAGAGAGAGGATGGAGATCGATTTGAGGTCAACCTTCTGCCGCCTTGCCAGGTCGAGCAGCAGGTCCAGCGGCCCTTCCCAGCCGTCCAGTTCAAGATAGAGCGCGGCATCGCTGTCCGAGTGGCTGGCAGGGCCTTCCCACTCCACCTCATCCGCGGCCACCGTTTCCGCCAACAGGACGCTGTCCTCGGTCATGCCGCCCTCGCAAGGTTGAGCAGCGTGTCGCGCGTGGCCAGGAGGTCATTGCGGTCAGCCTCTTGCGCCTGCGCCTGCGGGTAGGCGAGCGCGGCATCGAGGCGCTTCGCCACTTCGTTCGACATGACGGGGAGAACATTGGCGATGCCCTGCTGGTCATCCATCCTGGCCCAGCAGTTAAGCACCACATCGCAGCCCGCATCCACCGCGCGGCTGGCGCGTTCGGGGATCGTGCCATCGAGCGCCTGCATATCGATATCATCGGTAAGCAGAAGACCGGTAAAGCCGATTTCTCCGCGAATGATCTCGGCAATGATGCGCTTGGACAGCGTGGCGGGATCCTTCTTGTCCCAAGCCTTGAACAGCACATGCGCGCTCATGCCGATCGGGGCATCCTTGAGCGTGCGGAAGGGCGCAATGTCCCATTCCAGCTCCTCCGCACTCGCATCCACTACCGGCAATTCCTTGTGGCTGTCGGCAGCGGCGCGTCCATGGCCGGGCATGTGCTTGATGCAGCCGGTCACACCGCCGCGTGCGAGGCCTTCCAGCACCGCGCGGCCGAGCGCTGCGACCTGCATCGGTTCCGCGCCCAATGCACGGTCACCGATCACGTCATGCGCGCCTTCCTGCCGCACGTCGAGCAAGGGCGTGTAGTCGACCGTGATTCCCGCTTCGGACAGGTCCTGCGCCAGCAATTGCGCATTGGCGCGCGCCGCCTCGATCGCGCTGGCGGGCGCAAGGTTCCACAATTCGGCAAAGCTCCAGCCGGGCGGATAGGCATCCCATACAGGCGGCTTCATGCGCGCGACGCGCCCGCCTTCCTGGTCGATCGAGACGAGCAGGCGATCGCGCCCGTGGATGCCGCGCAATTCATCGGTCAGCGCGCGCAATTGTTCGCGGCTTTGCACATTGCGGCCAAAGAGGATGTAGCCCGCCGGATCGCACTCACGGAAAAATGCCCGCTCCTCGGCGGTCAACTCGGTACCAGCAAGGCCGAAAATCGCGGGTATCATGGGCAGGAAAGTCGCAGGAAAGCGGCGCAGCGGCAAGCACGAAACCACCAGATGATGTGGACAGGACGGGTTAATCCCCGCCCTTAACCACTAGATTGGCGAAGGCTGGGACCCGCCCTAACGCTTGACCTGGCAATCGCCCCCATTGGCCCGCATCGCGCGGCAAACCGAATCAGCCGCAGTTCCATCGGCAGCAATGGCCTGCAGGCGGTAGATCGTGCTGCCATCAATGGTGGTCGCGACGATCCGCTGTTCAAGCCCCTGCAGGACTTCGAAACGGTTGCGCAAGGACACCCAGCCATTTGCGGCGCTCTCGCGCGTGGAATAGGCTCCGACCTGCACGGCCACGCCGGTGGTCGCCGATGCGGATGCCGGCGTTGCGGCCGGAGTTGCAGTTGGTGCCGTTGCCGGTGCAGCGGCCGGGCGTTCGGGAGTTGCCTGGGGTGCAGGCGTTTCCAGTGCCAGCCGGCTTTCGATGCTCTGGCCTTCGCCCACTTCGAAGCTGACATCGCCGGTCCCGGCCACTTCGCTGCCGCCGGGGTCCTCGGGCCGCTCCTTGTAGGGCTGGTCGGGTGCTTCGATTGTGCTGCCATCAGGAACGACGTTGCCGTTCCCGGCATTTCCACCCAGGAGATAATAGCCGCCGCCCAGGATTGCGGCGAGCAGGAGTGCGGCGACCAGCGCGAAGACGATGATGCGGTGATCGCTGCCCGCTTCCTCGAAATCATCGTCGGCTTCGAGCCAGGGCAGATTGTCCTGATCCGCGGCCAGCGAGAGCTGCTCGCCCGCTTCGAAGACGCCGTCCCCTCCGTGTTCTCCGCCTTCAACCCCCGGCCAGCTCATATCCTACAGCTCCTCGACGGCCTCTACGCCCAGCAGCGCCAGGCCATTGTGTATGACCTGCCCGATTTGCACGGCCAGGAAAAGCCTTGCCGCCGAAAGCGCCGGATCTTCAACAACTATGACACGCTTCTTCGGGTCATCATTGCCCATGTTCCAGAAGGCATGGAAGGCCCCCGCAAGGTCATAGAGGTAGAAGGCGATACGATGCGGCTCGCGCGCCTTGGCGGCGGCCTCCACCTCGCGCGGGAACTGCGCTGCCAGCTTGACCAGTGCCAACTCGGCATCGGCCAGCAGGGACAAGTCTTCGCCAGAGGGTGCAATCCCCTCCTCCGCCGCCTTGCGCAGGATCGAACAGATGCGCGCATGGGCGTACTGGACGTAGAAGACAGGGTTGTCCTTCGAGGTTTCGACCACCTTGGCAAAGTCGAAATCCATCTGCGCATCGGGCTTGCGGGTGAGCATGGAGAAGCGCACGACATCCTTGCCCACTTCCTCCACCATGTCCGCGATGGTGACGAAATTGCCCGATCGCTTGGACATCTTGGCCGGTTCGCCATTGCGCAGCAGCTGCACCATCTGCACCAGCTTCACATCGAAGGGGATCGGTTTGCCCTGCCCTTCACTGAGTGCAGCCACGGCAGCCTTGATCCGCTTGACCGTGCCCGCATGGTCCGCACCCCAGACATCGATCAGTTCGTCAGCACTCTCTGCCTTCTGCATGTGATAGGCGAGGTCGGCACCGAAATAGGTCCATTTGCCGTCCGACTTCCTGATCGGGCGATCCTGGTCATCCCCGAACCTGGTCGAGCGGAACAACGGCAGCTCAACCGGTTCCCAATCCTCGGGGGGAGCCTTGCCCTTGGGCGCTTCGAGCACGCCGTCATAGACAAGGTCATGCGCGCGCAACCACTGTTCAGCGGCTTCGGGCTTGCCTGCCGCCTGCAGTTCGGCCTCTGACGAGAATACATCGTGCTCGATGCCCAGCAGCGCCAGATCGGCGCGGATCTGGTCCATCATCGCGGCGACGGCCTCGGCCTTGAACAGGGCGAGCCATTCGCCCTCGTCCTTGCCGACATATTGATCACCGAACTTATCCGCCAGGCGCTTGCCAACGGGGATCAGGTAATCGCCCGGATACATTCCCGCCGGGATCTCGCCGATGTCTTCGCCAAGCGCCTCGCGATACCGCAGGTGCGCGGAACGCGCGAGCGTATCGACCTGGCTGCCCGCATCATTGACGTAATATTCGCGGACGACCTTGTGTCCGGCAAATTCGAGCAGGCTGGCCAGCGCATCGCCCACCACCGCACCGCGGCAATGGCCCATATGCATCGGGCCCGTGGGATTGGCGGAAACATATTCGACGTTGACGCAGCGCTGGAAACCTATCGATGACCGGCCGTAATCCGCCCCCAGCTCCGCAATTGTCTTCAACTCTCTCAGCAAGACAGATTCGGCCACACGAATATTGATGAAGCCAGGGCCAGCAATCTGGAGCTCGTCAATATCGGGATCACCCTGCAATTCTGCGACGATCAGTTCCGCCAGCTGGCGCGGGTTCATCGATGCCCGCTTGGCCAGCACCATTGCCGCATTCGTGGACAGATCGCCGTGCGAGGGATCGCGTGGCGGCTCCATGGTGATGCCATCGCGCGAAAGGTGCTGCGCAGCCTCGATCTCGCCAAGGGCGCGTTCTACCTTGAAGACGAACTGCACGAAGAGATTGTCGGTAATTTCGGTCATTGCAAAGGTGAGCTCCTGCGAAGGCAGGTGCCTTCGGCAACTGGGCCCCCGCCTTCGCGGGGACTCACGAAAAGATCAAGAGGCCAGTCCGAATCAGCGTGTGACGTTGTAGGCCAGCTGGTCCTCTGTCAGCTGGAATCCGACCAGCAATTCAAAGCTTGCTCGCGTCATTGCCGCGCGCACTTCGGGGCGGGTCAGCGGGTCGATAGCCGCATCTTCATCGCCCGAACGCCGTTCCCGGGTGATCATCTGGCGGATGTCCGGAGGGAGCGTGGCTTCCGCCCGGTTGACCACTGCACCGGCCGTGCCAAGCGCACTGGCGCGTGCCTGGCCATCGGCAAAGTTCAGCGTCACCGAACCAAGCCGCTTGGAGATCACCGAACTGCCGCCACGCACCACTGTGCTGAAATAGGGCAGCTCGACCGTCCGCGCGCCATTCGTGTCACTCCGCATGCCCCGAACCTCGAAGCTAACATTGGAGTAGAGCTCCTCACCGCTTTCATCGCAATTGCTGCGAACATTGGTGATGAGGGCAGTCACGTCGATTGCGTCTGCCGTAGTCGCCCCTGCGGGGGAAAAGAGCGTAACATCGCCCGTGTGATCAGGAATTCCGACGGCCGGGCAGACAGACCGCAACGCGCTGATGCCCACGCCTTCTTCCACAACGATATCGCCCTCAGACCGGCATCCTGCCAGCAGGCTTGCAGCGGCGGCCGCAGCCAACAATACGTTACGAGTGTTCATTCCGGGTCCTTGTCCTTCCGAGCCGATGCAGGCCCTACCCCTTTCACTGCGAAGCGACAACCGCTAGTGGCAGCGATATGAACGCCCCATTTCCCGAAAAGTGCGATGCGGATGAAAAACCGCCGCTGACAGTCCTGATTGCGGCACCGCGCGGATTCTGCGCCGGGGTAGACCGCGCCATCGAAATCGTCGAACGCTCGATCGAACTTTACGGCGCGCCCGTCTATGTGCGGCATGAAATCGTGCACAATCGCTATGTGGTCGACAGCCTCAGGGCCAAGGGGGCGGTCTTTGTCGAGGAACTGGACGAGGTGCCCGAGGGGGTGCCCGTGGTATTTTCCGCCCATGGCGTGCCGAAAAGCGTGCCTGCAGAGGCCGAGCGGCGACAGATGCTCTATGTTGATGCCACCTGCCCGCTGGTCAGCAAGGTGCACCGCCAGGCCGAACGCCAGATTGAAGCCGGACGCCACATCATCTTCATCGGCCACGAGGGCCACCCCGAGGTGATCGGCACATTCGGCCAGGTGCCCGAAGGCGAAATGACGCTGGTGGAAACAGTCGAAGATGTCGCCACTCTCGATTTTCCCGCGGACCGGGAGCTTTCCTTCCTGACCCAGACGACGTTGTCCGTCGACGACACCGCGCAGATCATCGAGGCGCTGAAGACGCGCTTTCCGGACATTGTCGCGCCCAAGGCGGAAGACATCTGCTATGCCACCTCCAACCGGCAGTCGGCGGTGAAGAAGATTGCCCCGCATGCCGATCTGATACTGGTAATCGGCGCGCCCAACTCCTCCAATTCGTTGCGGCTGGTGGAAGTGGCCGAACGCTGCGGCACACCTGCCAGGCTGATACAGCGCGCCAGCGAGATCGACGAGGCATGGCTCGAAGGCGTAAGCGCCATCGGCATTACCGCCGGAGCTTCTGCTCCCGAAAAACTGGTGCGCGAGGTTGTCGACCAGCTGGCCGGATGGCGCAGGGTGGAAGAACGCACGCTTTTGACGGTGGAAGAGAACATGATCTTCAAGCTTCCCCGCCAACTGACCGAATAGGGCTCATGGCCGTCTACACCCATCTTTCCGCCGAGGATCTGGGCGCGCTCATCTCCCACTACGACGTGGGCGAGCTGGTATCGGCAAAGGGGATTGCCGAAGGCGTATCCAATTCCAACTGGCTGATCGAGACCACCGGCAAGGATGGCGGCGGCGCACGCTACATCCTCACCATGTATGAATTCCGTATCGAGCTGGCGGACCTGCCCTTCTTCCTCGGCCTGCTGGACTTGCTGGCGGAGAAGGGGTGCCCCGTTCCCGCCACCATCCATGATCGCAGCGGCGCAACGCACCGCATGATCATCAATGAAGAAGGCGACCCCAAGGCCGTGGCGCTGATCGAGTTCCTGCCCGGCGTTTCCATCGATCATCCGGAACCGGCACAGGCCCGCGCGGTGGGACATGCACTGGCCCAGCTGCATCTGGCTGCAAGGGATTACCGCGAGCGCGCCAACCAGATGGGCATGTCATCCTGGAAAGAACTGCTCGATGATTGCGGGGCAGAAGGGCTGGCACGGATCGACCGCGAGCTTCCCGGAATTATCGCGCAGGAAATGCAGTTCCTTGCCGACAATTGGCCCACGGATTTGCCGAGGGGCGTGTGCCATGCGGACCTGTTCCCCGACAACGTGCTGATGCTGGGCGATGTGGTGACCGGCCTGATCGACTTCTATTTCGCCTGCACCGATTTCTTCGCCTATGATCTTGCCGTGACGCATGCCGCCTGGTGTTTTGCCGATCACGGCCGCAAGTTCCGGCCCAATGTCTCGAAGGCTCTGCTTGAAGGCTATGAAAGCGTGCTGCCGCTGACCGATGCCGAGCGCGCCGCAATGCCCGTGCTGGCGCGAGGTGCGGCCATGCGCTTTGTCTCCACCCGCGCCTATGACTGGCTCCACACGCCCGCCGATGCGCTGGTGACACGCAAGGATCCGATGGATTTCGTCCGTCGCATGCAATTCTATGCGCGCGAGGGGCAGGCGATCTTCAGCGCGGGCGCATGAAGAAGGTCGACATCTTCACCGATGGTGCGTGCAAGGGCAATCCAGGCCCCGGCGGATGGGGCGTACTGCTGCGCATGGGCAAGCATGAGAAAGAGCTGTCCGGCGCCGAGGCAGAGACAACCAACAACCGCATGGAAATGACGGCAGTCATCCGCGGTCTCGCCGCACTGACCGAACCGTGCCGGGTGACTGTCCATACGGACAGCCGCTATGTCATAGATGGCATGACCAGGTGGATCCACGGCTGGCAGAAGAAGGGCTGGATCAATGCCAGCAAGAAGCCTGTTCTCAACAAGGATCTGTGGCTGGAACTGATCGAAGCCGCAGCGCCGCACAGGATCGAATGGATCTGGGTAAAGGGCCATGCGGGCCACACCGAAAATGAAAGGGTCGACCGCCTGGCCAGCGATGCTGCTGGCGAGGCCGGCCGACCATGAAACTCACCCTGAAAAGGGCAGCTGGATTTTAGTCTGCCGACTTGTCCACCACTTCGGCACCCGGACCATTCTTCAGTACGGAATCGATCGCGTTCTTCGCGCTGGCCTTTGAACTGTAGCCTTCGGTCCACCAGATCGTCTCGCTGTTGTAGACGAAATAGGACACGAACTCGCCCTTCTTGTTCTTACGGATTTCAAAACGGTGCGCCATGCAACCTCCTTGGGAAAACGGTGGGCGCAGGCACAAATGCGCCTGCTGGTTACATGGCTAACCAAACCGCGCAGGAGAGTAAACACTAACGTCAATGCCTTGGGTCATTGCGTCACGCTGCTGCCGCAGAATTATCTGCCCGGCCAGGCGCGCCGCAGCCGGCGCCGTCTGGATGCCGAATCCGCCTTGGCCGGCAAACCAGAAGAACCCGTCGCATAGCGGGTCGAAGCCATAGACAGGCAGCCGGTCGGGCGCGAAGCTGCGCAGCCCTGCCCATTTGCGCTCCAGCGCTTCGATCTTCCAGTCGACAACCTTCTCCAAGCGATCGATGGCGATGGCGACATCCAGTTCCTCTGGCGCTGCATCGCACGGCTCGCATGGAGTTTCGTCGTGCGGGCTCAGCCAGAGCCGCCCGCTCTCGGGCTTGAAATAGAAGTTGGCCCCGATGTCCAGCACCAGCGGCAAGTCCGGATCGGAAGGCGGATCGACGCGCAACTGGACAACCGTGCGGCGATAGGGGGTAATGCCAAGGGGCTTTGTCCCGGCGATACCGGCTACCTGGTCAGCCCATGCGCCTGCTGCATTGACCAGCACGCCCGCCTTGCATTGCGATCCATCGGAAAATCCGAGCACCCAGCCTGCCCCTTCCCGCCTTGCAGCAGTCAGGCGGCAGTTCGTGCGCAACTGTGCCCCGCCCTGCCTGGCGGTGGCAAGATAATGCTGGTGCAGGCCGCCAACATCGATATCGGCGCAAAGTGGCTCGCTGATCGCATGGGTCCATTCAGGGCGGATGCCGGGCACAAGGCGTTCTATGTCATCCCGCCCAAGGCGTTCGATCGTGACGCCTGTTCCCGCAAATTCATCCTCGAACGCCTGAACCTGCGCCGCATCCTCTTCCCGCGCGAGGTGAAGCGCCCCGCGCTGTCGCAGAAAACCGTTATCGCGAAGCCAGGTGCCGGAGGCCAGGTTGAGCGGAGCTATGCCCGGCCCGCCATAGCACTCCGCCCAGAATGCTGCGGAACGCCCTGTCGAGTGGTATCCGGGAAACTTCTCACCTTCCGCGACCAGGACGCTGGCAGAAGGTGCCAGCTCGGCAGCAATGCTGGCGCCGGCTATCCCGGCACCGATCACGACAATATCGAAGTGCTGGCTCATTACGGGGCGAGCCTATCGAGAAGTGCATCGATGGCCGCAAGTGCCTTGTCGCGAACGCCATCCGCTTCGCGTAGCACCTCATGCGCGGCCTCCGGGCCGAATTCGAGGAAGTCGACTTGTGGCAAGCGCAGGGCGGCTTTCCTGGTGGCCCGCGGAGACACCAACCTGTCCTCCGATGCCGCCACGATGCAGACCGGCACAGTGACAGCTTCGAGCAGTCCCGGTTCCTCCATGCGGCGGAACGATGCCAGCGAACTCTTGACCCAGCCCCAGCTGCCCGGGCCCATCGCCAGTTCGGGCCGGTGTTCCCGCCACCAGACTTCGTCTGCGTAGCGATCGTCGTCATGCGTGAGCAGGCGCTGGCGGTTGCGCGGCAGTTCTCCGGGTTTCTCGCTCCATTTCCACGCCGGGCGGCGCGGATCGCCGATCACGGTCATCACTCTCGCCAGCAATCTTTGGACTGCCATGGGGACATATTCCGGGTGAACGCCCAGCATGGGGGCGGACAGGATCACACCGTCCGGCGCCGGATGAAGTGACTTTTCCGCCACCGCGCGCAGCACCAGGTGCCCGCCCATGGAATGGCCTGCCACCACCAACGGGCCTTTGCGGCCCTTTGCCCACTCGCTCCAGAAGTCGGCCAGATCGGCAACCCATATGGAGAAGTCATCGACATGCCCGGTGACGGCATCGTTCCCCAGACGCCCCGATCCCGCCTGTCCGCGCCAGTCCGCTGCCGTGACGCACCAGCCCTTCCGGCGCCAGTGCTCCAGCGTCTCGAGATATTTCTCATAGGCATCGCCCCGCCCGGGCATGAACAGGATGGATCCCCGCGCACCACCTTCGCATTCCGGGCCGGGCCAGTCGATGCGGCGCAGCTCGTGTCCGTCATCCGCGCGCCACAGGCTCTCCACGCAATCCGCAGGAATTGCCCTGCGACCGAAGGATCCGGCGCCGCGATTTCCTTCGTGCCTAATACCAGCCTCCTGCGCTTGGTTACTTTTTGGTAAGTCATGCACGCTAACACGTGAAGCTCAAGGGGAACCTCGGGGACTTTCGATGCTAGACGATCCAATCAAGTACGGTCTGCTTGCCGCATTGGCAATCGCGCTACTTATTGCGGCGTTTACCGATATGAAGAGCCGCAAGATCGCCAATTGGCTGAACGCGGCAACCGCACTGGCGGCACCGGCATTCTGGTGGGCCAGCGGTATGACCCTGTGGCCCGAAGTGGCGATCCAGGTCGGATTGGCCGTGGCCACCTTCCTGGTTCTTTCCATACTTTTTGCAATCCGCGCGATGGGCGGCGGCGATGTAAAGCTGCTGACCGCGCTGGCGCTGTGGATAGCACCGGACCATTTCTGGAAGCTGCTGGTGATGATGGCGCTGCTTGGCGGTGTCCTGACCGTGGTGATGGCAGGCTGGCACGCGATGCGCCGCCAGAAGCACAAGCTTGCCATCCCATATGGCGTGGCAATTTCCGCCGCAGGCCTCTGGGTAATCGCATCTTTCTACATTCCTGCTTCCGCTTTCGAAGGAGTTGCGGGGTGAACCTCATTTTAACCAATTCCAACGTATGCGGTGGAAACCTTAACCGCTTGCACCACTAAGGGGGCTTGAAGCACCATGGACAAGAAGAAGCTCATTTTGCTGCTCGGAGCGCTGATCGTAGCGGTCGGCACTGCCTTTGCTGCCCGGAGCATGTTTGCCGGAGCGGCCTCGCCGCAGGCCGAAGCAGCCCCAGTAGAACCACAGGGACCCAAGGTCCTGGTGGCCAAGCGTGGCCTTCCGATTGGCACGATCATCACTGCCGATGCCGTCAGCTACCAGCTGTGGCCGCAAGAGCTGGTGCAGGATGCCTATTTCATCGACGGTGAATCCAACATGGAAGCACTGCTCGGCACCGTTGTGCGCCACGCCGTCACGGCTGGTGAACCGGTGACCCAGGGCTCGCTTGTTTCTCCTGGCGATCGCGGCTTCCTTGCCGCGGCGCTTGGCCCGGGCATGCGTGCAGTGACCATTGCCGTTTCCGCCAAGACCGGCGTGGCAGGCTTCGTCTTCCCGGGCGACCGGATCGACCTGATGCTGACGCAGGCCATCACCAGTGAAGAACAATCGCTGCAGACTACCGAAACGATTCTGCAGAACCTGCGCGTGCTCGCCACCGACCAGTCGACCGAAACCACGACGACCGAAGATGGCCGCACCGTTGTGAGCGCATTCCGTACCGTTACGCTGGAAGTGACCCCGCGCATCGCCGAGAAGATCGCCGTTGCCGAAACCATGGGCACGCTCAGCCTTGCGCTGCGCTCGATTGCCGACAGCCAGGCCGAACTCGAACGCTCGATCGCCGCCGGTGAAATCGATGTCCCCGATGATGCTACGGTAGAGGAAGAGGAACGCATCATTCGCCAGGCCGTTGCCCGTCCTCGTGATGGTGCCACGACCTTCGTCACTGGTGCCGACGTATCGCGCTTCCAGCGCCGTTCGCAGACCCCCAGGTCTGACAGCGCGAACACTGCCAGCGCACCCATGTCCCAGGGCGTGAGCGCCCCGGCCAGGCCCGCAGGTCCGGCAGTCCGCGTAACCCGCGGCCAGTCCACCACGGTCACACCGGTCGGCAGCTCGGGTGCCATCCTGCATGGTCAGGAACGCGCCATCGGCGAGGCCGCGCCCAACATGGGCCTCGGCATTTCGACCCTGCGGTGATCGCCATGACCAACCAGACTTTGAACAGCAATCCCGCCAATCCCAACGGATACACAGCTAGGGGCAAGATGATGAAAAGCCGCCTTTTCAAGACAGCGCTGACCGCCGCGTGTGCGATAGCACCTTTGGCTGCCGTGCCTGCGGGCACCGCCCAGGCACAGACGGTTGCCAGCCCGGCACAGGACATTGTCCTGTCGATCGGACGCGGTGAACTGATCACGGTTCCCAGCAACATGGCCGATATCTTCGTCGCCAACGAACAGATTGCCGACGTGCAGGTGAAATCACAGCGCCAGCTGTTCATCTTCGGCCTGTCGGGCGGTGAGACCACGATCTACGCCAGCAATGCTGCAGGCGACATCATCTGGTCTGCCAATATCCGCGTGGGTTCCAACATCGACAGCATCGACCAGATGCTGGCGCTGGCGATGCCCGACGCGCAGATCAATGTCGCGACCATGGGAACCAACACCGTTCTATTGACCGGTACCGTGGCGGCTCCTGAAGATGCGGCAGAAGCTGAACGTCTTGTCTCCGCGTTTGTCGGCGAGGCATCCAATGTGATTTCACGCCTGCGGATGGCAACCCCGCTGCAGGTCAACCTGCGCGTACGTTTTGCCGAAGTAAGCCGTTCGCTGGTTCGCGCCATTGGCATGAACCTGACCACGGTCGACGATTCGAGCGGCTTCAAGTTCGGTATCGGCCAGGGCCGCGGCCCGTTCTCGCAGGTTGTGCCGTCCTATGTCGATCCCTCGACCGGCCAGCGCGTGCCGCTTGGTCCGCTTGCAACCGGCTCCAACTTCGAAGGCCAGGGGTTTAACATTATCGACCAGATCGAAGGTGGTACAACGCTGGGCGGTTTCGGCCGCATGCTTGGCCTCGATATTGGCGGAGCACTGGATCTTGCTGAGCGCGAAGGCCTGGTGACTATCTTGTCCGAACCGAACCTGGCAGCCCTTTCGGGTGAAACGGCAGAGTTTCTCGCCGGTGGCGAATTTCCGATCCCCAGCAGCCAGGGCCTCGGCTCGGTCAGCATCGAATACAAGAATTACGGTGTCAGCCTTGCCTATACGCCTACCGTTCTCTCCAACGGCCGCATTTCCATCCGCGTACGACCGGAAGTGTCGGAACTGACCAGCCAGGGTGCAGTGACGCTGAATGGCTTCAACGTCCCGGGCCTTACCATCCGCCGCGCGGAAACCACGGTAGAGCTGGGCTCGGGACAGAGCTTCATGATCGCCGGTCTGCTGAGCAACACTGCTGCGAGCACGATCGATCGCGCTCCGGGTCTTGGTGAGATTCCCATCCTTGGCAATCTCTTCAAGTCGTCCGAATTCCGCCGCGGCGAAACCGAGCTTGTGATCGTGGTGACGCCTTACCTGGTCGAGCCTGTGAACGATCGCGATATCCGCCTGCCGACCGATGGCTTCAATGCGTCTTCGGCAGCAGAACAGTTCCTGCTTAACCGCGAGCATAATGGTGTCAGCGGCGCGACCCGCCCGATGCCGCGCGCGGCTGACCAGACCCCGGCCAATCCGCAAGTCAGCCTCGATGCCCAGTCGGGCGAGGCGCTGGCTTCGGGTGCAACCGGTTCCAACGAACAAACCGCCGAGGCAGCAGCGCCCGGCTTCAGCCTGAACTGAGAGAGGTGAACGCAATGACTCTTCAGATGAAACGCGCGGCCGCAACGGCCATCGCTCTCTCGCTGGCAACAGGCCTTGGGGCCTGCAGCCCGGTGATGAATGTCAATTCGTCGGTAAACAGTGTGAACCAGCCGGTGGTTGAACGCTCCAACTTCACGCTTGACCTGATGGCAGGCGGCAGTGGCCTGACCGTTCCGGAACAGGCTCGTCTGGCGGACTGGTTCGAGACACTGGACGTTGGCTATGGTGATCGCATCTCGATCGACGATCCGCTCTCCAGCGCCGCCGTGCTCGAAGATGTAGCCGCCGTGGCCAGCCGCTATGGCCTTCTGATCGAACAGGGTGCGCCGGTAACGGTGGGCTATGTCGATCCCGGCAATGTCCGCGTGGTGGTGACCCGTTCGACCGCAAATGTGCCGAACTGCCCCAACTGGTCGGATCGTGCATCGGGCAATCTGGGCAACAACACCTCGCCCAATTACGGCTGTGCGGTGAATTCGAACCTGGCGGCGATGATCGCCAATCCCGAGCACCTGCTGGAAGGTGCCGCGGGAACTGGCGACACGATCGTCATGAGTTCGACCAAGGCCATCGCATCTTACCGCGAAGCTGCGCCGACCGGTGCAGAAGGACTGGCTGAAATCTCGAGCGAAGGGAACTGATAGATGAGCACCTCGTGGAAATCCGGTCCGATGGGCAATCGCGACCCTTTCGCCGCCTATATCTGCGACGAAAGTGCACTGGACGTCTTGCGCCCGGTGGTTGTCGAGATGGGCTGGCAGCCTGAGAAATGTAACAAGGGTGGCCTTCGTAACGCGATCCAGTCACTGTCGATCTCGGCAAGCCCGGCCATCCTCATGGTCGATCTGTCCGAGAGCGGCGACCCGCTGAACGACATCAACGGCCTTGCCGAGGTTTGCGAACCCGGCACGGTGGTGATCGCCATAGGCCAGGTCAATGACGTTCGCCTCTATCGCGACCTTCTGGCCAGCGGCATTAACGACTATCTGCTCAAGCCGCTTTCGGCTGGTGCGCTGCGCGATTGCCTCACCCAGGCACAGGCCGTGTTCAGCTCGCCGCGCGGTGGCGATGGCGACGAAGAACGCCCGCACGTGTCCACTGCCATTGTCGGAACGCGCGGCGGCGTGGGTGCCTCCACCCTCGCGACCTCGCTCGCCTGGTTGTTCTCTGTGGAGCACGAACGCTCGACAGCACTGCTCGACCTGGACGTGCATTTCGGCACGGGCGCACTGGCACTGGATCTGGAACCGGGCCGCGGCCTGACTGACGCGATCGATAATCCCAGCCGCATCGACGGCCTGTTCATCGAACGCGCCATGATCCGCGCCAATGACCGGCTCGCCATCATGTCTGCCGAAGCGCCGATCAGCGCTCCGGTCATGACCGACGGCACTGCCTTCCAGCAGCTGGAAGAAGAGTTCCGCCAGGCCTTTGACATGACGGTGATCGATCTGCCGCGCAACATGCTGATCAACTTCCCGCACCTGCTTGCCGATGTGAATGTGGTCACGCTGGTGACGGAAATGACGCTTGCCTCGGCGCGCGACACGATCCGCATCCTGTCCTGGCTCAAGTCCCACGCACCGAATGTCCAGCCAATGATTGTGTGCAACAAGTTGCAGACCGGTGCGAGCGAGATCAGCAAGGCCGATTTCGAAGCCTCGATCGAACGCAAGATCAATTTCTCGATCCCGTTCGACCAGAAGGCCTCTGCCAATGCTGCCAAGCTGGGCAAATCCTATGTCGAAGCCAACCGTAATTCAAAATCGGCAGCTGCGATCCGCGACGTCGCCAAGGCGATCATGGGCGCTGCGGACGAAGACGGTGCCAGCTTCGAGGACGCCGGCAAGGGCACTTCCCTGCTCGGCAAGTTCGATCTGAAGTCGATCATGTCGAAGAAGGACAAGGCAGGTTCAGCCAAGGCTGACGAACCGGTCGATTAATCCGGATTGGTCGGCCCTGCGGGGCCGGCCAGCCACCAAGTTTGCGTTTTTCTGGAAGAGCAAGGGCAAGACATGAGCATTATCCAGCTTCTGTTAGTGGCGGGCGGCATGATGGGATTGCTGATCCTGGGCTACGTGATTGTCACTTCGCCCTCCACCGGCAAGGAAAGCCAGCGCCGCTTGCTGGCCTTGCGCTACCGTCATTCGGAGAGCACGACCGACAAGGTTGAATCGCAGCTCAAGAAGGCAATCGCCGCGCGCAAGCCCAAGCGCCACAAGGTTGCTGGTTCGGATTCCCGCATCCAGGCCCTGGCAATGCGGCTCGAGCGGACCGGCAAAAACTGGACGGTGACGCAATATCTCTACACCTCGCTGGGCATCGCCCTGGGTGTAGCAGCCCTGCTGATGCTGCAGACGGGTGCCGTTCCCCTTTCGCTGGGCGTTGGCATGCTGTTCGGTGGCGGTCTGCCGCACATGGCGGTCAATTTCCTCATCAAGCGCAGGACCAATTCGTTCAACGCCAAGTTCCCCGAGGGTATCGAACTGCTCGTCCGTGGCCTTCGATCCGGCCTTCCGGTAACCGAGACGCTGTCCGTGGTGGCACAAGAAGTCCCCGGCCCAGTAGGTGCGGAATTCCGCGGCGTGGTAGAGCGCATCAAGATCGGCCGCACGATGGAGGAAGCGCTGCAGGAAGCTGCCAACAAGCTGGGCACGGCCGAATTCCAGTTTTTCGTCATCACGCTGGCCATCCAGCGCGAGACCGGCGGTAATCTGGCCGAAACGCTGTCCAACCTGGCAGATGTGCTGCGCAAGCGCGCCCAGATGAAGCTCAAGATCAAGGCCATGAGCTCCGAATCGAAGGCTTCGGCCTATATCGTCGGTGCCCTGCCCTTCATCGTGTTCACAATGATCTACATGGTGAACCCCAACTATATTGGCGGATTCTTCGAAGACGACCGCCTTATCGTAGCCGGCCTGGGCGGCCTGACGTGGATGAGCATCGGTGCCTTCATCATGGCCAAGATGGTCAGTTTCGAAGTCTGAGCGAGGAAAGTTTGAGACAATGATAAATCCCGCATCAGGACCTACACTTCTCGGCGTCGACGTCATCCTGGTCGGCACGTTGCTGGCTGGCTTTGCCGCCGCGGCAGTGCTGTTTGCCGTCTATACTGCGGTCACGATCAGGGATCCGATGGCCAAGCGCGTCAAATCGCTCAATGACAGGCGCGCCGAACTCAAATCTGGCATGATCACCGCTGGCTCCAGAAAGCGTCAGAGCCTTGTCCGTCGCAACGATACGACCGACCGGGTGAAGGAAGCCATGCAGGGCATGAAGGTCCTGCAGGAGAGCCAGGTCAAGATGATCCAGAAGAAGCTGGCACAGGCCGGTTTTCGCAACAAGGAATGGGCCGTCGTCGTGCTGTTCGCGCGCATGGTGCTGCCGGTTGTGTTTGGCCTTGTTGGCGTGGTTGTATTCTATTGGACGGACGTCTTCCCCGAATGGTCCAGCTTCAAACGCTTCATGGGTTTTGCTGCCCTGGTAGTGCTCGGGTACAAGGGACCGGAAATCTATCTCAAGAACATCGCCGGCAAGCGTACAAAAGCGATCCAGAAAGGCCTGCCCGACGCGCTCGACCTGCTGGTGATTTGCGCCGAGGCCGGTCTTACCGTTGACGCCGCCTTCAACCGCGTGGCCAAGGAACTTGGCCGGGCCTACCCGGAACTGGGCGACGAATTCACCCTGACCGCGATAGAACTCGCCTTCCTGACGGAGCGTCGGCAGGCATTCGAAAACCTCGCCTATCGCGTGGACCTCGATGCCATGCGCGGCGTGGTGACGACGATGATCCAGACCGAACGCTACGGTACGCCGCTTGCCTCGGCCCTGCGCGTGCTCTCCGCCGAATTCCGCAACGAGCGCATGATGCGTGCCGAAGAAAAGGCCGCTCGCCTGCCCGCGATCATGACGGTTCCGCTGATCCTGTTCATCCTGCCGGTGCTGTTCGTCGTGATCCTTGGTCCGGCAGCCTGTTCGATCTCGGACTCCTTCATCAACCGCGAATAGGGGCGAAAGTCCCGAAAGAAAAAGGCTCCGCCGTACTACCGGGGGAGCCTTTTCTCTTAGTGCCTCAATCAGCGTGCCGCTTAGAGCGCTTTCCGATCATTCCGGCACCGGGACGGCCGGAAAGTGCTCTAAGTCTCAGAGGGGTTTTTCGGCCCTTGTCGCGATGAAGGGATCGAACAGCTTGCCGATTTCGTCGAATTCGGCCCAATTGTCTTCGAACAGATGGGTAAGTTGCAGTCCGGCTCGTAACTGGCTACCGATCTGCGTTTCCAAAGTGTGGCTGAAACATAGCGTCGGGTCATCGGCGAGCATCTTCTGGCGCTCTTCCTCAGGCAGTTCGAAGTCGGAGTAGGGAAGCGAATGGCGTGCCACCAGCTCGCCGCGATCCATTGCCAGCTGATCGAACACGAAGAACACAGGGTTATAAAAGCCCGTCATCAGGATCCCGCCAGGGCGCAGCACACGCGCACATTCGCGCCAAACGGGAAGGACTTCCGGCGCGTATGCCGTCGAGCAGGGATTAAAGACAAGATCGAAACTGGCGTCTTTGAAACAGGAAAGGTCGTGCATGTAGCCCTGCACCGTCCGAATGTTCAGACCCTCGCGATCCGCCACTTCCCGTTCACGGGCCAGTTGTCCTTCCGAGGCATCGAAGCACGTAACATTCGCCCCTGCTGCCGCGAAGACCGGACATTGTTGGCCACCCCCCGATGCAAGGCCCAGCAGGTCCTTGCCGGAAATCTCACCGAACCAATCGCGTGGAACAGGTTTTGTTGGCGTGAGCAGGACTTCCCAAGTTCCCTCCCGCGCGCGAGCAATCGTCCGCGCATCGACCGGAAGTGTCCATTCGTCTCCATCGGCAACCCGCTTGTCCCAGCCTCGCCGATTATGGTCGCATGCATCTTCCATGAACTATCCTACATTCCGGTGACCGCATCCTGCCCATACGCTTTTCACCATATGCAGTTCTAGCGTTTGACTGACAGCTTTCCATAGTCCGGAAATTGCGTGGTAAGCCGGTACCCGCCGCAGCATTCGCACACCTTAGAATGGGCCTTCGCAAGATGAGGTGAAATTATCTGGCGATATCGCGATTTGCGACACGTTCAGTTCAAATCCAGCGCGCGCTTGCAACGCCAACAGGCCAGCTCCTTGCTTAGCAAAGCATGCGAGAGGAATGCGGGCAGTGCGCCATCCTTTGCCAGCCCCCAGAACGAATGTGGATGTGATGTCAAACACATCGTTCCCGACCAGCAGTACAGGGCCTGAAGGTGCAGTATCAAGCGAGTAGGTCAACGTGAGTGACCCTTCCGGATCGGCGCTGTATCCATCAGGCAATTCGATCATCAGTGAGGCATCAGCGGACCAGATAAGCTGACGCGCATCTTCCTGTGCCTGGTAATCAAATGCGAGAACGGTCAAGCCCGGGGCCGATCCAGCAAGATTGGGAAAGCCGGCTCCTCCAGAGCTGATCGAAACCTGCTGGTTGAGACCGCGACCAAATATCCGCAGTTGCCCGGCTCTGTCATTCTCAAGCAATGCACAATCTGTCGCGACTTGGGCAAGGGGGGGCTCAACGGCGTAAGACCAGCCCTGACCGAAGGTAAACAGCTCCGGACCGACCGGCAAACAGCTTGCCGGCCAGCCAAAGGATAGACGGCCGATAAAGTCATGCCGGGGCATGCCCTCATTATCACCTACCAGTACATCGGCCACACCTGCTCCTTCACTGCCCGGCAACCAGGCAGCGACAAAGGCATCCGCAAGCGCCATTTCGCGATTCGTCCATAGGGGTCGACCGGAAAGGAACACAGCAACTGTCGGGATGTCCTGCTCTTCAAATTGGCGAAGCAATGCCAGCCCGTTCTCGTCGTGAAGTACGAGATCTTCACGGTCGCCAACGAATTCCGCATAGGGTTGCTCACCAAAGACAACTATCGCGACATCCGGGCGCACAGGAAATAGACCGTCACGCGAGTAGCTTGCGCTGCCGCCACCTGCCTCCAACGCCTGTGCGATGCCCGCAAAGATCGAAGTGGCTCCGACGAAGTCCTCGTTGGACAGCTCGCCACCCCCCTGCCAGGTGATCGACCAGCCGCCCGATTGCATGGCGATGTTGTCCGCACCAGGGCCGGTCACCAGCACATTGGCGCTTGATGCGATTGGAAGCACTCCCTCGTTCTTCAGCAGCACCAGCGACTTGCGCACCGCCTCGCGCGCAATCTCGCGATGGCCCGGTGAGCCAAGCACTTCCCAATCGCCTGCAAGTTCGCGTTCCGAGGGTCTCGGTTTTTCAAACAGCCCGTATTCCAGTTTCACGCGCAGGATGCGCGACACGGCTTCATCGAGCCGCTGCGTGGGTATCGTGCCGTCCTGCACTTGCGCCAGCAGGTTGTCGTAAAGGCCGCGCCAGTCTTCGGGCACCATGAATATGTCGAGGCCGGCCAGCAGCGATTCCGGACAATCGTCATTGCTGCAGACATCCAGTTCGCCGTGGCCGTTCCAGTCCCCCACCACGAGACCACCGAAACCGAGATCACCGCGCAGGTAGCCAGTCAGCATCGCCTCGCTACCATGCATCTTCTCACCGTTGATGGAGGAGAAGCTCGCCATGACCGTCTGCACGCCGACATTGATCGCCGGGCGATAGGGGGCCGCATGGAACCTTTTCAGTTCGTCCAGCTCACCCTTGGTATCGCCCCTGTCCAGGCCGCCTGTGCCGCCATCGCCGAAAAAGTGCTTCGCCGTCGCCAACACACGCCTTTGCCCCAGGAAATCGTCCGCCCCAGGTTCGCCCTGCAGGCCAAGGATTGTTGCCTCGCCCAGGTCGGAGACGAGGTCGGCATCCTCCGCGAAGCTCTCATATGTCCGGCCCCAGCGGTCATCGGTCGCTACCGCCAGTGTCGGCGCAAATGTCCAGTCGATTCCGGTAACGGCAATTTCTGCAGCAGTCGCCTCGCCGATCCGTCGCATCAGGTCCGGATCGCGCGTGGCACCCAGACCGATATTGTGCGGAAAGATCGTGGCGCCCGGAATATTGGAGTGGCCATGCACGGCATCGGTCGCCCACATCACGGGAATGGCGGGTTCGCCACCAGGCAGTGGTTCCACCGAGGCGTCCCAGAACGCATCGGCGAGCGCCAGCCATTCCGGAGCCGGTGCCTGGTCGTCGCCACCTGGCCCGCTGTTGCCGCCATTGAGGATGGTGCCGAAACGATAGGTCCGCACATCCTCAGGCGTTATCGTGGAGATGTCGGGCATGATGAGCTGCGCAACCTTGCGCTCAGTCGACATCTGCGAAAGCAGTTGGGCGATGCGCGCATCGTGCCGACCGTCGGTCCAGTCATAGGCCGGAGCGATGCCATCATCGGCGGCGCATCCGCCGGTAACTGCGGCAAGGCCAAGAGCCAATGCCAGAGTGAGTTGCCGGATCATTTCCGCTCCTCCGCAAGCTGGTAAACGCGCACATGGTCAATCTCCATACGCGCTGGCAAAGCCGCATCATCGACACCGCGGCGACCACCCCAGTCGCCACCGATTGCGACATTGAGGATCAGTTGCATCGGCTCATCAAAGGGCCAGCGTGCGCGGTCCGATCGGCGCTTTTCGAATAGGAAACGCGGAACATCATCGACTGCGAATACAAGGTGTTCCGGAGTCCAGAGCAATTGGTACCTGTGGAACTTCTCGCACGCTGTTTCGAGGGTGAAGGACGTGGTCCTTTGCGTACCTCGTTGGAAATTGAAGGCTCTGGTGTGAACCGAATTGTGGATCACGCCCGGCTCGTATCCGACATGTTCCATGATATCGATTTCGCCACCGTCGGGCCATTCCACATCGGGGTCCGACGGGAGCATCCAGATCGCCGGCCAGGTGCCGCGCTGGCATGCCAGTTTGGCGCGAACTTCGAAGAATCCGTAGATCCACCCGTCCCCGCGCGTGATCAGCCTGGCAGATGAGTAGTCCTGGCCGCCAAAGTCGGCAAACCCCAGGTCGGAAAGATCCTCCCTACGCGCCTCGATCACCAGCGATCCACTTTCGATCCGGGAGTTCTCTACGCGGTTGTTCGCATAATATTGCAGTTCATTGTTGAACCAGCCCAGCTGGTTGCGATGCGTGTCGAATACCCAGCGTTGCGGATCAGGCACGCGGCCCTCATCGAACTCGTCCGCAAAGACCAGTTCGTAACCGGCAGGAGGGCGATGCGGCTCTATCGGGGAGGAGATTGCCGCATCGCCACCTGCGGAGGAGCCTGCCAGAGTGGCAGCCGCAAGAATTGTAATAAGATCGAATATCACCAACCTACTCCAGGCTCGTCATTTGCCTTGACCGGCGGCGGAAAAGCCCGCCACCGGCCAAGGCTGAGGGAGCTCAGAGCCTCACGCGCAGGCGGGCACCAAAGGTACGCGGTCGCGTGAAGAAACGCGTGTTGTCGAACTGGGTGATGATGATCGCCGATTCCTTCTGCTTGTTGGTCAGATTGTTAGCGTAGACTTCGAAGCGCAACCCGCCATCACCGTGCGAATATCCAGCGCCCAGGTCGAAGGTCCAGTAACCGGTAACAACGTCGTTCAGTCGTTCCTCGGCGTCGTCATTAGGATTGAAGTCGATCGAGTTGAAGATCGTCTGGAAGGTCGAAGAACGATAGCCTGCCGAGACCACCCAATCGAGGCTGCCGCTCGGCACATCAAATGACTGGCTCAATGAGGTGTTCAGCTGCCAGCGTGGCGTGCGCGGCATGCGATTGCCCGTTATCGGTCGGAACACAGCGTTTTCGGCGTCGACATCTGACTGGTAACGAAAATCAGGGATGTCGATTGAATCCTTGATATTGGCTTCAAGCCACAGGGCGTTGAAATCCCAGTTCAGGCCGGCCGGTAATTGCAGGCCACCTTCAATGTTGATGCCGTAAATTTCGGAGTCAGCTGCATTGAAGTTGTAACCGACGACCAGCTGGCCGGAAGTACCCTCCGGAAGATCAACTGTGTTACCGAGGTCCGTCTCAAAATCCACGATGGTATCGACTGCGACCAATGCGCTGAAGGCCTGGTCCTTGTAGTCATTGTAGAAGGCCGAACCATTCAGCCGTGCCCTTATGTCGCCCATCCAGAACTCGTTCTTCGTCCCAATTTCATAGAGAATGACATTTTCGGTATCGGTGGTTGGCACAAACCCGTTGTCGCCAAGGTTGTCATTAAAGGTGCCGGACTTATGGCCGCTCGCGACCAGGGCGTAGATCAGATTGTCCGACGTAAGGTCGTATTCAAGGCGAAGGCGCCAATCGACAAAATTGTCCGCAATCGCTCCGTCCTGCTGGAAAATCTGGCCTGCGAACGGGAACGCATATGTAAACCGGGTGGGGTTGAGGTTGCCTGGCAAACCGCCACCAGCCCAATTGGGATCCTGGGTAAAGCCGTTACAGGTCCAAAAGTCTCCGGTTACCGTATCCAGGCACTCAGGGAGATCGGCCACCCAGAATTCACCGGGCCCAGCCGCAAGGATATCATCAACATTGTCCCGAAGGCCGAACTGGGCAACCCCATTTCCCCAAAACTCGTAGATTTCCTCGTTGGTAATCGTCCCGTCGCCATCGATATCGCCGTTGAAGATGGTGCGATCAAACGCGGCGAACTCGAAGCCTTCCGTGCCGTAGCGCGCACCGCCACAGCAGCTGAAATTGCCATCGCCAAGAGCCAGGCCATAGCGAACCGCCACACCCTGACGACTCTTCTTGTCATCGGTGTAGCGGATACCGCCTGTAACGCGGAACTTGTCGCTGACTTCCCACGTGGCGTCGCCGTAGAGAGACCAACTCTCCGCATCCACGTCGGGCATGACAAATTCGACACCCTGGAAGAACAGGCCGCGGTCGCCGGTCGAGCCAAGAAATGCGCGCTGGTCCTCTTTAAAGTACATGCCGCCGAGCGACCAGATGAACGGGCCGTCCGAATTGAATAGCCGCAGCTCGTTGAAGTAGCTTTCTGAATCAGTGATCGATTGGAAACGTGACCAGTTATCGAACACTTCGTTGAGTACAATGTCGGGATCGACTGGGTCCCCGGTGAATACATCCGTCCGATCGGCCAGATTGTCCATCACACCTGGATAGAAAGGCGTCAGTGGCGTCGTCGCATCATAATCAGCGACCAGATCGCGATAGCTGCTCGTGAATTCGATCGTGAAGGGTTCAGCTTCGTAGGCGACAGTCGCGCGCAACCCCCAGTGCTTGTTATCAAGTATGGGTGTGAAGGCATTTGCAATCACATCGCGCGGATCTTCGATTTCCCGGGGATCGATGCCATTGCCCAGTGGGTTGGCATAGTTGGTCCCAGTATATCCGGTTCCCTCTTCGTGGATGTAGTCGCCAGCAAGCAGGATGGAGAGACGATCGCTCGGCTCCCACAAAAACTGAGCGCGAAATGCCTTGTTGTCTTCTGCCTCAGCGACGTCGATGTTCTGGATCGGACCGACATTATTGTAATAGCTGTCGTGACCCAGATACATGCCAGCAAAGCGGAATGCCATGGTGTCGCCAATCGGCACGTTGAGCATGCCACGAAATTCCTTGTGGTCATAATTCCCGTAGCCGACTTCCAGCTCAGCATCCCAAACACCAAGGCCGGGTTTCCATGCGATCGCATTGACCGATCCGGCCATCGCGTTTCGGCCGCGCAGCGTGCCCTGCGGACCAACATTCACCTCAACGCGTTCGATGTCGAAGAAGGCTGAACCGATGCCCGCAGGGCGAGGGACATAGACGCCGTCATAATGGAAAGCCGCCGCCGGATCGCCCAGCTCGGTATTGTTCGATGATCCGACACCGCGGATCCAGATTTCGACATTGCCGCCATTGTTGGCAACCGTCAGGCCCGGTAGTTCATCGTTGAAATCGGTGATGTCCTGGATACCGCGGGCGCGCAGATCTTCACCTGAGAAGCTGGCAGCCGTACCGGCATAGTCCTGCAGGTTCTGTTCGCGACGGTCGGCGGTCACGATGATGGCATTGGAGTCATCGAATTCTGCCGAACTCTCTGCATTTTCGGTTGGCGCCTGTGCTTGCTGCGCAAAGGCGGGGTGAGCCAGTGCAATGGTAGAAACACCAAGGGTCAGAGTGGCTGTGATCTTGCGCATTTGAATCCTCCCCGAATCGGGTCTTGTTGTCTTGTGAACGTTCACATATCTCCAATTGAGAGCGTTCACAAGAAAATAGTGAACGTTCACAAAATTCCTTGATATTGCACAGTGGTGCGGTCCATAAGATGTTGAATTGAAGGATTGAGGGGCGAAATGACGCATAGGGATAAAGTCACAATCGAGGATGTCGCGCGCGCCGTCGGCGTATCGCGCCAGACCGTTTCTCGAGTGATCAACAAGGGACCCAACGTAAAGGAAGCCGTTCGGGAACGGGTCGAGGAAGCCATCGCCAGGCTTGGTTATGTCCCCAACCTCTCCGCCAGACGTATGGGCGGTGGACGATCGTTCCTGATCCTTGCCGTGAACGATCGCCAACGCACACTGGAGAACTGGAAAGCCGGTCGCGGCAATGACTGGGTCGACCAGATGCTCTATGGCGGCATGACCGAATGCGAGAAGGAGGGTTACCACCTGGTCTTCGAACTGATCGACACCGATCCCCAGCTGGCACCTGTGCAGCTTTCCAACTCAATCGCTTCGCTGCGGCCGGACGGGATCATCCTGACCCCGCCGCACAGCGACAATGAGGAACTCGCTCACATGCTCACGCAACGAGGAATCCCCTGCGCGCGCATTGGCAGGCGGGCCGGAACCGACTACGTCGATGTCTTCATGGACGAGATTGGCGCCGCTGAAGAAGCAGTGCGGCACCTCCTGCGAGAAGGCCACACCAAGCTGGCATTCCTCGCAGGATCGCCGGAATATGGCACTTCCCAGAAACGTGTCGAAGGATTCCGGAAAGCGTTGGAGGAGGCTGGACTGGGAGCGGACGCAGGCCTCGTAGCGAAAGCAAACTTTCACTTCGACACAGCCGCCAGCCTCCTCAACGACATGCTTCGTGGGCCCGATCGCCCGACCGGCATCATTGCCGACAATGACGAAATGGCATTCGCCGCATTGCATGTCGCGGACAAGCTCGGATTGGATGTGCCTGATGAGCTTGCCATTGTCAGCTTTGAGGACACGCCCGGCGTCCGCTTCAGCGTACCCCCGCTCACAGCGATCCGCCAGCCGACTGCGGAGATGATCGCAAGTGCATGCGCCAGCCTGATCGAAATCAGCCGGGGCAAGGATGCCGTGGGAAGCTATGAGCTGCCATTTCGCCTGATCGAACGCGACACGACAGGCGCGCAGCGGACGAGATCGTGAGCTCGGAAAACGGCAATTCACGCGCTGCAATGGCGCTGTACGGCCTTGCCTATCTTGGCGCACATCTCGCTTTCATCCCCTTGCTGGTTCTATTGATTCCACGCCGAGTGGAAAGCATCGCACCGGATGATGTGACAGGCACATTGAGCTGGCTCCTGCTGCTTGGAGCGGTTGTCGCCGGAATTGCGCATATCCTTGCCGGGGCGCTCAGTGATCGCTGGATCCTGCGCAATGCGAACCGTCGGGGCCTGATCGTTATCGGTGTAGTTGCGCTTGGGCTGTCCTATGTCCTGTTGGCATTCGCCCAGGATTTCGTGGAGCTCCTGCTTGCATTGATGGTTTTTCAGGCAGCACTCAATTGTGCCCTTTCGCCCCTCGGCGTCTTGCTGACAGACCACTTCCCCGATTGCTTGAAGGGAAAGATGGGGGGCATCATGAATGCCGCCCTGCCCGCCTCCAGCCTGTCAATCGTCCTGATCGGATGGGTCTTTCCCGTTGACGTCCCGGCGGCTGTACTCGTTACGGGATTGCTGGCTATTGCCTGTATCGCCCCGCTGCTGGTCTTCTGGCCCTTGGGCGATGCGCGGAAGAACGGAGAAAGGACCAAAAAGCTCGCAACGGGCTCGGCACTCTTGTCTCTTAGGGACTTCCAAATCGCATGGTTTGCACGCCTCGCTATCCAGCTTGGGGCAGCATTCGTACTGGGCTATATCTACGTGCTTCTTGCACACGTTATGGCGTCTGGCACCGATGAACACTCAAGCGAAGCATCAAGCATTCTTGCAACGCTCTCGGCTCCGGCTTCATTGATCGCGATTGTCGCGACCATTCTTGCAGGTTCCTGTTCGGACAAGAGCGGTCGCCGGCTACCCTTGGCGTTGTCGGCCGCTACATTCGCAGTAGGTCTTGCCTTGCTGTCGGGTGCAGCAAGCCTTGCAACCTTCGTCATCGGCTACGCGGTATTCTATGTCGGCCTGGCGGCATTCCTGTCGATAGACACCGCACTCGTTGCGCAGCTCGTATCGGGCAACCCGCGCCGGGGCATGCTACTTGGTGTGATGAACCTGACCAACACACTGCCCGCGTTCATCGCACCGGCGCTAACTCTGCTCGCCATCCAGACCGCAACAATCGAGAACGTCCTTGCAAAGCTATTCCTGGCCTGCGCCGGTCTCGCTGCTATCTCCGTGGTAGCCATTCTGTTCATCAGGACCGTTCGTTGACCGCCAACATTCTGGAGTTGCCACTCTAAGGGAAACTCGTCTCCACTTGGCAGAGCTATAGCTTACCCAGCACGACCAAGCCGATCACTTCAGGTGATCCGCTGTAGGAGTGCAGCAAGCTATGACCTTTAATCACCGGACGTCAGCAAATGCGCCAACTACCCTCTCAGCCAGCAGGTCCTCGACATTCCGCAAGCTCGGCGGAAAGCGGGCAAAGATCATCACCGCCAAGCGGACGGTCTCGGGCGAGGAATTGAAATAGCGAAAGGGGCTGGCTGGTTTCCTGGGTTAAGGCACCAATCCGCCCTATCCTTACCGCCTCAATCGTCAATCAGGTGCGCTTGCTGGGACGGGGCCGGCAGCACTATCAATCGCTGACCGCAAACCGGTAGATTATTCGATTGTGATAAGTTTCGCCCGGATCAAGCCGAGCAGAGCCAAATTCGGGTTTGTTTGGCGTATCGGGAAAGATCTGCGGTTCGAGGCACAGCGCATCTCCCATGCGATAAATCGTACCATCCTTGCCGGTCACGGTGCCATCGAGGAAATTGCCCGAATAGAACTGGATGCCGGGCTGGTTGGAGAGGATTTCCATCGTGCGGCCGCTGCCCGGATCGCTCATCGTCGCCAATGATTGCAGCCCTTCGACCGGAGCACTGCTGACCACCCAATTGTGGTCGTAACCGCGTCCGAAGCGCAACTGTTCGTCATCCCCCTCGCGAATTCGATCGCCGATCCGCGTTGGCGAGCGGAAATCGAAAGCTGTGCCCTCAACGGGTCGGAACTCGCCGGTCGGAATGAGAACCTCGTCAACCGGCGTGAAGCTGTCCGCCGGGATGGTCAGCACCTGGTCGAGGATCGAAACACCTGACGATGCCCCGGCAAGGTTGAAATAGGAATGATTGGTGAGATTGATCACCGTCGGCGCATCGGTGATGGCCTGGTAGTCTATCGCAAGTTCGTTGCTTTCGGTCAGTGTATAAGTGGCGCTGACCTCGAGTGTCCCGGGATAGCCCTCGTCGCCGTCCGGACTGACCAGTGTGAAGGTAACACTGGCCTTGTCAGGCCCGGATGACACATCGGCAATGTGCCACAGATGTTTGTCGAAGCCTTTCTCCCCCCCATGGAGAGAATTGGGATCGTCATTTGTCGCAAGCTGGTAGGTGGTTCCGTCGAGTGTGAAGCGCGCACCGCCGATACGGTTGGCATAGCGCCCCACCGAAGCGCCAAAGTAGTTGGGTGCCTCGAGATAACCTTCGATCCCGTCATAACCCAGGACGACATCAACAACTCCGTCGCGGCCCGGTGCCTCGAGCTCTTGGACAATGGCACCATAGGCGAGGATTCGCACACGCATCCCGTTCTCGTTGGAGAGGACGACCGCTTCGACCTGACGCCCGTCGGGGAGCGAGCCGAAAGCTTCCTGCTGCGCTGTGCCGGCCAAAGCCGGTGTACTGCATGCGGCGAGAGCCATGACATAGGGAATGCGATAGTTCATCTCTCCGTTTCCTCCTTGGTAATCCTGGGCATGTCAGCAAGAGCAAGAGCCAGCAGGTCCTGCATGGCCTTACGGGCACGCTCTGGTTGCCGGGAGGCAATCGCATCGCGCAGCGCTTCGTGTTCAGGAAGCGGATCGCGCGGATTTTCGCGCGCTTCCTGCTTGAAATGGGTGGTCCAGCGCACGGCCGCGGCAACCGACGTTGAAAGGGAAATCAGCGCCTCGTTGCGGGTCGCATTGATCAGGGCAGTATGGAACTGCTGGTCGGCAGCTTGTCCTTTCGAACTGGCAAGGCCGAATTTGCGCATCCCCGACAGACCCTCATCCATCTGCGCAAGGTCGTTGGCATCATAGCGGAGAGCCGCAAGCTCCGCCGCCGCCGGCTCTATCACTCCGCGAAGTTCGAAAAGGTCGCGCACGAAATGCTCATCTGGCACGCCGACAAACATCCATTCCAGCATATCGGGATCCAGCAGGTTCCACCTGCTGCGCGGGGTAATATGGGTGCCCGCCTTGGGACGGCTTTCGATCAGACCCTTGGCAGTGAGAATGCGCATCGCCTCGCGATATGCAGTGCGCGAAACGCCCAGCATCTCCGACTGTTCGATCTCGCCACCAAAGGCATCTCCCGGCCTGAATTCGCCCGAAAGGATCGCGATTCCCAGTTTGCGCGCGAGCGCCTGGTGAATCCGCAGGCTCCTTTCCTTGACCTTCGTCCGCTTTACCTTTCTTGCCATCAGCTATTCCTCGAACGGCTCGACCTCGACAACACTGCCGCAGGTCATTGCATCGTCGACAATCCGCAGCGGAACAAGATCGACTTCGCTTTTTCCGTCCCGAATGAGCGCGTGAAACCGTCCGTATAATGCAGGATATTCGCCTTCCATGCTCACATCCCGGGAAACATTGTCGATTTCCAATCGGTTGCCGCCAAGCAGCAGGCCGAGCGATCCCTGCTCCGTCTCAATATCAATATCCCAGCTTTGCAGGCCGGTTTGACGAAAATCGAACTCAGCGGATACCGGCACCGAGCCTCGGGCCACGATCGAAAGGTTGGCCGCAATAGGCGTGGCACAATTTGATGGGACAAACAGCTCCGCATCAACCAGCTTGAGCTCTCCAGGAAGGATCGCGGTCAGGATCGAGAGCGCATTTATCCCCGGATCGAAAACACCGAAACCGCCTTCTTGCCAGATCCATGCCTGTCCGGGATGCCATATCCGCACATCCTCCTTCCAGGTGATACGGACCGAGCGAATGTCCTTGTTGACCAGCCATTCCCGCGCTTCCGGAACTGCTGCACCGAATTTGGAGTGCCAGGCCGCAAAAAGCGTCACGCCGATCTTCCGGGCAAGCGCTTCCAACTCCATGGCATCGGCCAGGTTGGAGGTCGGAGGCTTTTCCAGCAGAACATGCTTGCGCGCATGTATTGCGGTGAGTGCAGCAACTGACCGAGCGCCCGGAGGCACACAGAGCGCGACTGCTTCTATCTCCGGCTGCGCTTCGAGCATTGCCTCAAGGCTAGAATATGACGGCAGGCTTTCATGCCGCAATACCGGATCGGCCACAGCAACCAGTTCGAGGCCTTCGGTCGCAGCCAGCGCCGGCACATGCTGGTCATGCGCAATCTTGCCATACCCGACGATGCCAATTGCGATTTCGTTCACAGTTTCCGCACCTCAACCACCCCTTCATCCTCTACACGGGACAGGGTGTTACGCAGCTTCAGAGTGAAGACATCCGCCTCGATCTCGAAAATGTCGCCAGGTTGGGCTTCGATTCCATCGGCAAAACTTGCCGTCGCGGTCCCGAAAAAGTGGACATGGAGCGAGCCCGGCTGACGGAACTGCTCATATTTGAAATGATGGTGTTCAAGATTGGCAATGCTGTGGGTCATATTGGCTTCGCCGGTAGCGAAAGGCCGTTCCCACAAGGTTTCGCCACCGCGCAGGATTCTGCTGTTTCCCCGGACATCCCCAGGCAGGTCACCCAGCAGCAATTCCGGACCAAGAGCAGCCGGCCTCAATTTCGAATGGGCTAGCCAGAGATAGTTTTCCCGCTCAGTGACATGGTCCGAAAACTCGTTCCCCAGCGCAAAGCCCAGCCTGTAAGGCGTGCCGTCGGTGCCAACCATGTAAATTCCGGCAATCTCCGGTTCTTCACCGCCGTCCAGCGCAAAACCCGGCATGGCAAGTTCACCCCCCGGCTTGGCAAGTATCGACCCGTCGCCCTTGTAGAACCATTCGGGCTGGACGCCGATCTCCCCTGCCGGCGGCTTGCCCCTTGCCTCACCCATCAGGAACATCCTCATGGAATCGGTTGCTTCTCCAGCTGAAGCGGCCTTGTGCATCTTGTCCCGCCCTTCTGCCGAACCAAGATGGGTGAGGCCGGTTCCGCTCACGGTAACGTCCAACGGATTGGCCAGCTGGACAGGATGCAGCAGATTGAATTCACTGAGATTGATTGACCGGTCCATCCTGTTGCTCGCAAGCTCGGCCAGCGAACATGAATTGCTGATCGCATGAGAGGCCAGATCAAGCAGGCGTTCCACACCCCTCAGAAGATATGCATTTCCAGCTCTATCAAGCGCGGCGACACCCAGGAGATCTTTACGACTCACCTGGACCAGCGAACACAGCTCCGGCTCCTTCGCCATCAATCCATCCTAGTGATTGTCGCGCGGAAGGCCGCGTGTTTGGGCAATGCGCTGGAAAACTTCGCTCCCTTCGAGGATCGCTCCCGTTCCGAGCTGGCCCGTTAGCCCGCGCTGAATTGCCTGCCAAGGCGTCTGTGCCTCGGGATATGGATAGCCACCCTGCGCTTCCAGTTCGGCGCGGCGCTGCGCCAGTTCTTCGCCCGGAATCAGAACGTCGACCGCGCCCTTTGCAAGATCGATCCTTACCCTGTCGCCGGTCTTGAGCAATGCCAACCCTCCGCCAACCGCCGCTTCGGGCGAAATATTGAGGATCGAGGGGCTGGCAGATGTTCCTGATTGCCGCCCGTCACCAAGGCAGGGCAATTCGCGAATTCCCTCGCGCAGAAGATAAACGGGCGCACGCATGTTCACCACTTCCGCTGCGCCGGGGTAGCCGACCGGTCCGGCACCGCGCATGACGAGCAGCGTACGATCGTCAATTCCGAGCGCGGGATCGTCGATCCGCGCGTGGTAATCCTCGGGACCCTCAAAAACCACGACCGGTCCTTCAAACGCTTCGGGATCGTCGGGATCGGAAAGGTAGCGCGCTCGAAACTGACCGGAGATCACGCTGGTCTTCATCACTGCGCTGTCAAAGAGATTGCCCGAGAGGACAATGAACCCGGCATCACTGCGCAATGGATCATCGAAACTTCGGATCACATTCTGGTCCTCAATTTCGGCGTCGCGATTGTTGTCGCCGATCGTCTTGCCGGTGACGGTCAACGCATCCTCATGCACCAGCCCCGCGCCCATGAGCTGGTTGATAACCGCTGGAACCCCGCCTGCGCGGTAGAAGTCCTCTCCGAGGTAGTCTCCCGCCGGCTGAAGATTGACCAGTAGAGGCACCTTGTGACCAAATTTCTGCCAGTCGCGAATATCGAGTTCGACCCCCATATGCCGGGCGATCGCAGCGAGGTGGATCGGCGCATTTGTCGAACCGCCTATCGCTGAATTGACCGTGATCGCGTTAAGGAACGCTTTGCGCGTCATGATGTCCGACGGTTTGAGATCTTCACGGACCATTTCGACGATCCGCCGGCCCGTGTGATAGGCGCATTCCTGCCGGTCACGATAAGGAGCGGGAATTGCAGCTGAGCCGGGAAGGGACATGCCAAGCACTTCGGTAAGGCTGTTCATGGTCGTCGCCGTGCCCATCGTATTGCAATAGCCAGTCGATGGGGCTGAAGATGCTACGAGCTTGATGAAACCGGCATCGTCGATCTCGCCGCGGCTCAGCATTTCGCGGGCCTTCCACACAATCGTACCCGAACCTGTGCGTTCGCCTTTATGATAGCCGTTGAGCATCGGCCCGACCGAAAGGGCTATCGCAGGAATATTTACCGCCGCAGCCGCCATCAGGCAGGCGGGCGTGGTCTTGTCGCAACCAATCGTAAGCACCACCCCGTCAATCGGGTAGCCGTAAATGACTTCGACCAAGGCAAGAAACGCAAGGTTGCGGTCCAGCCCGGCGGTGGGGCGCTTGCCGGTCTCCTGTATCGGATGGACCGGGAATTCGATCGCCACCCCACCCATCTCGCGAATACCTTCGCGCAGGCGCTCGGCCAGTACCAGGTGATGGCGGTTGCATGGTGAGAGATCGCTTCCGGTCTGGGCAATGCCTATCACCGGGCGACCGGAACGCAGTTCCTCCAGGCTGATGCCGAAATTGAGATAGCGCTCCAAGTAGAGCGCGGTCATGTCGATATTGTCCGGATTATCGAACCATGCGGCGGAGCGCAGTTTCCTGTCGGGTGTTGACGGCATATCGCCACAGATATACTCATACAAATTAAACAGGCAAGCATTGAGAGGTAGAGCGTGGAGGGAACGGCACAGCGGGATTCGGACCAGCCCAAGGCGGCCGGGGGCGCGCCTTACAGGAAATCCTTGGCGCTCCTCGCCAGCCTGTTCTTCATGTGGGGCTTCATCACGGTCATCAACAACACGCTGCTGCCGCACCTGCGGAGCGTCTTCGAACTCAACTACACCCAGACGACGTTGATCGAGAGCGTGTGGTTCATTGCCTATGGTGTGGCTTCCGTGCCCTCTGCCTTCCTGATCGAGCGAGTCGGCTACAAGAA
>JAHEBH010000069.1:0-1162 GCA_024642335.1 Erythrobacter sp.
TGGGGGAACAGAGCCGCGAGCATCTGCGCTGGATACGCGAGCCGTTCCTGTCGCATGCCGAACCTTATGAAAAGGTGGTGGTGCACGGCCATTCGATTGCCGACGAACCGCAGGACATGGGCAACCGCATCGGCATCGACACCGGTGCCTACATGAGCGGTCGGCTGACGGCCTTGGTGCTGGAGGGCGCGGGCCGCCGCTACATCGAGACCCTCGCCGATGGTGATGGAACAATTGCGATCCGCCATCGCGCGGGGAACTGATCCTTCGCCCGCGATAGTGCCAGGGGGCCTGTAAGCCGGGTTCTGTACCTCCGACGGTATCCCACAAGTGGACCGTATCGGCGGTGGCAGCCATTCATCTAGGCTACGGATTGCTCCGTAGCTCAAGCGACCAACCCGGGTCTCTCGGAGCGAAACGCTCCTGCCTTTCAGCGCGAGACCCCTATGCGGTCTTGCTCCGGGTGGGGTTTGCCATGCGGGCGCTGTTACCAGAACCCCGGTGCGCTCTTGCCGCACCCTTTCACCCTTGCCTGTGCCCTTTAGGGGCCATCGGCGGTATACTCTCTGTGGCACTTTCCCTCGGCTTCGGAGTTCGGGTTTCCCCTGGCCCTTCACCGGGCGGGCGTTACCCGCCACCCTTGTTTCGTGGAGCCCGGACTTTCCTCGGCCCTCAACCAGCTCTTGCCGAGCTTGTAGAGGGACGCGGCTGCCCGGCCCCCTGGCTTCTGTAATATAGGGGGTGGTCGGCGAATTGGAAGCCGGCTCCTCCCCGAGAACATTCACCCCGCCTTGCTTTCATCCGGTGCTAGCAGGAAGCGCCAGACCAATGCTCCGATAGCGGCACCTGCCAACGGAGCGACCCAGAACAGCCACAACTGCCCGACCGCAGCCGTCTCCGCGTAAAAGGCTACACCCGTAGACCGCGCCGGATTAACCGAGGTATTGGTAACCGGTATGGAGATCAGGTGGATCAGCGTCAGCGCCAGACCGATGGCGATGGGCGCGAAACCTGCCGGTGCCTTGGCGGAAGTCGATCCCAGGATCACAATCAGGAAACCTGCCGTCAGCACGATTTCGATCAGCAAGGCCGCTTGCATCGAATAGCTGCCGGGCGAAAGGTCGCCGAAACCGTTGGAAGCAAAACCGCCCGAACTCCAGCC
>JAHEBH010000069.1:1262-10373 GCA_024642335.1 Erythrobacter sp.
CCGGTCGCCAGCGCCGCTGAAAAGCTTCCACTGCCTTGCGCCCCTCGGTGATGTCATATCCGAAGCGTTCCAGCGCGAGGTAGAAGGCACCGTCATTGGCGAAGGGATCTCCCAGCTCGAGCCGCTTCGGGCAAGGCAGGCACAACCGGCAGCGTGCCAGCCTGTCCCACGGGAAAAGCTCGCCCGGGTCGATCTTGCGCGCTGGCGCGATGTCCGAATGCGCCACCACATTGGCGCGCGGGATGTTATAGGTCTTCATGATGCGATCGAGCAGCGGCAGCAACGCCTCGATCTGGGCCTCGGCAAAGTTGCGATATCCCAGCGCATGGCCGGGATGATCGAGCTCGATCCCGATGCTGGCGGAATTTACATCCCTGTTCCCGCGCCAGTAGGATTGGCCCGCATGCCAGGCGCGTTTGTCCTCCGGCACCAGGCGGATAACCTCGCCCTCTTCGCTGATCAGGTAATGCGCGCTCACTTCCGCAGCGGGATCGCACATGCGCTCGATCGCGCTTTCGACCGGCTTCATCTCGGTATAATGGAGCACGACCATATCGATCGGTGCCTTGCGCTCGTTCCAGTTGGGAGAAGCAATCTCACGATGGACGAGCGGATCGGACATGGCGTGTTGATTAACCGATAAGTTCAGGTGCGGGCATGGTGGCACCCATGACCAGCGCTTCATCGGTCTTGGCATATTGCAGGCTGCCGCCCTTTTCCTCCACCAGCAGGTGGATCATATAGGCAGGGGCGGTGCGGCCCGACAGCGCATCCTGGGCCAAGCTGCCGTCCAGGGCATCGCCGACCGACTGGTCGAACGCGACTTTCGGCCCGGCGGCGCGCAGCACGATTTCGGTTTTCCCGTCGCGTGTTTCGGCCCCCACGGTTAGCGTACCGCCACGCACCAGCGCGTCGAGCCCGATCGCGGCAAGGTTGAGCAGCACCTTTACGGCAGGCTTGGAGAGCTTGGGTTCGACCACGCTCCATTCGAGCTTCAGACGTTCATTCGCGGACACGAGCGCGGACAGAAGCTGCTCCGGCTCCTCGCTGGGTACCATATCTCCAAAACCGCCAGCCGCCCCGAAGGCGAGACGGAAGAACTTGAGCTTGTTCGCACTCACCAGCGCGCTCTGTTCCAGCAGCTCGAGGCAGCGCTGGCGCATATCGGCGTCCCTCTCGCCAGAGAGAAGTTCCAGCCCGTTGTTGATGGCGCCGACCGGGCTCAGCAGGTCGTGACAAAGACGGGAGCAGAGAAGGGCGGCAAGGTCTGTTTGTGAAGTCATTGTGCCTGTGGGGCTTTCGTTTCTGTCCGGTCGCATGCGGGCTTGGGTTTACACATTTAACACTGTCCTAATGAGAAAAAGCCTGACCCGCCACCCGCAAGGCGGTGACCGGTCCCAAACGTGAGGCAAAAGTGCGCATGGCCAGTGCGTTAGACGTCCGATACGGAGTAGGAAAGCGCTTCGAAGCCGTCTGTCCCATCGCGCCAGAAGGCGATTTTTCCCTCGGTCCCGATGATCGCCCAGATCCGCCCGTCGCCGGCAGCAAGCTTTCGGTCTGTCGCTGATGGGGTGACCGGGCCATTGGGGTGCGAATGGTAGTAGCCGACGATATTTGGACCACCTTGCCGCGCGGCGCGATGGGTGTCGACCAGCGCTTGCGGGTCGATTTCGAAATGCGTTTCGGGCGTTGGATGGACGTTCCTTGTTGGCACAATTTCGATGATCTGCGTGCCATTGCCCAACAGAATGCCGCAGCATTCTTGCGGGCAAGCCGCTTCGGTTTCCTTGCGAAGGATCGTCAGGAGCAATTTGGCGATTTGCATGGTTCCTCCTCCCCGCTCACCCTGATCCTTGCCGCTCATCCCGATCCACTCCGCTCACACTGAGCTTGTCGAAGGGTGGTATTTTCTTCTAGCCAATCCATCATGGTGTTCTGGGCTTACATGCTACATTGTCGCGGTGGCTCGTTCTACACGGGGCATACAGACGATCTCGACACGCGCATTGCCCAACACAAGAGCCGTGAGATCAAGGGTTACACCAGCGAGCGCCTGCCAGTCGAACTCGTTTGGTCGCAGGACTTTGCTTCTCGTCAGGAAGCGTTCGAGGCGGAACGTCAGATAAAGGGATGGTCGTGGGCCAAGAAACTGGCCCTGATCCGGGAAGATTGGAACGCTGTGTCGCTCCACGCAAGAAAGAAAGACGGTCCTTCGACAAGCTCAGGACGAGCGGAATGAAGTTTCGTCCATGGCAAAAGAGACAATGACCAGCGAAAAGACCATCACAGGCACTGTGGATAAGTCGGGCCGGCTGGACAAGGTGCTGGCTGATGCCACCGACCTCTCGCGTGAGCGGATAAAGGCCTTGATTGCAGGTGGAAAGGTGGAACTGGACGGCAAGATTGCCAGCAGCGCCTCAAGCAAAGTTCAAGCTGGGTTGAGCTTTTCTATCCACCTTCCTCCCCCGGATAATCCACAGGCTCTTCCACAGGATATCCTCATCACCGTGGTCTATGAGGATGAGCACCTCATCGTCATTGACAAGCCAGCCGGAATGGTTGTTCATCCTGCTGCAGGTAACCGCGATGGTACATTGGTGAATGCGCTGCTGCACCACTGTGCTGGCCAGCTTTCGGGCATTGGCGGGGTCGCACGGCCGGGGATCGTCCATCGGATCGACAAGGATACGTCCGGCCTGCTGGTCGTGGCCAAGAGCGACAAGGCGCATGAGGGTCTTGCGGCGCAATTTGCCGACCATTCGATAGAGCGAGCCTACCTGGCAGTCTGCAACGGCCATCCCGTTCCCGCAGAGGGCACGATTGACGAGCGGATCGGCCGGTCCGATGCCAACAGAAAGAAAATGGCGGTGCTGCCCAAGGATTCCTCGCGCGGAAAGCGCGCCGTCACCCATTACAAGACCTTGCAGAAGATGGACGGGTGTTCGTTGATCGAATGCCGCCTGGAAACGGGTAGAACGCATCAGGTACGCGTTCACCTTGCATCAATTGGCCATTCTTTACTGGGTGACCCTGTATATGGACGTGCAAATGCGCAGATTCGCCCGGTTCTCAAACGTTTGGGCTTCGAACGGCAGGCCCTCCACGCGGCGATTCTCGGTTTTGTGCACCCCGTCAGCGGTAACTTCCTGCGCTTCAGCAGCGAATTGCCCGACGACATGAAGCGATTGATCGATGAAACCGCATATTCAAATCGATGAAATGCGTCCTATCTGACGTAATGTTCGTATATATAGAGGGCGAACCAAGAAAGTGGCCGCGTAACGCATGGTGCCCGGCAGGGGCCTGCAAAATGTGGTCGACGCAAGAAAGGTAAGGGAAGAAGTGAGCAACAAAACCACGGTGCCAGCATTGAGCGGAGAGCAGGGTCTCAACCGCTATCTGGCCGAAATCAAGAAATTCCCCGTGCTGACGGCAGAGCAGGAATACATGCTGGCGAAGCGATATCGCGAGCATGAGGATCCCGATGCCGCCGCCCAGCTCGTCACCTCGCACCTGCGCCTGGTGGCCAAGATCGCGATGGGTTATCGCGGCTATGGCCTGCCGGTGTCCGACCTGATCTCCGAAGGTAATGTCGGCCTGATGCAGGGCGTGAAGAAGTTCGAGCCCGATCGCGGCTTCCGCCTGGCGACCTATGCCATGTGGTGGATCAAGGCCAGCATGCAGGAATTCATCCTGCGCAGCTGGAGCCTGGTGAAGATGGGCACCACCGCCGCGCAGAAGAAGCTGTTCTTCAACCTTCGCCGGATGAAGAGGCAGCTCGAAGCCTATGAAGATACCGACCTGACGGAAGCAGAGGTGAGCAAGATCGCCACCGACCTCGGCGTGCCGGAGCAGGAAGTCGTCAACATGAACCGGCGCATGATGATGGGCGGCGATGGCTCGCTCAACACACCCATGCGCAATGGTGAGGAAGGCTCCGGCGAATGGCAGGACTGGCTGACCGACGATCGTCCGTTGCAGGATACGGTGGTGGCAGAGGCCGAAGAGGCAGACCTGCGCCGCGAAATGCTGGTGGAGGCAATGGAAGCGCTCAATGATCGTGAGAAGCACATCCTCACCGAGCGCCGGCTGAAGGATGATCCGCAGACGCTGGAAGAACTGTCGCAGGTTTATGATGTCAGCCGCGAACGCATCCGCCAGATCGAAGTGCGCGCGTTTGAAAAGCTGCAGAAGGCGATGCACCGCATTGCCAGCGAAAGGCTGATGCCTGCGGCTGCGTGATCACTCTAGGTAGAACCTGAACCGGGCGGGAAGTTTGCGCTTCCCGCCCGGTTTGCGTTCAGGCGCCGATCAACATCCGTGCCCGCTTCCCGAACATGCGGCGCAACAGGGCGGAAAATGCGATGACGATGGCGATTGGCAGGATGATCCAGGCAATAGAGATGGCAAGAACCTCGAAGCTGCCTGGATAATCTGTGACCACCCGGCCCAGCCCTGCCGTGAGCAGGAGCTGGAGGGGGCCGTGGAGGAAGTAGATCGCGAAGGCATAGGTAGCGACCGTATCGAGCCACGCGGGCAAATGCTGTTCCCACCGCTTCAACAGCACCAGTGCAACGCCCGACAGTGCCAGTTTCTGGACATAGGAATAGGACCGGTCGAGCGATACCGGCCCGACATAGTCCGTTCCGATGAGATAGAGGCCAATGATTGCTGCCGTCGCCAGGGCGGCAAGGGCCAGAAGCAGGACGAAGCGGCGTTCCATCCACGCAAGCCATTCTTCGTAATTGCTGCCCATCCAGATGCCGAGTGTATAGGGCCCGACGAAGTATATCACGGAGCCTGGAGTGACCTCCCAGCCATTGCGCGAGATCACCAGGGGCAGCATCACCAGTATCACGAGCAGCCATCGAAGCCTGGGTTTGTCGACAATGGCGGAGAGAACCGGCGTCAGCGCGAACAGCACCGCCAGCACCGGGATATACCACATCGGCACGAGCGAATCCCCGGAGATGATATTCCAGCCGAACAGGCGGACAAATTCCCCCGGGCTTCCCTCAAAGGGCACAATCCTGATCAGGCCGAAAGGTTCGGGCCAGACCCACAGGCTCAGGACCAGCGTCACCACGATATAGGGTGAGATCACATTGAGCAGCTTGCCCTTGAAGAAGCTGCCCCAGGAGCGGCCCTTGAGCACGGTGGCGTAAAGCAGGCCGGAGATCAGCGCGAAGTATACGGTGGCATTCGCAAAGAGAATCGAACTTGCGCTCACGAAAAGCGTGTTTTCGGCAGGAACACTCTCGTCCCACGGCCTGACGAAGATCGCTGCCATGGTGACTGCGTGGATCGCCACCACATTGATGATGGCGAAACCTCGGAAGGCATGGAGATGTCTGTAGTAACGGCGCTCTGGCTGCGATGCTGTCATGTCTTCCCCCCTCAAGGCATGGGAGTAGGTGCGCTTGGAGACTTTGGCAATGAGATCACCCGAACCCTGCTTCTCCATCTTTTCTGGCTTCGCGTTAGCCGCGAGGTTTTGTAAGACCACCAGATGCCTACCCGCATCGCATTCTGGACTGCCAAGATCGTCGTGATCCTCATCGCCCTCAGCCTGGTGCTGGTCGTGCTGTTCCGCTTCGTGCCGGTGACCTACACCGCCACCATGCTGCTCGACGGAAATTCGGTCACGCGTGACTGGGAGCCGCTCAGCCGGATCGATCGCAATATGGTCTCTGCCGTGATTGCAGCGGAGGACGGCAAGTTCTGCAGCCATTCGGGCTTTGATGTCGAAGCGATCGAGGAGGCGTGGGAAGAGCGGCAGGAGGGGCGGCGCGAGCGCGGAGCCTCCACCATCAGCCAGCAGACCGCCAAGAATGTCTTCCTGTGGCAAGGCGGCGGCTGGTTCCGCAAGGGGCTGGAAGCCTATTTCACCTTCCTGATCGAGAATCTGTGGAGCAAGCGCAGGATCATGGAAGTCTATCTCAACGTCGCGGAAACGGGCATCGGCACCTATGGCGTGGAGGCTGGCTCGCAGCGCTATTTCGGCCATTCTGCCGCCCGCCTCAGCCGTGACGAGGCAAGCCGCATTGCCGCTGTCCTGCCCAGCCCGAAGACGCGCGCGGCCATCAATCCGCGCGGCTTTACCGCACGTTACGGCAATACCATCGAAGCGCGCATCGGGTCGGTAAGGCGTGACGGGCTCGATTCCTGCGTCTACGCATAAGCACATGGGCTTGGGGCACGCACACAATCACGATCACACGCACAATCATGGGCACGGCCACGCGCCCAAGGATTTCGGCCGCGCCTTTGCCATCGGCGTGGTGCTCAATTCCGCCTTCGTGGTGGTGGAGGCGGTGTTCGGCATACTTTCCGGCTCGATGGCATTGGTGGCCGATGCGGGGCACAACCTCTCCGATGTTCTCGCCCTGCTGATCGCCTGGGGCGCGAGCATTGCGGCCAGGAAACCGCCGAGCGGGCGTTTCACCTACGGCCTCAAGAGTTCGACCATCCTTGCTGCGCTGGCCAACGCCACGCTGCTGCTGATCGCCATCGGGGCGATCCTGTTCGAGACGCTGCACCGCTTGTTCGATCCGGTGGAACCGCAGGGCTGGACCATGATCTGGGTCGCGGGCATCGGCATCCTCATCAACACCGCCACCGCGCTGCTGTTCATGCGCGGGCGCAAGACTGACATCAATATTCGCGGGGCCTACCTCCATATGGCGGCGGATGCGCTCGTCAGCGTGGGCGTGGTGATTGCCGGTGCGGCGATCTTGCTGACGGGTATTGTCCTGATCGATCCGCTGGTCAGCCTGGTAATCGTGGCGGTGATAGCCTGGGGCACCTGGGGCCTGCTGAAAGACAGCCTGAAAATGGGCCTGCACGCCGTGCCCGACGGCATTTGCGAGGAGGAAGTGCGCGCCTATCTCGCCAGCCTTGATGGCGTAGAAGAAGTGCACGATTTGCATATCTGGCCCATGAGCACCACCGAGACCGCGCTGACCGCCCATCTCATCATACCGCAGGGCCATCCGGGCGATGCCTTCCTGCATGATACCGCGCACGAGCTGGAACACCGCTTCGGCATCGACCACGCCACCTTGCAGGTTGAGCAGGAACGCGACGGCGATTGCGGGGTGTGCTGCTGATCGCCGCGCGGTTTGACGGCGTGCAGTTTTTGTTCAGAAACAAATAGCTAGCAATCCCCCTGCTTGTTTGAAGGGAAGCGATGGGAGGCGATGCGGTGACAAGAGCCAGAGCTCAGCGGTTCATGCGTGTAAGAATTGCGGTCATCGCCGCTGTGATCATGCTCGCGGCTGTTTATGGCCTGTGGCGACTGTCAGCGCTTCCCTGCTTCCAGCTGGTCGGGGAGGTCCATTGCCGCGTCGAGACGGACCAGCCAATGGTGGCGCTTACCTTCGATGACGGCCCGGTGGCGCCCGGCGTGGAGATGGTATTGCCAATCCTTGCAGAACATGGTGCGCCCGCGACCTTTTTCCTTGTCGGCCAGGCGATGGAGCGCAACCCCGGCCTTGCGCGCCGCTTGCTCGATGCGGGCCACGAGCTGGGCAATCACAGTTACAGCCACGCGCACCTTCTGGGGCACCTGCCATCGCGTTATCGGCAGGAAGTGGGCGATACCGATGCACTCCTGCGCGTCGAGGGTGAGGAGCATCCGCGCCTGTTCCGACCGCCCTATGGCAAGCGGCTGATCGGTCTTCCGATGGCGGTGCGCGATGCCGACTATATCACGGTGATGTGGGACGTGGAGGAGGCCTATGGCGAAACCGATCCGCAGCGGTACGCCGATTTCATTCTGGGTCAGGTGCGACCGGGCTCGATCGTGCTGATGCATCCCATGTTCGGCCACCGCGAGGTCATCAGCAAGGCTCTGCCGATCATTCTCGATGGGCTTGCCGAGCGCGGGCTGCAGCCTGTAACCGTATCGCAATTGCTTTCTTTGGAAGGGAAGTCATCCGATGAGTGAGACCATTCGCGAAGGCGGCTGCGGGTGCGGGCATGTGCGTTATCGCGTGCATGGCGAGCCGATGATGGTGCACAACTGCCATTGCCATTTGTGCCAGCAGCAGACCGGTTCCACCAGCGTGGTCAATCTCTTCATCGAAAGCGATCGGGTGGAAGTCCTTTCCGGTGACTTCACTGAGCACACGGTCAAGACCGGGAGCGGCAAGGATCATATCCTCGTGCGCTGCAGCCAATGCGGGGTTTGCGTGTTCAGCTATTACGCTCGGCTGGGAAAGCTCGCCTATGCGGTGCGGGCGGGCACGCTGGACGATCCCGGCAGCGTGACGCCCGACGTGGTGATCTTCACCGAAAGCAAGATGCCCTGGGTTCCGCTGCCCGAAGGCATTCCGCATTTCGCGCAATATTACGACTTCCGCGAAGTGCTGCCGCAGGCAAGCAATGCAAGGCTGATGGCATTGGCGGAGCGACGGAAGGCCGGCGAGGGGTAGGGCACATTGCCCCTCCACCGCCTGCGGCGGTCCCCCTCCCCATTGCTGCGCAACAGGGAAGAAAAAGGTTCATCCCTCCCTGTGAGCGAAGCTCATGGGGAGGTGGCAGCCTGCAGGGCTGACGGAGGGGCAGGTTGAGGCAGACCACTAAAGCCACGGTAAAGCGCGCGAAGTCGCTGCGCCGTAATCTGACACTCCCCGAAGGACTGTTGTGGCGCGAACTGCGGGGCAAGCGTGGAGGATTGAAGTTCCGCCGCCAACACCCCGTCGGCGCCTATGTACTCGACTTATACTGCCCCTCGGTGCGTCTCGCAGTCGAGGTGGACGGAAAGGCACATGATATGGGCGATGGTCCCGCGCGGGATGAGCGCCGCGATGCCTTCTTGGCCGAGCGGGGTATTGAAGTGATCCGGGTGGCGGCCCAACGGGTGCTTGATAGTCCCGAGGAATCTGCGGAGGCGATTGTTCGGCTGTGTCAGGCGCGGTTGGACTGAGCCCCTCCACCGCCTCTGGCGGTCCCCCTCCCCATTGCTGCGCAACGGGGAGGAACTGAAAGGCTCAGGCCGCCTCTTCCTTCTTGTTCTTCTTGCTTTCCATCACGCGGACGGGTTCCTTGCGGCCGTGAACGACATCGGCATCCACGACCACTTCGGTCACGCCTTCGAGGCTGGGCAGG
>JAHEBH010000020.1 GCA_024642335.1 Erythrobacter sp.
GATCAATGCCTATGACGAATACGGCATTCCCGGTTCTGCCAATGACGGGCGCTTCCAATATACCGGCCAGGCCTGGCTCGATGAAATCGGCATGTATTATTACAAGGCGCGTATCTACTCGCCTTCGCTGGGCCGCTTCCTGCAAACCGATCCGATTGGCTATGAGGATAATGTCAACCTCTATGCCTATGTCGCAAATGATCCGGTTAATTCGGTTGATCCTACCGGCATGTGCACCGGCAGTCGGATCGAAAACGATGATGGCACTTGTAAAAGCACGGGCGGATTTACGACCGGAATTGAAGGTGCCGCGCAGGGTATGCAAATTGCGGCGGCCAAAGCTCAAGAAGCGGCCAGTAAGGCGGCCAGCACAGCCAGCGATGCGTTGGGCAATACGCGAGACATGTTAGGTCGCCTTCGAGGGAACTTAGGGCGTCAGCTTAGTGGAACCTTGGGCTGTGCTGCTCGAATGGACTGCTCTAAGGATGTTCGCGTCGGTAGATGGATGTCGCAAGAGGAAGCGGATGCCATGGTTGAAACAGGATTGGTTCAAAGGCCCAGAAATGGCACTGACCAGTCGTATGTTACCTCTCCGGCCAATGCTGACGAGTTCAGGCGGCAAGCGCCGAAAGGAAGCGTGTTTGTAACGTATAGAGTCCGAGGGAGCAGTGTTTATTCGTCTTCGGGAGGCGGGCGCAGCTACGTTTCAACAGGGCCAAATTCTCTACCGTCAAGATTCGATATAAGGAGAGGTCTCCCGGCCCATAATACCCCGAGAGCGAGGAACGTTTATATTTGGACATGGCCATGAGTGAATTAGAAAAATGGTATCGGGAGAACCACCTGCGGGCTGAAGAGCGTGGGTTGAAACTGTCGTTGTCTCCACAAAATCCCCCCGGATATGTCGATGGGGAATGTGGCCGCTACATGTTCCGATTCATCGACAGAGGCAGACTCGCGCCAGATATCGAGATTATGGATGTGGAGTCCGGTGAAACCGTCGAGCACAACTTGGTCATGCCAGATGCTAAGCAACATTCGATTTTCGACGCCGCTATAGACTTTATTTCTGAGTTGGCGAGGCGGAGCCAGTCCATTCATTGAACGGCGCGGCTTCATCACCGGATCGGGTCTCGCAATTTGGTGAGGGAATTCCGGAAACAGTATACTAAATAGAATTCGACGCTGGCTCTATGGCTAATAATTAAGTATACTGTCCCCGGAATGTCCCGATTGGCTATGAGGATAATGTCAATCTCTATGCTTATGTCGGGAATGATCCGGCCAACATGATCGATCCATGGGGAACACGTGATCGCTACAATTGGTCAGATGGATCGGTAACAATCGTTCAGGCATACCAAATTGATGCTAGCGCTCCACCACCCCAGTCAGCAGATACAATATCTCGGGTTTCGCAAGAATTGCTAAGTGGGACAGCGACAGATGGTACAAACGTAACGGTGGTTTTTGTGAATGAAGGAGCCTATGAGGCAGATCCGGTGACCTATCGGGTCGATCCAACACTTGACGACACAAACCCCAATAATGATAATTCGAACTATGCTACGCGGGATCACATTGTATCTTTGGCACCAAATTCCACACCGGAGACTGTCGCCCATGAGGGAGGGCATGTACTCGTAGGGGGCGCGCGCAACGACTATTATGATCCTAAATTTGATGACAGTGGAAACAAAATCGGGACGGAGGCTAGACCAGGCCATGAAAATACCTTGATGGGAGACCTTGGCGGATCAACAAATAGCCAACAGGTCGACGACTTTCTTGGAGCTCGGGCTGACAGAACGTTTGATTGTGAATTAGCTACTTTTAGTTGTACAAGAAGATAATGATTCTCGGCCCGTTAACCTTAGCCGCGTCTGTAATTGCAGGCCAAACAAGTACGCCCATTGTGCAATGCGAGGTGCAGCTGAGAGCTTGGTGCATTAATCAATCCTCAGCGGCACTATCAATGTTCGAAGATGGCTCCACTAGGATCTGGGTGCTAGAACTTCCCTACTTACGAAGGCCTTTGCGCGTTCTGGAAGAAACACGGTGCGCGAACCGCGCGTTGGGAACAGCTGCTAAGAGAAGAACTGTTCGAGTTCGTGGTGAGAGCGCAAATGTTGTGTACGAGATTGATGTCGTTTGGCCTGCAGAGAATGAATGTCATTTGCGGGTGGAGGTGCCTGGAAGCGAAGCCGGTCCGTTTGATGAAGCGCTATCAGCAGCCAACTCTCTCATTAGAATCTGCATAGATCCCTCGTGCGTTGGGCCCTCTCTTGGACAGTTGAGTGTGTTGCCAGAATAAACGAAACACCGGATTACGGGATTACGGTGACAGTGCACTTAATGTCCCACAGGTGAATTAGCGCCGAAGCTCTTTCCTACACGCGAAACAGCCTCCAATTCCTGCAACATGGCCCTTCGCTCGTCCTCCTGCGTTTCCTCTCCGCACGACAAGTCATCTCGTCGGCCAAGCAAGGTTTTTGCCTTTGGACAGTGTTAAATGTGTAAAGTCGCGGGGGTCACCGCCGCCGCAAGGATGCCCCGGCATAGGGATCGTAATTCGCCGGTGGCGGTGGTTCGGGGATAGGCTCGTAGACCGGTGGCGCGGGCAACGGCTCCTCCGATCGTACGGCACCCGTCAGTTCCTGGGGGTTCCGGGGACAGTATACTTAATTGCGGTCCCCTGATTACGGTAACACTTTACTAAATCCCCAAATAGGAACATCTTCTTCCGCCTCACTGTGCTAGCGGGGACACGGAATACCGTGTCCCCGTGTGAGAAGGGTGCCCGCCGAAGCGCCGCTCACAATCCCCTTTCCTACACCCCCAACACCACCGCATGGCAACACCCTCTCCGCTCAAAACGGGGGCCATCCGGTGTATCGCCAACCCCATTACGGGGAGGGAGGCTTTTCTTCCTTTGGACCGTGTTAAATGTGTAAAATCCAAGCTTGCCAACAACGCTTCAAATCAGGCTGGGGATCGCGCCTCAAAAGCCTCCCGCCACCGCGCATTCACCGCGTCTGCCTGTTTCAAGATCCTCGGGCGCAAGCCAAGCGCTTCTCGCCCGACCATGAATTTGCCGCTGAAGAGCTGGAGGAAGATTTGTCTGAAGACTGACCGGACCGCAGAAGAGGGCAGTGGTGCCCAGGGGCGGAGTCGAACCACCGACACGACGATTTTCAGTCGTCTGCTCTACCACTGAGCTACCCGGGCATCGCTGCGGCGGCGATCCCCGAAAGGGACCGGCGAGCGGTTGGAAGCGGCCCTATGGCGAAGCCTCCGCCGCTTGGCAAGGCTCTTTTCAATCTTCCGGCGCGATATCTTCGGGATTCACCCGCTCGCCGGGGACGGCATAGTCATCGTTGAACCAGCGCGCGAGGTCGCGGTCGCGGCAGCGGCTGGAACAGAAGGGCGCGAATTCCTCCACGCGAGCCTTGCGGCATATGGGGCAGCGTTTGGTACTCATGAGGCCACCGCCTGCGCGAATCCCGCTTCGAGGGCAAGGGTGGGGTTGGCCTGTGTCCGCAACTGGCGGCCGGTGCGGCGGGCAAGCTGGGTGAGGCAATCCTCGCCCAGTGCGGCGAGAACTGCGGGGTGGGTAGTGAGCAGCAGTACCCCCGGCTCTGCGACCTGCTCGGCCTTGCGCAGGAGGAACCGTGCGGCGGCGGCGCTGCGCTGGAAGCGCGTGCGGTGAAGCAGCGAGGGCCCTTCCATGCGCGCCACCAGCTGCACGAAGCCGAAGCCGTTGATCGCGGTGCGCTCATGGTCCCAGTCGGCGAGCGCGACGCCCAGCGCGCCATCCAGGGCCTTGCGGTCATCCCTGGCCTGCAGCGTGGGGAAGTCGATGCCGATCACCCCGCCAAGGCCGAAACGCATGATCGTGCGCGCCAGCGGTTCCACCGCGGCCAGCGCGAGATCGCGCGGGGGCAGCACACCGTCGATATCGACCACCACCATCGCGGGCGTGGGGCTGAAATGGAGCGATCCGCCCGAGAAATCGACTGTGCCGGTCCAGCATTCGTCCAGCACTTCTTCCCATAAATCAGCAGGGAAGCGGCGCACGACCTTGCCGCCGAGCCGCTCTTCCAGTGTCGGCGCCGGGCGAAGGGCGGCATCGGTGGGGCGCGCATGGGCGGGCTTGCGGCGCATCGCCTCTCCCACGGCGCCGCGCATGATCTCGAAGCGCATGTGCGATCCTTCGGCGGCATCGCGCGGCAAGCGGTCCACCAGCGCTTCCTCGCCGCCTGCAAAGCTTGCGCGCCCACGCGGAGAGCCCTTGCGTCTCGCAACCAGCACGCCTTCCAGCACGGCGCCCGCCGTCAGCTCTCCCGGCCATTGCACCCGCGCGGCGAGCGCATGGCCGTTCTCGACCAGCAGCGCACGCTCCTCGCCGATCCCTTCCTCGATGAGCCACTCAGCCAATGTCGAAGCCTGCCGATTTGAGCAGTGCGCGCGTTTCGAACAGGGGCATGCCGACCACGCCCGAATGGCTGCCCTGGATCCATGCGATCAGGCCTTCGGCGCGGCCCTGTATGGCATAGCCGCCGGCCTTGCCGTGCCATTCGCCGCTGGCGATGTAGGCGTCGATTTCTTGTTCCGAGAGGCGTTTGAAGCGCACCTGTGTCTCGTTCAGTCGCTCTTGGGTTCTGCCGTCCGGCGCGCGCAGGGCGATGGCGGAGAGCACGCGGTGGCGACGGCCAGAAAGGAGCTGCAGGCACGCGCGCGCTGTCGCTTCGTCTTCGGCTTTGGGCAGGATGCGCCGTCCACAAGCAACCACCGTGTCGCCTGCCAGCACGAAAGCATCATCACCGCCTGCCGCCTCGGCCTTCTCGCGCGCCATGCGGGTGGCGTAGGCGCGGGGCTGCTCTCCCTTGAGCGGCGTCTCGTCGATATCGGCGGGAACGATGCGCGCAGGCTCAAGCCCCAACCGCGCGAGCAATTCGCGCCGCCTTGGGCTGGCAGAAGCGAGAATGAGACTGGGCGTGCTCACGCCCGTAATCTTACTGTGGCCCCGGGCCGCCGCGTCCCGGCATGAAGCGATAGGTGATGCGGGCCTTGGTCAGGTCGTATGGCGTAAGTTCGCACAGCACTTCGTCCCCCACCAGCACGCGGATGCGGTTCTTGCGCATGCGTCCGGCGGTGTGGCCGAGCACTTCGTGGCCGTTTTCGAGTTCTACCCGGAACATCGCGTTCGGCAGCAGCTCCACCACCTTGCCGCGCATTTCGAGGAGTTCTTCTTTGGCCATTAAATCAAGGTTCCGTCTGCAATTTGGCTCATGGCGGCGCGCCATAGCCGTGGGCGGGAGAAAAGGGAAGTCTCAACGAAAATACCGACGATTCCGAGCATCGCGCGACGGCTGCGACAGCTGCGATACATATGCGACAATTTAATACCCCGAGGCCGCTTGTTTGTTGGCGCTGTCAAGCACATAGGCCGCGTTCAGGGACGATGGTCAGGATCATTTTGGAGTAAGCATTTGCGTCTCAACTCTTCTGCCAGTCTGGCGGCGATTGCGACCGGCCTGCTTGCGAGCACGACCGCGCACGCCCAGCAAGCGCCTTCTCCGCAGCAAACGCCAGAAGAGCAGCAGCCCGAAGCTGCTGCTCCGGCTGCAAATATCAATGCCGATACGATCATGGTGCTGGGTGCTTCCCTGGCCAAGCGGGTCGATACCGAGCAGCCGCCGATACTGGAACTGGATGAAGAGGACATTGCTGCCTATGGCGTCGGCTCGATCGCCGAATTGCTGCAGGCGCTCGGGCCGCAGATCGCCAGCGCGCGCGGACGCGGCGGCAGCCAGCCGGTCATCCTGGTCAATGGCGAACGCATCGGTTCCTTCAGGGAAATCCGCAGGTATCCGCCGGAAGCAATCGAGAAATTTGAAATCTTCCCGGAGGAAGTGGCGCTGCAATATGGCTATTCCGCCGATCAGCGCGTGGTCAACATCATCCTCAAGGACAATTTCTCCAGCCGCGAACTGGAAGCCCAATATGGCCAGCCGTTCGATGGCGGTTTTTCCACGCAGGAAGTTGAAGCGACCTTCCTGCAGGTCAATGGCCCGTCCCGCATCAACGTCAATCTGGGATGGAACAATTCCACCACGTTGACCGAGGCCGAACGAGGCATCATCCAGAGCGGCAATGTGCCCGATCTGGCCACCGATCCGGACCCTGCGGAATATCGCAGCCTGCGCAGCGACGGCGCCGGGCTCGAAGCTACGGTCAATTGGAGCACGCGCGTCGGCCAGGGCAAGACGCTGAGCCTGAATGCGACCTATGAGCGCGATGACAGCTTGCGGTTGCAGGGCATCGACACGGTCCTGTTGACCGCCCCCAATGGCAACAGCCTGTTGCGCAGTTTCAACGAAGAAAACCCCCTGACGATCGATTCCCGCACGCAGAACTATTCCGGCGCGGCCTCGATGAATATCGGATTGGGCGGTTGGGAGCTGTCAACCACGGCAGACACCACCCATTCCACCAGCAACAGCACAATCCGGCGCCTTGCCGATACCAGTGGCCTTGTCGCCGATGCTGCCGCAGGAATCCTGCCGATCGATGCTGACCTGCCCCCGATCACCAATTCCGGCTTTGACACCTCGAGCAGCGAAACGAATACACTATCGTCGCTGGCGACCATGCGCGGCAATCCGATCGTGCTGCCGGCGGGCGATGTCAGCATGACCTTCAACGCGGGCTACAACTGGAACCGGATCGAGAGCGAGGACACGCGCAACCTCGTCAACGGGCCGACAATCCTGAAGCGCGGCGATCTCAACGCGGGTGTCAATCTGGGTATTCCGCTCACCAGCAGCTATGACGATGTGCTGGGCGCGGTGGGCGATATCAGCCTGAATGCAAACCTAGGTGTTCGCGAACTTTCCGATTTCGGTTCCTTGGTGGACTGGTCCGTAGGCATGACTTGGGGAATGGGCGAATATGTCACGCTCACCCTGACCCATTTCGATCGCGATGCAGCACCGTCACTGGGGCAATTGGGCAATCCCGAACTGGTGACCTACAATGTCCCCATTTTCGATATCGCCAATAACGAGACCGTGCTGGCTACGGTCATCTCGGGCGGCAACCCCTTCCTTCCTGCCCAGAACCAGAGCGATTGGCGGGCGAGTGCTTCCTACAACCCGCCCTTCCTGGAGAATTCGACCTTCTCGATCGAATATATCCGCAACACGTCTACCGATGTGGCGCAAAGTTTCCCGACGTTGACCCCGGCTATCGAAGCGGCATTTCCCGACCGAATTACGCGAGACAGCAGTGGTACGTTGACCCAGGTTGACCAGCGACCGGTGACCTATGCCGAACAGAATCTCGAACGGCTGCAGTTCAATTTCAACCTTTCCGGCGAGATTGGCGGCCGCACCAATGAAGATGAGGATGAGCAGGCCGCCCCCCCCAATGCGGCCGCCAATGGCTCGCCCGTTGCGATGGCGGGGGGCTCCATGGCCGCAGCGCCCGGGGCTTCGGGTGGTGCCGTCATTGTCGGTGGTGTCCCGGGGGGCTTCAGTGGAGGCCAGGGTGCAGGCGGTGCCGGTTTCGTTCAGATGCGCCAGACCATCTGCGCGGCTGAACCCGATGTCCTGCAGGCGCAACTCAACGCAATACTGTCCGGCGAACAGGTCGAAGGTCTGGCAATCCCACCGCAGATGCTGCAGCGCCTCGCCGGCGAGGATGGCGTGATCAGCGAAGAGGAACTGGGGACGATCCGCAGCCGAATGTGCAGTGGCGATGGCCCCGCAGGTCCAGGTGGGGCAGGCGGCTTCGGCATTGCCGGAGGAACTGGAGGTTTCGTCCTTCCCGGCGGCTTCGGTGGTCAGGGTGGCCCTGGCGGTGCGGGCGCTGGCGTCGCATTCCAGGGCGACCCTATTCGCCTGGAGCGCGCACGCACAACCTTCTGTGCCGCCGATCCGGTTGTGATGCGTGACCAGTTCAACCGCGTGCTGGCGGCCTTTGCTGCGGGCGAAACGATCACCGCTGACGAGAGCGGGGAGGAAATCACCATTCCGCCCGAAATCCTCCAGCAGATCGGCGGTGAGGACAATTTCATCGACGAGGCGGAATTTACACAGATTCGCACCAATATCTGCGATCCGGAAGCTGCAGCGGCTGCTGCCGCAGGACTTGCAGGCGGTGCACCCGACGCCGATGGCAACGCGCCAGCGGGTCAGGGTGCTCCTGCTGCTCCACAGTCCGAACGACCAAGCGGATTTGTCTCCCGCGGTGGCGGGCAGACCACCACATTTGGCAGACCGGGTGGCCCTGGTGGACCGGGCGGTCCCGGCGGTGGAGGTTTCCGTGGCCCGGGCGGTGGCGGCGGTCCGCCGGTTGCCCTGATCATGGGCGGTGCCGGTGGACAGGGTAACCCCGGCGGACGTTGGTTCGTCAATGTCCAGTACCGCCTGGAACTCAAGAACGAGGTGCTGATTGCGCCGGGAGTGCCGTTGCTCGACCTGCTGGACGGTGACGGCAACCAGCCGCGCCATTCGGGCGATGCGCGCCTGGGCATGTTCTTCAACGGCTTCGGCACCATGTGGAACGCCCGCTATACGGGCAACTCCACCCTCAACGGTACCGGCGGAGCGGGCAGCACCGACCTGACCTTCAACGACTACATCACGTTCGACATGCGCGTGTTTGCCGATCTCGGCTCGCGCCAGAACCTGGTCGATGCGGTGCCGTTCCTGGAGGGGTCACGCATCACCTTCTCGGTGGACAATATCTTCGATGCCCGCCAGCGTGTCACCGACAGCAACGGCGACGTTCCCTTGCGCTACCAGCCCTATTTGATCGATCCGGTGGGACGCAGCTTCGAGATTGAATTCCGGAAGATGTTTTAAGGCTGGGGTAGTTTCCTATAGGGCCTGTGCGGCGGCGTATCCGCTCGCCCAGGCCCACTGGAAATTGTAACCGCCCAGCCATCCGGTTACGTCCGCGGCCTCGCCAATGACGAAAAGTCCGGGGAGCCTAACCGCTTCCATGGTCTTTGAGGACAACTCGGCGGTGGAAATGCCGCCCGCCGTTACCTCGGCCTTGGCGAAGCCCTCGGTGCCGTTGGGATGGAACTGCCAGTTCGCCAGACGCGTCGTTGCGGCGCGCAGGGCCTTGTCCGGGCAATTGCCCAGTTCGCTATCCAGCCCGATCTGGTCCGCCAGCACATCGGCCAGCCTGTCGGAGAGGTCCTTGCGCAATTCCGCACGTATGGTGGTCCGGGGACGTTCGCGCTTGGCATCGTTCAGCCATCCATCTGTGCGATCAGGGAAGAAGTCGATCGCCACCGGCTCGCCATGTTGCCAATAGCTCGAGACCTGCAGGATCGCCGGACCGGACAGGCCCCGGTGCGTAAACAGCGCCGCCTCGCGGAAGGCAACCTTGCCTGCGCGGGCTTCCACCGGAGCGGCAACGCCTGACAATTCGCGGAACAGCACCTCTTCACCACCCAGCGTCAGCGGGACAAGGGCGGGGCGGGGTTCCACCACCTTCAGGCCGAACTGCCGGGCGAGGCGATAGGCGAAGTCGGTCGCGCCCATCTTGGGGATAGAGGGTCCGCCGGTGGCAATCACCAGCGACGGCGCTGTGAAACTGCCATATTGCGTGGCGACGGTGAATCTGGCGCCGTCATGCGCGACCTCGGAAACCTCCTCATTGCAGCGGATCGTGACCTTGCCGGGCCCCTTGGCGCATTCTTCCAGCAGCATGTCGACCACCTGCCGCGCGCTGCCGTCGCAGAAAAGCTGGCCCAGCGTCTTTTCGTGCCAGGCGATATCGTGCCGCTCGACCAGGTCGAGGAACTCGCGCGGGGTATAGCGGGCGAGGGCGGATTTGCAGAAATGCGGATTGGCGGAGAGGTAATTGGCGGGACCTGCGTCCAGATTGGTGAAATTGCACCGCCCGCCGCCCGAAATCAGGATCTTCTTGCCGACCTTCTCGGCGCGTTCCAGTACCAGCACATTGCGGCCGCGCTGCCCGGCCATTGCGGCGCAGAACAGGCCGGCAGCACCACCGCCCAGAACGATTGCGTCATATGTGCTCATGCAGCGCCCCTAGAGCGCTTGGCGCATAAGTGAAAGCAGCGCTTTGCCAAAGCGCTGGCACGATCCTATCTCCATGCACATGTCTCGCACGCCAGCCGGAACTCCGCACGACCCTAGGGGGAAGGAGCGCTTCAACGAGGAGCGCGCTACCTATACCGTGCGCGGTGCGGCACAGCCCGACATCCAGGCGGGCGTGGCGGCAATCCGCAATGTGGTGAAGACGCTGAAGCCCAAGCCCGGCGTCTATCGCATGCTCGATGCGCGCGGCGATGTGCTTTATGTCGGCAAGGCGCGGGCGCTGAAGAACCGCGTGGCCAATTACACGCAGGTGGCGAACCTCACCAGCCGGCTGCAACGCATGGTGGCGCAGACGCGCGCCATGGAGATCGTCACCACCAATTCCGAGGCTGAGGCGCTGTTACTGGAAGCGCAATTCATCAAGCGATTTCGCCCACCTTACAATGTGTTATTGCGTGATGACAAAAGTTTTCCTTTCATCCTCCTGAGGGAAGGGCACGACTTTCCGCGCATCATGAAACATCGCGGCGCGCGCAAGGCGAAGGGCAATTACTACGGCCCCTTCGCCAGCGCCGGATCGGTCAACACCACCATCAATGCGCTGCAGAAGCTCTTCCTGCTGCGGTCCTGCACGGACAGCTTCTTCAGCCGCCGTGACAGGCCGTGCCTGCTCCACCAGATCAGGCGCTGCTCGGCGCCTTGCGTGGGGCGGATCGACAAGGAAGGATATGACGAGCTGCTGAAGGAGGCGAAGGACTTCCTGACCGGCAAGTCCGATGCGGTGCAGAAGAAGATCGCCCGGCAGATGCAACAGGCGGCAGACGACCTCGATTTCGAGACTGCGGCCATGCTGCGTGACCGTTTGCGCGCGGCGACCTTCATCCAGGGATCGCAGGCGGTGAACGCGGAAGGCGTGGGCGATGCCGATGTCTTTGCGCTGGCAGCCAAGGGCGGGCAGGTGGGCATACAGGGCTTCTTCGTGCGCGGCGGGCAGAACTGGGGCCACCGCGCCTTCTTCCCCAGCCACACCAAGGAGGTGGAGGAGGCGGAGGTGCTCTCGCGCGTATTGGCGCAATTCTATGAGGAAGTGCCGCCGCCGCGCACGATTCTGGTGGACCGCGATCTGCCCGACCGTGAGTTGCTGGAGGAAGCCTTCGGCGAAGTGGCGGGGCGCAAGGTAGAGATTTCGGTACCCCAGCGCGGCGAACGGCGCAGGCTGATGCAGCAGGCGAGCCGCAATGCGACCGAAGCGCTCGACCGTCGTCTCGCCGAAAGCGGCACGCAGGCCAAGATCATGCGCGAAATGGCAGAGTTCCTCGAACTGGCAGACGTTCCCGCGCGGATCGAGATTTATGACAACAGCCATATCCAGGGCGCGAAGGCGGTGGGGGCGATGGTGGTGGCGGGGCCGGAAGGCTTTCTCAAGAACCAGTACCGCAAGTTCAACATCAAGTCCGCGCAGGGCAATGACGATTTCGGCATGATGCGCGAAGTGATGGAACGCCGCTTTTCTCGCGCCATGAAGGAAGACCCCGATCGCGAAGGCGGCGAATGGCCCGATCTGGTGCTGATCGACGGCGGCAAGGGGCAGATGAGCGCGGTGCGCGATACGCTGGAGGAACTGGGCATCGAGGATGTCCCGCTGATCGCCATCGCCAAGGGCCCGCATCACGGGCGCGAAGGGCGCGAGGTGTTCCATTTCCCCGACGGGCGTGAAAAGACGCTGGCGACAAATTCGCCTGTGCTGTTCTACCTCCAGCGCCTGCGCGACGAGGTGCACCGCTATGCGATCGGGGCACACCGGGCGAAACGCAGCCGCGCCATTACCGCGTCACCGCTGGACGATATCCCCGGTATCGGCCCGGCACGCAAGCGCGCGCTTCTGCTGCATTTCGGAACGGCAGGAAAGGTGCGCGCGGCCGCACTGGAGGACCTCAAGCGCGCGCCGGGTGTCAGCGAGAGCGTGGCCCAGACCATCTATGATTTCTACCACGCGGGCGGGTGAGCTCCGTTTGACGGCACATGCCTTTCCATACTAACGATCGTTATAAATAACGAAGAGGATCGGGCGTGTGAGGATGTCTGCAAGGATCGTACTTCTGTGCCTGCTGGCAGGAACGGCACCTGTCGCGGCGCAGGCGCAAACATCCGGATCGGCAGAAATCTGGGCGACACAGGGTGCCGAATGTGCCCGCGCCGTCGTTATCGGGTCTCCCTGGCTCAACCAGGCAATTGATCCCGAATGCCGTGCACGCATGGTTCTGGACCAGTTCGACACGCTGGATGAGAAGCTGCTGTTCCTTGGCCGTGTACCCGTGGGCATCAACGCTGAAGATGGCAGCGCAGTTCGCGATGTCATGGCGGAACTGGGCCTGCCGCAAATTGCCGGTTCGGATGGTCCGGCGGGTCTGACTGCTGCCAATAGCGGCGCGACCGCCTTGCCTTCGCCGATCAGCGTTGCAGCCAGCTTCGATCCGCAGGTTGCCGTCCGTTATGGCGCGGTGCTGGCCGACGAGTTTCGGTCCTCGGGACGCGGTACGATCCTTGGGCCTGCCTATGACATCGCCCGCAACTGGCGCTTTGGCCGCCTGTCGGAAAGCATGGGCGAAGACCCCTTCCTGACGGGAGAAATGGCGGCCGCCCAAGTGGGTGCGCTCAGCGAAGGTGGCGTGCTCTCCATGATGAAGCATTTTGCTGTCTATGCGCAGGACGCGGGGCGTGTGGGTGACCAGCCTTCAGGCTCTGGGCAGGCGGGCAACAACATCGTCTCCGAGCGCGCCATGCGGGAGATTTACCTGCCGGGCTTCAAGGCGGCGATCGAGCGCGGCGGGGCAGGCGCGGTGATGTGTTCCTTCCCGCGCATCAACGGCGTCTATGCCTGCGAGAACGGACATCTGATGGACATCCTCAAGCGCGAATGGGGCTTTGACGGCTATGTCGCGCCCGATTTCCCCTCCGCCCAGCGCAGCATCACGCGTGCGGTGCTCGCCGGCCTTGATGCCGGATCGATCGGACCGAGCGCCGTCAACGCCGCGCTTGGAGCGGAAAAGCCGCTGCGCCAGGCCGTGCTGGATGGCGATGTGCCCATGCGGCGGATCGACGACATGATCCTGCGGCGATTGATTCCGGCCTTTCGCATCGGGCTGATGGACAATCCCCCGGTCCGCACACGCGAACAGGCATCTACGGCAGAAAACCGGGCGACCGCCGTCGAACTGACGGCAGCGGGCTCTGTCCTGCTGCACAACGAAGGCGGCATCTTGCCCTTTGGTGAGGATGTGAAGACCATCGCCCTGATCGGCCCGCAGGCGAGTTCTGCCGCCGTGCTGGTAGAGCAGGGTTCCCCTTGGGTGGACCCGGTTCATGCCGTACCCGCTACGACTGCGATTGCCGAGCGTGCAGGGGAGGGCATACAGGTAGGCCATTCGCCCGGCAGTCTGGGCCTGCAGGCCTTGCCCGCGCCCGATGTCGCGCAATTTGCCACGTCTGACGGCCAGGCTGGATTTCTCGCCCAATATCACGCCGTAGCTGATCTTGAGTTTATGGGGTCACCAAGTGCTGTGAGGGTCGTCGAAGACCCTTCGCTGGCGGCAGCGCCGGATATTCCTCTCCTGCCCGCAAACAACCGTTGGTCGGTGCGCTATGACAGCACCTTCACGCCTTCGGAGAGTGGCATGCACCGCTTTACGGTGCACGGATCGGGCAGTGCGCGCCTGTGGATCGATGGCGAACAGGTGGGCGAATTTGCCCACGCCGATTTCGGCAGTTCGATCTATTCCAATGCGGAACTGCCCGCTGGGGACCCGGTTGCCATCCGCATCGAATATACGCCCCGGGCCGCCCTGCGCAGCGAGCGGATGGAAATGTTCGGCATGGAGATGGGCCTGACCTTGCGCTTCGGCCATGCCGGACCTGACAGGCTGATCGCTGATGCGGCGCAAGCGGCCAGCGAAGCCGATGTGGCCGTGGTTTTTGTCGGCGAACTGGTGGGCGAAGGCATGGACCGGACCACCTTGTCGCTGCAGGCAGACCAGGACTTGCTCATCCAGGCGGTGGCCGAAGCCAATCCCGACACGGTAGTGGTGCTCAACACCGGCGGTCCGGTGGCGATGCCCTGGCTGGATCAGGTCGCGGCAGTCCTCGAAATGTGGTTGCCCGGCGATGCGCAGGGACCGGCCATTGCAGGGATGCTGTTTGGCGATCTTGAACCTGGTGGCAGGCTTCCCGTCACTTTCCCGGCTGACATGAGTCAGGGTGCAGCCACACAGGCGCATCAGATGCCGGGTCTCGTTGATCCCGTGACGGGCGCATTGGGTGATGCCTACTTCGAGGAGGGAATGTTCGTTGGCTATCGCTATTTCGACGAGCATTTGCAGCAGCCCTTGTTCCCCTTCGGATACGGTCTTTCCTATGCCGATATCGCAATGGAATTGCTGGATGCTGAGATGCAGGAAGATGGATCGCTGAGGGCGCAGCTCCTGATGCGCAACGGCAGCACGCGCGATGGCAAGGGCGTGGCGCAGCTCTACCTTGGTTTCCCTGGCGAGACGGATTCTCCGCCCTGGCAGCTGAAAGGATTTGCCAGCAGAATTGTCGCTGCGGGGCAGGAGGAACTGGTTGAAATCGTCGTTCCGGCCGAACAATTCCGCCATTGGGATAGCGCTACGGGGCAATGGCGCACGGCGCCGGGAACTTATCGCTTGCGGATTGGCACGTCTTCCCGCGATGTGGTCTGGGAAGGGGAGCTGACCGTCAACCCTTAGGCTTGACCGGGCGGATCATTCCTTCCTGAGCTACGCTGGCGACCAGCCGACCATCGCGGCTGAATATCTGCCCGCGTCCGAACCCGCGCGACAGGCCCGACCAGGGACTGTCCGTCGCATAGAGCAACCACTCGTCGGCGCGGAAATCGTCATGGAACCATATCGCATGGTCGAGGCTGGCGGCCTTCACCTCGCCCTTGTGCAGGCTGAGGCCGTGTGGCTGCATGGCCGTGCCAAGCAATTGGTAGTCCGAAGTATAGGCCAGGATCGCGCGGTGGATCGGCCTGTAATCCGGCAGGCAGGCAACGGTGCGGAACCAGCAATGGGCCTTGGGCTCACGCTGCTGCGGGTCCATCCATGTGCGCGGTTCGACAGACCGGATGTCGATCGGGCGCGGGCGCAGCAGCAGGGTCTTCATCGGGCCATCGGGCAATTGCGCAGCAACTTCCCGGCGTACCTCGTTGTCTGAACGCAAGTCCTCTGGTGGCGCAACGTCGGGCATTTGAGCTGCCTGGTGATGCAGGCCTTCCTGATGGGTCTGGAAGCTTGCCGTCAAATTAAGAATGGGTTGGCCGTTCTGGCTGGCAACCACCCGCCGGTTGGAAAAGCTGCTGCCGTCGAGATCCCGCTTTACGCGAAACTCGATGGGCAGTTCATCCGTGCCAGGACGCAGGAAGTAGGCGTGCAACGAATGGGTGCGCCGGTCTTCGGCAACGGTACGCCGTGCTGCGCCAAGCGCCTGTGCGACGGCCTGTCCACCAAAGACCCTTCCCAGTCCTTCAGGGTGTTTGCGCCCGATGAAGAGATCACCGCCCCGCGGCTGAAGATCAAGCAGCAGCATGAAATCTGCGACGAGTTCTTCAGGCGTCGGATTCGTTGTGGTCATGCTGGCCATGACTTATGTCCATGCGCGGCTATGCGCTTCCAGTCAATCTGTGGCGGGAAGGCCGGTGGCAAAGAGAAGCCCCGCCCGACGCGCTGTCGGGCGGGGCCAATCATTATATCGCCGTTGTGGCGTTTGGGCCGTCGTCAGGCTGCGAGAGCAGCCAGCAGCAGCAGCGCCACGATATTGGTGATCTTGATCATCGGGTTCACGGCCGGACCCGCGGTGTCCTTGTAGGGATCGCCCACGGTATCGCCGGTTACGGCAGCCTTGTGCGCTTCCGAGCCCTTGCCGCCGTGATGGCCGTCTTCGATGTACTTCTTGGCGTTGTCCCATGCACCGCCGCCGGCAGTCATGGAAAGCGCCACGAACAGGCCGCCCACGATCACGCCCAGCAGCAGCGCGCCGAGAGCGGCAAAGCCATTCGCCTCACCGGCAATCCGGCTGATGACGAAATAAACCGCGATTGGTGCCAGCACCGGCAGCAGCGAGGGGATGATCATCTCCTTGATCGCTGCCTTGGTGACAAGATCCACCGTCCTGGCATAGTTGGGCTTGCTGGTGCCCGCCATGATGCCCGGATCGTTCGCGAACTGCTCGCGCACGTCCTTCACCACGTCACCGGCGGCGCGGCCCACGGCGGTCATGCCCATCGCACCGAACAGGTACGGCAGCAGCGCGCCGAGCAGCAGGCCGACGATGACATAGGGATTCTCGAGGCTGAAATCGACCGTGACATCGGGGAAGAAGATCCCCAGGTCGGTGGTGTATGCAGCGAACAGAACCAGCGCGGCAAGACCCGCCGAACCGATGGCATAGCCCTTGGTCACGGCCTTGGTGGTATTGCCCACCGCATCAAGCAGGTCGGTCCTTTCACGAACGCTGTCGTCAAGTCCGGCCATTTCGGCGATGCCGCCGGCATTGTCGGTGACAGGGCCGTAAGCGTCGAGCGCCACGACCATGCCCGCCAGCGCCAGCATGGCGGTTGCGCCAAAGGCGAGGCCGATCAGGCCCGCCAGCTGGTAGGCACCGATGATCGCCGCGATGATTGCCAGCGTGGGCAGGGCGGTCGATTCAAGGCTGATTGCCAGGCCCTGGATCACATTGGTGCCGTGGCCCGTTTCCGAAGCCTTGGCGATCGAGCGCACCGGACGGAAGCCCGTGCCGGTGTAATACTCGGTGATCCAGATGATCACACCGGTCAGCACCAGTCCGATGATCGCGCACAGGAACAGGTCCATGCCGGTGAAGGGCACCATGTCCATGCCTGGATTGAGCACCGTGTTCATGTCCGACCCGACCGAACCCAGCGCATATTGCGTTACGTACCAGATCAGCGGGACAGACAGCACGGCTGTGAGGATGAAGCCCTTGTACATGGCTCCCATCACGTTGGTGCCGCCTCCCAGCCGCACGGCGTAGGTGCCGATGATGCTGGTGACGATGCAGGCACCGCCGATCAGCAGCGGCAGCGCCATCAGCGGCAGCAGCAGATCGCCCAGCGATGCCAGCAGCAGCGCGGTCAGCACCATGGTTGCGCCCACGGTCACGACATAGGTTTCGAACAGGTCGGCGGCCATGCCGGCGCAGTCGCCCACGTTGTCGCCCACGTTGTCGGCGATCACGGCGGGGTTGCGGGGGTCATCCTCCGGAATTCCGGCTTCGACCTTGCCAACAAGGTCAGCGCCCACGTCGGCGGCCTTGGTGAAGATACCGCCGCCCAGACGCGCGAAGATGGAGATCAGCGAGGCACCAAAGGCGAGGCCGACAAGGCCGTCGATCACTTCGCGGCTGTTGGGTGCATGACCGGCGGGGCCGACCAGATACCAGAAGAACACCGCGATCGCGAGCAAGGCGAGGCCCGCCACCAGCATGCCGGTGATCGCGCCAGCGCGGAAAGCCAGCGTCAGGCCTTCCTGCAGGCCCTTCATCGCCGCGGCGGCGGTGCGCAGGTTGGCGCGGACCGAGATGTTCATCCCGATGAAGCCCGCCACGCCCGACAGGATCGCGCCCAGCACGAAGCCCACAACCGGGATGACGCCGAGGAAAATGCCGACCAGCACGGCCACGACCACGCCGACCATGGCGATGGTGGTGTACTGGCGCTTCAGATAGGCTTGAGCGCCTTCCTGAATGGCGGCGGCGATTTCCTGCATTTTTTCGGTGCCGGCGCTTGCGCTCAGAACCTGGCGGCTGGTGACAATGCCGTAAACGATGGCCAGTGCACCCAGAATGATTGATAGAACTACGAGGTCCATGACCCGTATACCCCCTCTCCAAAATGAAAACGGCCCGGTGTGCCGGGTCCGATAGATGGGGTGGCGTATCGGGCGATGCCGCGTCTCGCAAGCGGAAAGGCGCGTTTTTTCCCGAATGGATGTTATTTGTGGCTGTAACCGAGCCCTTCGACGTTAATCAGCGGTTCTCCATCGAGGAAGAGCGGAGCGAATCCGCGCGGTTCGACCTGACCGATGCGTGTTGCCGGGACTGGTGGCTCGATTCCGGCGGGCAGGGTGAAAAGCAATTCGTAGTCGTCGCCCCACGTGAGCGCATCCATGCGGCGATCTTCGGGTACAGCGACAGGCACGGCGGCGCTGTCGATGGCGATCGAGAGCTGGCTTGCCTCCGCCATACGGAATGCATCAAGCAACAATCCGTCGCTGATATCCATCATGGCTGTGACAAAAGGCGCAAGCACCTGTCCCTCGGCAAGCCTGGGCAGAGGCCGCGAATAGGCAAGGTGATCCGCATCGGTCCCACCCCGCAGCGCCTCATAGCCCACCATTGCCGCGCCCAGTGCTCCCGTGATGTAGACCGCATCGCCGACCTGCGCGCCGCCGCGGGAAGGAACTGGGGTATGCGTCGCGCGTCCGATAGCGGTCAATCCGTGCGAGCGGGTACCCTTGCCTCCAACCGTATCGCCGCCCAGCAGCGGCACGTTGCAATGCCACAGTGCTTCGGCGATCCCGCTGGCAAATGCCTCGTCATCTTCGCCCAGCATATGCCCCAGCAAGACCCCCAGCGGTTCCGCACCCTTAGCGGCGAGGTCGGACAGGTTGCAGGCGACCAGTTTCCAGGCGACGTCGCTCATGTCGGCACCCGGCAGGTAGTGCGTGCCCTCGACCATCATGTCGTGGGTCAGGATCAGGGTCTCGTTGCCAACTTCAAGCACGGCGCAATCGTCTTCGAGGTTGCGCGCCGCAGGATGCGTCGCCAGCGCGCGCAGCGATTGGATGAAGGCGGCCTCGTTCATAACAAACACCTACTCCGCTCATGCTGAGCTTGTCGAAGCATCGCTTTTTCCTTTCGACGATCCGCAAGGAAGAAGGACGACCCTTCGACAGGCTCAGGGTGAGCGGGTCAAGGGGATATGGATCAGTTCCGCACCTCTTTACCGATTGCATCTAGCAAGCCGTTGACGAACTTGGCCTCGCGTTCGTCGAAGAAGGCGTGGGCGACGTCGACATATTCGTCGATCACCGCGGCCTTGGGCACATCGGCGCGGGCGAGCAGTTCATAGGTGCCGCAGCGCAGGATCTGCACCATGGTCTTGTCCAGCCGCGCCAGCGTCCAGCCTTCGGCGAGCTTGCCGGAGACCAATGCATCAATCTCTTGCTCGCGCGCGACCACGCCGCTCACGACGTCGTCGAAGAAATCGACTTCGGCATCGGCATATTGCTCGTCCTCGATTTCCTTGCCCAGGCGGTGCTGGTGAAATTCGTCGAGCAATTTGGCGAGCGCGGTGTCTTCCATATGGTGCTGGTAGAGCGCCTGGACGGCTGCGAGGCGTGCGGCAGAGCGTGCGGTGGATCGGGCAGGCATGTTCATTTGAGGCGCACCTGCACTGATTTGGCGTGGGCGGGAAGCCCTTCGACCTCGGCCATGGCGACCGCAGCAGGGCCGATGGCGGCAAGCGAGGCTTCGTCCAGCGCGATAAAGCTGGTCCGCTTCATGAAATCGAGCACCGACAGCCCGCTCGAAAAGCGCGCGCGGCGGCCCGTGGGCAGCACGTGGTTGGGGCCGGCAACATAATCGCCGATCGCTTCGGGCGTGTGGCGGCCCAGGAACACGCTGCCGGCGTGGCGCAGGCCCGCGAACAGCGCTTCGGGATCGTCCACCGCCAGTTCGACGTGCTCGGCGGCAAGGCGATTGGCGAGGGTGACGGCTTCGCTCGCAAGGTCGTCGACCACGATGATTACGCCATAATCCGCCCAGCTCGCGCCCGCCGTTTCGCGCGTGGCGAGCGCTGCACAAGTGGAGTTCACAGCACTGGCAACCTTGGCTGCGAATTCCGCATCATCGGTGATCAGTATGCTTTGGGAGGTCGGATCGTGCTCGGCCTGGCTCAGCAGGTCGGCGGCGATCCATTCGGGATCGGACTTGCCATCGCTGATCACCAGGATCTCGCTCGGGCCAGCCACCATGTCGATACCAACCACGCCATAGAGCTGGCGCTTGGCCTCGGCGACATAGTCCCTTCCGGGGCCGGTAATCGTATCGACGGGGGCGATTGTGTCCGTGCCATAGGCAAGCGCGGCCACGGCCTGTGCGCCGCCGACACGCCAGATCTCGTCCACTCCCGCGAGGTGCGCTGCGGCGAGTACCAGTTCGCTTACTTCTCCGCCCGGTGTGGGCGTGACGACCACCAGCCGCCCGACGCCTGCGACCTTGGCAGGGATCGCATTCATCAGCAGGCTGGAAGGATAGGCCGCGCGTCCGCCCGGTACATAGAGGCCAGCAGCGTCCACCGCAGTCCATTTCGCACCCAGGCGGACACCGGCAGCATCGCGATAATCGCGATCCTCGGGAAGCTGCGCTTCGTGGTAGGAGCGGATACGCGATGCCGCGAGTTCGAGCGCGTCACGCAGGCCCGCGTCCAAGGTATCGAATGCAGCCTTGCAGGCGGCAGCATCAATCTTCCAGCCACCGGCGTCGAGATCGTGCCGGTCGAACCTGGCGGTCAGTTCGCGCAGGGCAGCATCACCTTCGGCGCGCACCTTGGCGATAATCTCCGTCACAACGCGGCCGACATCGGCGTCGCTTTCTCGCCGGTCGTTCACAATGCGGGCAAAGCGCGCCTCGAAATCGGGATCGGAGGAAGTGAGCCTCTGCATCAGCCAGCCTGCTCCGCCGCATTGGCACGGAAACGTTCGACCAGCGCAGCCACGCGCGGATCGGTCTTCAACGCCGCACGGTTGACGATCAGCCGCGCGCTGATGTCCATGATACGGTCCTTTTCCACCAGCCCGTTCTGCTTGAGCGTGCGCCCGGTGGAGACAAGGTCCACGATCCGCCCGGCAAGGCCCAGCGAAGGGGCAAGTTCCATCGCTCCGTTCAGCTTGACGCATTCGGCCTGCACGCCCTTCTTCTCGAAGTGGCGGCTGGTGATGTTGGGATATTTGGTGGCGATGCGCAGGTGACTGGCGTTGCCCGCGCTGTGTTCGCTGGCCGCGCCCGGCTCCGCCACCGACAGGCGGCAATGGCCGATGTCGAGATCGACCGGCGCGTAAAGCTCGGAATAGTTGAACTCCTCGATCACGTCCGAACCGACAATGCCCACCTGTGCCGCGCCGAATGCGACGAATGTCGCCACATCGAAGGCGCGCACGCGAATGATGCGCATATCGGCATCCGCGCAAGCGAAGCTGAGCGAACGGTCGGCCTTGTCGTGGAAGGAGGAATCCGGCACGACGCCGGCGCGGGCCATCACGGGCAGCGCCTCTTCCAGTATGCGACCCTTTGGCACGGCAAAGGTCAGCGGGCGGGATGCAGTCTTACTCATGGGCGCGCGTTTAGGCGCGAGCAGACGAAAGGGCAATGTCATTGGCAGCGAAAGATGATCCGGTAGCGGCAATGGAGATCACCAGCGTGGTCGAAGCGCTGGAGTGGCATGCGGCGCATTGCGACCGTTCGGAATCCCCCATTACCGCCCGTGTCATCCGCAGCCTGCTGGCCGTGATGGAGACAGATACCGCCTCCGGCCGTCGGCTGAAGAACTGGGCGGGCAAGGGGATCGAGGATGCCCTGGCCTTGCGCGTGACGGGCGGCATCCACTTCCTCTGCCTGACAGGGGAGGACAAGAGGCTGGAGCCCGTCTTTGCGGGCCTTGTGACCGATCAGGCGCAGGTCGATGCCATCGTCTGCGCCGCCGTGGAGCAATGCGACCACATTCTGCTGCCCTGGTTCGATGGCCCGCCGCAGACCAATGAGAGTGCGCGTTCCGCCAATATCATGGCTGCGCTGCTGTGGCTTTCACCGCGGCTGGGTTCCAAGTTCGAGCTGACCGAAATTGGCGCGAGTGCGGGCATCAACACGATGATGGACCGCTATTTCTATGATCTGGGCGGGACGACCGCGGGGCCGGAAAAGTCTCCCATGCGGATTGTGCCCGAATGGCGTGGCGCTGCTCCGGCAGGGGCAGAGGTGGAGATCACCGAGATCGCAGGCTGCGATATCGCACCGGTCGATCTGACTGATCCGGCGCAGGCCCAGCGGCTCAAGGCCTATATCTGGGCCGATGCGCAGGAGCGCATGGCGCGCATGGATACGGCCATAGCCATGGCAGGAGATCGGCCGCCGGACCTCGTCCGGATGGATGCCGCCGAATTCGTGAAACAAAGGCTGGCGCGTCCGCAGGCGCACGGCGTCACCCGCGTCTTGTTTCACACGATCATGTGGCAATATCTGCCGCAGGATACGCGCGATGCCATTCGTACGATGATGGCGGAAGCTGGTGAGGGTGCGACTACGGACACGCCGCTCTCCTGGATCCGCGTCGAAACCAACCGCGAAACCTTCCGCCATGAGGTGACGGTGAAATACTGGCCCGGCGGCGAGGAAGTGGTGGAGCTGGGTGAAGCCCACCCGCACGCCGCATGGGTGCAATGGCTGGCCGGTTAATCAGCTCCCCGGCGGGACCATCACATCCATCAGCTCGATGGTGAAGAACAGCGTCGCGGCGGGCGGAATGGGGCCTGCACCGCGCGGACCGTAACCCAGCTCGGCAGGCACGGCGATTTCGATCGTGTCGCCAATGCCCATGTAAGGGATGGCGACCTGCCATGCGCGGATCAGCTGGCGCAGCGGAAACGTGGCCGGATTGCGCCCTTCGGTGGAGTCGAAAACCTCTCCGTTGGTGAGGCGCCCGGAGTAATGCACGCTGACAATGTCGCGCAGTGTCGGGGCGGGGCCTGTTCCATCACCTCCCGTACGGCGGAACTTCACGCCGCCTTCCAGCGTGGTCCAGCCATCGGCAGCCGCAAGCGAGGCGAGCGCGGCCTGCTGCTGGTTGAACCAGGCAGAGGACTGGGTGATGTCGAAAAGCTCTCCCTCATCCTGCGCCAGGACGGGGGAAGCAGCGATGGCGGTAACGGCGAGCGCCGATGCGATGGTGATGGTCTTCATGGTGTGGCGGTTTAGTGGCGCGAATGGCGCACGTCACCCCTTTGCCTGCTGACCTTTGTCGAAAACCTCTGTATCCGGAACGCGGATACCCACTTCAACAGGATCACGCGACATGAACCAGCTTACCCGCCTTTGCCTTCTTGCCAGCCCCCTTGCTCTTGCTGCCTGCAATACGGCACCCGCCGAGGAGGCGCCGCTGGCGGGCGACTGGGTCCTTTCGGCCGGCGAATCGCAACTGTCCTTCATCACGGTCAAGAACGGGCAGGTGGCAGAAGCGCACAGCTTCCCGGGCCTGTCCGGCAGCGTCAGTGCCGACGGTGCGGCTGAACTTTCCATCGATCTCGCCAGTGTCGCGACCAATGTCGACATTCGCAACGAGCGGATGCGCGACATGCTGTTCGATGTCGTCGATTTCCCGGCCGCAACGGTGTCTGTTGCACTCGATCCTGCCGCGTTTGCCGGACTCAAGACGGGCGACAGCCTGGTGCAACCGGTTGTGGCAACGCTCAACGTTCACGGCGCGAGTGTGGAAGTCGCGACCGACCTTGCGGTAATTCGTTTGGGAGAAAGCAAGGTCAATGTCTCCACTGCCACGCCGATCATCGTGAGCGCCGACAGCCTCGGTCTGGCCGAGGGCGTCGAGGAATTGCGCACCATCGCCAATCTTGACTCGATCACCGGCCAGGTCCCGGTGACCTTCTCGCTGACGTTCGAGCAGCAGCCCGCTCAATAGGGTCCTCTTTGCGAGGAGCTGGGCCGTCAGGCCTGGTCCAGCTCCTCGTAGAAGCGGAAAATCCCGTCCTGGTTGAAGTCGATCCGCCGTTCGGAGGCGATATAGGCGGCGATCCCCTCGATCTCCGGCACGGTTCTTTGCACCTCTTCCAGATACGGGAAGTGGCCCTGCAAGCTGCTCATCAGATTGGGGAAGGCGTAATCGAGCCCCTCCATCAGCTGGAACAGCGATGTGTCGACATGGCTCCACTGGTCACCCAGCAGGAATGGCCCGCCATTGGTGGACAGCGCATTGTCGAAATGGATCAGATATTTCGGCAGGCGGTTCTCGCGAAAGTGATGCGCCTTTTCGTAAGCCGCATCCATCTGGTCCGCATAATAGAGATGCGGCGCGATGGGGTGATGGGTGGCGTGCACTTCCTCAACCAGATCGGCAATATCCATCTGTAGCTGGACGAGGCGCAGGTCGGTTTCCAGTTCGCCCGAACCGAGGCCCTCGCGATCCTGCAGATAGGTGAGGATCAGAGCGGTCTGGCCGATGCAGGTCTCGCCATCGACAAGATAGGGCGGGGCGAAGGGGCGGCTACCTTGCCGCGCGTGGAGATCCTCCAGCAGTGCGTCGGCGCCCTGAATGCGCGCCATATCCTCATAATCGAGTTCGGCGGCTTCGAGATAGAGCCGCACGAACTCCCCGCGCCCGGGAATGTCGGGCCAGTACCACAGCTGGTAGGTCACTGTCCTTCGCCCGGCGCGCTGGCCTTGATGGCGAGGGCGTGGACCCGTTCGCCAGGAATGTCGCCCAGCGCCTTGTTGACCATGCGCTGGCGGTTGACGCGGCTCTGGCCCGCGAAGGCCTCGCTTTCGATCACCACGGTGAAATGGGATTCGCCGCTTCCGTCGTCACCCGCATGGCCGTGATGCCTGGCGCTGTCGTTAATCACTTCCAGCCTTGTGGGCGCGAAGGCCTTTGCCAGCAGTTCTTCCATTTCCTTCTGGACCGGTCCTGCCACTTTTTTGCTCCTGCCTCGCGCCTTGGGGGTTTTCATCTGGGCGCACATACCTCAGTTTCAAGCGAATGCGCTCCCAGAAACTCCACGGACGATATGAACGCGAAGGCCGCGTTTGCGAAGCACCCGGTTGCGACGAGGCGGGAGAATTCCGTGCGCCCGGCATGAGCGGTCACGGATTCGACGGGCCGGGGCAATGGCGCTATTTCTGCCTCGACCATGTGCGCGAATTCAATGCCGGGTATGATTTCTTCGAAGGCATGAGCGCGGATGAAATTCATACCGCGCAATCCCCGATTGCAGGATGGCGCACCGAAACGCGTGCCTTCCGCGCCGATGCGGGGATGGACGGAATGCCCCGCTGGGCGGATTTTGAAGACCCGCTCGATGCCATCGGTGCGCGGGCAGGGAGCATCAGGCGCGCGGCGGCCGGGCGACAGGAATTCTCGCGCTTCACCCCGCGCGAGCGTGAGGCGCTCAATGTCATGGGGCTTTCGCCCACGGCTGACAGGACAAAGCTGCGCCGCCGCTATTCGGAACTGGTGCGCCGCTACCATCCGGATCGCAATGGCGGGGACCGTACACACGAAGGCCGGTTGCAGAAGGTGGTCGAGGCCTATCAGCTGCTGCGCAAGGCTGAAGCCTTCGCCTAACCCGTCGGGATGGACCCCGTGCTGTCCTTGTAGGCTGTCCTGGCCTGAATGCGGCCCTGATAGGCCTTGAGGTTGTCGCGTGCGGGAATGGTGCCGAAGTTGATGCCCCAATCCACCATCACAAGTTCGGGCTCCGCCCCCGCCTCGGCAAAGGCCCATTTGGCGATCAGCGCACGGCTCATCGGATTGAAAAACAATGTATAACTGGCCATACGATCGTCCCCTCCGTGTTGGCAGAGATAGAACATATGCAGAACATAAATCGAATTCAAGTGCGAAATCGATCAGTTGCCGTGCGGCGGTTCCCCGGTAAAGTCGTCATATTGCGCCTGCAATGCGCGGGAGAAGGCCGGGCGGGCAACTCCCCTTGCGCGATAGGCCAGGAGGTTGCCGAAATCGTTGATCATTTCGCCGCCGAAGCTGCGCAGGACATAGACCATCATGATGTCTGCAATCGAGAATTGGCCAGCGAGCCATTCCTTCTCGCCCAACGCGTTGGAAAGCAATCTCAGGCGCTTTTCTGCCATGGGCAGCATGGAAGCCACGGCGGGTGCGCACCATTCCTTGTCGCCGTTGAACAGCGGCATCAGGATGATTGGCCGCAGGATGGGCTCGATCGAACCGAGCGCGGCAAAGAGCCAGCTGGTGGCCTGCATCCGCGCGGCGGGATCAGTTGGCAGCAAGCTTGCCTGATCCCGGGCGAGATGCAGCAGGATCGCCCCGCTTTCGAACAATTCGCCAGCCTCGTCGCGATAGGCTGGAACCTGGTCAAAAGGCTGCCAGGCTAGGTATTCGGCCGGCCTGACCGTTCCCGCGTTGAGAAGGTGCGTCCGGTAAGGCTGGCCGATCTCTTCCAATGCCCAGCGCACGACAAGGTCGCGCACCTGGCCGCGCGCGAATTCGGGCACCCAGTTGAATGCGCTGATCGTGATGGTGGCCATGCGGCTCCTTCCTTTAGCGATTCGTCCCTTTTCCATCATACGCGGACGGATCGAAAATTTCTGCCGCTAACTCGGCCTGTGCGCTCCGCTGGCAATCGCGCCTTCGATAGTGTCCCTCTCGAGATCGGCAACCTGTGCCCACGCCGGGCGCGCCTCCATCCGCGCCAGCCACGCGGCGGTGCGCGGCCGGGCCTTTACGTCCAGCCCATAAGACAGCGTCTTGAGGCAGGAAGCGACGGCAATGTCGGCCAACGAATACTCGCCGACCAGCCATCCATCGGCAGGCACCTGCTCTTCCAGGTAATCGAGCGCCGGATGTGCCTTGGCCTCGGCTTCGTCGGCTGCCGCGTCATTCCGCGGCAGGCCGAGCAGGGCAGGGCCGATGTAGCGGTTGAAGGCAACGCCGCGCGCCGAATTGGACAGGATCGTGTCGGCAAACTCGTCGAGCCAGATGGCCCGGCCGCGCGCCTCGGCAGCATCGGGCAGCAAGGGCGGGTCGGGATATTTCGCATCGAGATAGAAGGCGATTGCTGTCGAATCGGGCAGGGTGAATGTGCCTTCCTGCATGGCCGGCATCATGCGGAACGGGCTGGCGGCGAGAAATTCCGGCGTCGGCTTGTGCGGTGTGGCATCCACAAGTTCCACATCCACGCCTTTTTCCGCGGCGATCACCAGCACCTTGCGTACAAAGGGGCTGGTCGGAAAACCGAATATCTGCATTGTCACCTCTCCTTGGTGGACTTGATTGTTGCAGCCATTGCCTCTCGCGTCTAGGCAGGCGCCCGAGATGAATGAGATGACCAGCAACAACGATATGACCGGCACGCTGATGGCAGAGCCCGATAGAGAAGTGGACGTGCGCGAGGCATTTGGTGTCGATATCGACATGAAAGTGCCTGCCTTTTCCAAGGCGGACGAACGCGTGCCCGATCTGGACGAAAGCTATGTCTTCGATCCGGATACCACGCTCGCGATCCTGGCCGGCTTTGCGCACAATCGCCGCGTGATGATCCAGGGCTATCACGGCACCGGCAAGTCGACTCACATCGAACAGGTGGCCGCACGCCTCAACTGGCCGTGTATCCGCATCAACCTCGATGCGCATATCAGCCGTATCGACCTTATCGGCCGCGATGCCATCGTGCTGCGCGACGGATTGCAGGTGACCGAATTCCGCGAGGGCCTTTTGCCCTGGGCGCTGCAGCACCCTGTGGCGCTGGTGTTCGACGAATATGATGCCGGACGTCCGGATGTGATGTTCGTGATCCAGCGCGTTCTGGAGCAGGCAGGCAAGCTGACGCTGCTGGACCAGAACCGCGTGATCCGCCCCAATCCATGGTTCCGCCTGTTCGCTACGGCGAACACGGTCGGGCTGGGCGATACCAGCGGGCTCTATCATGGCACACAGGCGATCAACCAGGGACAGATGGACCGCTGGAACATCGTCACCACGCTCAACTACCTGCCTGAAGAGACCGAGCGGGAGATCGTGGGCAGCAAGACTGATCTTGATCCCAAGCTGGTGGCGGACATGATCCGCGTGGCGGACCTCTCGCGCCAGGGCTTCATCAACGGCGATATCTCCACTGTGATGAGCCCGCGCACGGTGATCAGCTGGGCCGAGAATACCAAGATCTTCAAGGATCCGGGTTTTGCCTTCCGCCTCACCTTCCTCAACAAGTGTGACGAGGCGGAACGCATGCTGGTGGCCGAATACTACCAGCGTGTGTTCGGCAAGGAACTGCCCGAAAGCGTGGTCGCCAAGGCGTAGGCCCGCCCGGAATCAGCACTTCGTCGATTGAAAGCTTGCGTCACACGCCCGTGTGGCTAGCAAGGTGCTTTCAATTGTAACTGGGACTGATCTGCATGCGCCGTTTCTCTGCTGCCCTCGTGGGTGCTGCCTATTCTGTTGCTCTCGCCGTGCCTGCTTATGCGCACGGAAGCGGCGTTGATCGCGCCAGCTTGGAACGCGACGTCACCATACTTGCTGCCGACGACATGGAGGGGCGCGAGGCGGGAACGCGCGGGCATGAACGAGCGGCGGGATACGTAGCGGGGCGGTTTGCAGCGCTGGGCCTGCAACCCGCTGGCGGCAACGGCACCTATTTCCAGCACGTCCCCATGCTCGGTTACGAGCGGGCCGAGGAAGGCAATGCCTTGACCATCGAAGGGATGGAGGGGCTGACCATCTTTGAAGACTTCTATTCTACCGGCACATCGAAGCAGGAAAAGGGTTCGATCGAGGCGGAGATGGTCTTCATCGGATACGGGCTCGATATCGAAGGGCGCGACGATTTCGAAGGTATCGACCTGGAAGGCAAGATTGCCCTGCGCGTATATGGCGGGCCAGAGGGGCTGAACACCGAAGAAGCGGCCCATTACCGCTCTACGTTGTCGCAGCGCCTTTCGGATCGCGGTGCGATCGGCATGATTCTCATCAACACACCCGCTTTGCAGGACGAGTACGGCTGGGACGTGCTGCGCGAAGATGCACGGCACGGCTCATCCATGACCTGGCTGCATGACGATGGCACGCCCTATGCCGAAGCGCCCAATTTCTATGCTTCGGCAGTCCTCTCGCCCGAAATCTCGCGTGCGGTGCTCGAGGGGCAGGGGTTCGATTATGACGACCTGGTCGCTGCCGAGCAGACCGATGCCAGGCGCTTCCCCAGCTTTGCCACCGGCCGCACGGCGCAGATCGACTTTTCCAGCCATTTCGAACGCCTCGACACGCCCAATGTCATCGGCATGCTGCCTGGCAGCGATCCTTCGGTAGCCGGTGAATATGTGGTGCTGACCGCTCACCTCGATCACGAGGGCATCCAGCCGACCGAAGAGGAAGGCGATGACGAGATCTACAATGGTGCGATGGATAATGCCGTGGGTATCGCCGGCGTTATCGAGGTTGCCCGCCTGCTGGCGGCCCATCCGCCGCGTCGTTCGGTGCTGTTCGTGGCGTTGACGGCGGAGGAGAAGGGCCTGGTCGGTTCCTCCTACAACGCGGCCAATCCCACGGTTCCCCGGGATCAGGTGGTGGCGAACGTCAATCTGGACATGCCGGTGCTTACCTTTGACTTCCAGGATGTGGTGGCATTCGGTGCGGAACGTTCAAACCTCTATCCGCAGGTCGTTGCTGCTGCCGAGGAATTCGGACTGGCACTGAGCCCCGACCCCCAGCCGGAAGAGGGTTTCTTCACCCGCTCCGACCAGTATTCCTATGTCGTCGAAGGCGTTCCGGCAGCCTATGTCGAGATCGGTTTCGCCAATGGCGGCGAGGAGGCGCAGGGCGATTTCCTGGCCAACCATTATCACAAGGCTTCGGACGAGGTTGAGCTGGTGAATTTCGATGCGCTGGTGAAGTTTACTGCGGTCAACTTCTCGGTCGCGCGCAACATTGCCAATATGGCTGAACGTCCCGTCTGGAACGAAGGCGACTTCTTTGGCGAGTTGTTTGCGGGCGGGGAGTAGGCAAGCGGAGCGACCGGGGAAATCCTTGCCGGGCCGTTCATACTGTTCTGAAACCGGATATTGTTGCCGCAAATGAGATATATAGCGAGCCGTCGGACCACGTTGGACCGGCACTCACTGGAGACTTGCTCATGGCAATCTGGCGCGTGTCTGAATTGGCTCAGAAATTCATGGTCAAGTGCCGGTTCAAATCGGGCGGGTCGGTCGATCTCGAAGTGCTCGATATCTCCGAAGGCGGTTGCCTGGTCGATTGCCGGCGGTGGAGCGCCACTGCGGGTGAACGCGCGCTGGTGCAGCTGCCGGGTCTCTCGTACCAGCCGGTCGAGATCGTGTGGGTCGAGGACGAGAGAGCGGGCTTCGCCTTCGAACAGCCGCTGCACGAAGCGGTGCTCAGCAATATCTGGCAGAAACTTTCGATACCCGTTGCGGCCTAGGCCCTTTGCCTAGCGCGTGCCCTGCGCGAGCATGGGGACGCGGTAGACGCTCATCGCCACATTGCGCACGCCTTCGGGCGTTGCCCATGCCACACCTTCGGGCGTCGCGGCGCCCATTGCCCCGATATACAGGGCATCACGGTCCGGTCCCGCGAAGGCGAGCGTAATGGAGCGGCGTGGCGTCGGGATTACGCCCAGTTCGCTGCCATCGGGCGCGAAAACATAGACGCCCGCATCACCCGTTACATAGACGCGGCCTGCGGCATCCACCGCCATGCCATCGCCGCCAAAGCCCGCCGTATCCCTGGAAAGGGTGGCAAAGGTGCGCTGGTTTGACGTGCTGCCGTCAGCAGCAACGTCGAAGGCGATGACATCTCGCATGTCGGTGACATACAGGACTGAACCATCGGGGCTGGTGACTACACCATTGGTGAAGACGGTGGGCGTATAGACAGTGGTGACAAGGCCCGCAGCGTCAGTGTGAAAGAGCGGTCCGTCGGTAAACCACGCGCCTCCGCGGCCATCTTGCTGCAGATCGTTCAATCGTGCCAACGGGCGTCCATCGGCGAAGGCGCTGGCAATAACCTTGCGCTCTGGGGTCAATTGCATGACTCGTCCCGGGCGATCACAGGTCAGCTGCATCAGGCCGGGATCGGTGCAGCCGCGCTCGACAGCCAGGATATTGCCGCCCGAATCGACCGAAGCGGCACCCGCACCCAGAACATAGGGCACTTCGACAAAGGCGCGGCCGTCCGGATGCAGTTTCCAGATTGCATTGCTCTGTTCCTGCGCGAACAGTAGCAGCCCATCAGCCGTTGTCGTCATGCCGTCCGCCGTCATCGGTCCGGACCAGATCATCTCCCATTCGGCATCGCCGGATACCACGCCAGCAATCGCGGGAATATCGGTGGCGACCTCGCCCGGCAGCAGGTCCTGCGCACTTGCGGGCGCTGCAAGACACAGCGCTGCGATCAGAATGGAAAGTTCGGTCTTCATTCTCAATCCTCTACAGCCAGTGCCTCGATCGTGTTGAATTCACCGTCGAAACTGGTGCGGTCGTTGTCCCAGTCGATCTGGATCATGCGGTCAAAACCTTCGTCACGCAGCCAGCTTACCTGTGTATGAAAGGGTTCGCTCAGACGTGCCGGATCGGTGACGGTATAGTCGCCCACCAGCCGGTCACCTTCCAGGCGAAGGCGTTCCTCATAGACAGCATCTTCGGAATAGGGCGGTGCCCCGTGGAAGAAGTCCGAAGGTGTCGTAACCATGCGCGTTTCGATCACCAGCGTATCGCCTTCCCAGCGGCCAACGGATGTGCCGTAAACTGTGGGCCACATGTCCAGCTCGTCCGGCATGGGCCGGCCGTCGGTGTAGATGTGGCGTGTTTCGCCATAGGAATTGGTGATGATCACCAGTTCGGGAGTGATGGCAAAGACGATCGGCGTCGCCGCATTCATCATCATCGGGAAGCCCCACCCGTCGGCCTTGCGCCCCTGCGCGGTGGCACGGACTTCGGCCATGCGGGCACGGCCTTCCTCGTTCCAGCTCGCACCGCCGCCATTGAGGCTCATGAAATTGCGGAAGAAGCTGGTGTCGCCGCGTTCGCGCGCCTCCGCCAGCGCCGGGGCAGCGCCACCGATCGTCGTGCCGATGGTATATTCGCTGACCCAGTATCCAGGCCAATAGGGCAGTTCGGCAAACACTTGGGTACGAGCGGTCTGATCCATTGGCTCCTGTGCGGAGGCAGGCGCAATGGTTCCGGCAAGCGCCAGCGCGGCAATCGCAGCCCACCTCATTGGTTTGTCCCTATCGCCTTGCCATCTGCGTCGGTCACGTCGACCACCACGCCGCCCGGCTCGCCGCTACGCAGCGGATGGGCACGAACATTGATGATGCTGCCTGGCCGCAAGGTGCGCGGGCGCCAGCCGCGGGCATAAAGATACATGGGCGCGCCCATCTCCATGCTCCATTCGACCTCCCTGCCGTCCGCGCCGGTCACCACCATCTGGATATAGGCATGCGGATTGGTCCATTGGAATTCGCGCACCATGCCGCGCATGGTCACTTCGCGTGACGTATCAAACATTGCATTTGAGTGATGGGCTTGCGAAACCGGGGCAAGCAACCCAAATCCCGCGACAGCCGCGACAATAGCAAACTTCTTCATTGACCTCTCCAAGCCTTGTGGCCCTGTTGGAATAATTCATGGCACCTCTCAACGCCTACGTCATCAGTTGATTATGCAATTTTCCGGGATGAACATATGCTGAGTCTCGCTTTTACTGTATTAATGGTATAACACAGCAAAATGGGTTGGTTGCGTTCAAGCAAGAAGGACAGGAACGGACGTTGGGCTCCCGGCGAAGTCAGCACCTTGCTGGAAGACGCGCCGTGGCATCCCTCATATGCGGGCGAAGAAAGGGCGCGGCCTGATGCCGCCTACAGCCCAGGCTCCGGACTGCCGCTGCGCTTCTGGCGCGGGCACAGCCGCTGGTGGTGGTTCAGCCGCGGCACGGCCACGCTGCTGTTCCTTTTCATCCTGCTGCTCGGCTGGCTGGCGATCACCGCACCGCTATCCAAGTCGCTGGAGCCGATCGCTCCGCCGCAGATCACCCTGTTGGCCAGCGATGGCACGCCGATCGCGCGCAATGGCGCGGTGGTGGATGAACCCGTGCGGATCGCAGACCTGCCTCCACATGTGATCGAACCCTTCCTCGCCATCGAGGACCGGCGCTTCTACAGCCATTGGGGCATCGATCCGCGCGGTGTCGCGCGTGCGGCCTGGGCGCAGGTGTCCGGCGGACCGATGCAGGGCGGGTCCACGATCACCCAGCAGCTTGCCAAGTTCACCTTCCTTACGCCCGAGCGCAGTATGACGCGCAAGGCGCGCGAGGCGCTGATTGCCTTCTGGCTGGAAGCCTGGCTGACCAAGGACGAGATCCTCGAGCGTTACCTCTCCAATGCCTATTTCGGCGACAATCACTATGGCTTGCGCGCGGCGAGCCTGCATTACTTCTACCGCCAGCCGGAGAAATTACGGCCCGAGCAGGCTGCGATGCTGGCGGGGCTGTTGCAGGCCCCCAGCCGCCTTGCCCCGACGCGCAATCCCGATCTGGCTGCGCAGCGCATGCGGCTGGTCAGGAATGCGATGGTCGCGGCCGGTTACCTGACCCAGGCCGAAGCCGATGCCATGCCCGTGCCGCGCACCGATGTGCGCGAAATGAACAACCTGCCCACCGGCACCTATTTTGCCGACTGGGCGCTGCCGCAGGCGCGGCAATCGAGCGAAGTCGGATACGTCCGCCAGACACTGACCACCACGCTCGATTCCCGCCTGCAGAACATTGCCCGCGACGTTGTCAGGCGCGCACCGCTGGGCGGTGCAGAGGTTGCGCTGGTGGCCATGCGGCCCGATGGCGAGGTCGTCGCCATGATCGGCGGCAAGGATTACGAGGCATCGCCCTTCAACCGCGCCACGCAGGCGCAGCGCCAGGTCGGCTCGACCTTTAAGACCTTCGTCTATCTCGCTGCCTTGCGCGACGGGTGGGAGCCGGAGGATACGATCGCCAATACAGAGATCGTCGATGGCGCCTATCGCCCGCGCAATGCCAGTGGCCGTTATTCCGAGACGATCACGCTGGCCGATGCCTTTGCGCAGAGCTCCAACGTGGCGGCGGTGCGTTTGCAGCAGGAGGTGGGCACCGATGCGGTGATCGCCATGGCGAGGGACCTTGGCATCACCTCTGCTCTCGACCGGGGCGACCCGAGCCTTGCTCTCGGTACTTCGACCATGAGCCTGCTCGAACTGACTTCGGCCTACGCCGGGATCGCCGCGAATGCCTATCCGGTGGAACCGCATGCCTTTGCCCGGCCGGAACAGAGCTGGTGGGAGTGGCTATGGGACGGGCCGGACAGCATGGCGTCCGAAGACCATGAGGATATCCAGGAATTGCTGCGTGGCGCGATCAATCGCGGCACGGGCCGAGCGGCGATGTTGCAATCGGCCAACTTCGGCAAGACCGGCACCACGCAGGACAATCGCGACGCGTTGTTCGTCGGCTTTGCGGGCGATCTGGTGGTGGGCGTGTGGGTCGGCAATGACGACAATTCGCCGCTATCCGGCGTTTCGGGCGGCGGAGTGCCTGCGCGCATATGGCGCAATTTCATGGCTGCGGCTCTGGGTGAACGCACGCGTCCGGCACCTAATCCCACTGCATCGCCTGATCCCGGCGGCCCGGTCCAGCCCTTCGACGTGGAGGGCCTTGAGAATATCCCGCTGACGGAGGACGGACAGACTACCTTGTCGGTTGACCAGAATGGCGCGACCGTCTCGACCCAGGTCGAAGGCGTCCCGTTCGAGGTGCGTTTCGATGAAGAAGGTTTGAGTGTCGAACCGGTCGAAGATTAGCAGGGGTAGAGGGCGCGGACGAAATAGAGCCCGTCGGGCGGGGCGTTGAGGCCCAGCTGCTGGCGATCCTTCGCCTCCAGCACTTCGCGCACGTGATCCACCTCCCACTGGCCGAGCCCAACCAATGACAACGTTCCCACCATGCTGCGCACCTGGTGGTGGAGGAAGCTGCGGGCCTCGGCACGCACCAGCACATGATCGCCTTCACGGCTGACATCGAGGCGGTCGAGTGTCTTGACCGGATCGTTCGCCTGGCAATGGACCGAGCGGAAGGTGGTGAAATCGTGCAGCCCGACAAGGTGCTGCGCGGCGGCATGCATGGCTTCGGCATCGAGCGGGCGGGGGATATGCCATGCCTTGCCGCGTTCGAGCGTCAAGGGCGCGCGGCGATTGACGATGCGATATTCATAGGCGCGCCCGATGCAGGAAAAGCGCGCGTGCCAGTCATCGGGCTTCACTTCGCAGTGGATCACGGCGATGGGATCGGGCCGCAACCTGGCGTTGAGCGCTTCGGACAGGCGGAAGGGATCGAAGTCCTTCTCGATATCGACATGGCTGACCATGCCCAGCGCATGCACGCCGCTGTCTGTACGCCCGGCTGAATGCATGCGCACCTCCTCGCCAGTGATTGCCAGCACGGCCTCCTCGACGCATTGCTGCACGCTGGGGCCGTGGCTCTGGCGTTGCAGGCCGAAGAAGGGCGCGCCATCGAATTCGAGGGTGATGGCGTAGCGGGTCACGTCAGCGCCGACCCAACCGGGGCAGGACGACCGCGCAAGTAATCTTCCACACTCAATGCGGGTTTGCCGGCGCGCTGAAGTTCAAGCGGGCGGATTGCGCCATCGCCGCAGGCAATCGTCATGCGTTCATCCAGTACCGTCCCCGCTTTGCCTGCTGCCTCGACGACCTCGGCACGCAGCAGCTTTATCCGCTCACCGTCCAGCATGAACCATGCACCGGGGAAGGGCGAGAAGGCGCGGACCTGGCGTTCGATCTCTTCCGCAGGCTTCGACCAGTCGATCGCAGCCTCGGCCTTGTCGATCTTGGCGGCATAAGTGACGAAGGCATCGTCCTGTTCCTGCGGCGAGATAGTGTCGAGATTGGCAAGCGCCTCGACCATCAACCGCGCGCCGATCGCCATCAGCTCGTCATGCAGGTCGCCTGCGGTCTTGCTATCGATCGGCGTGCTGCCTTTCAGCAGCATGGGGCCGGTATCGAGCCCAGTCTCCATCTGCATGATGGTGATGCCAGTTTCCGCATCTCCTGCAAGGATGGAGCGCTGGATTGGCGCGGCACCGCGCCAGCGGGGGAGCAGGCTGCCATGCACGTTGAAACAGCCGAGGCGCGGCCCGTTGATGATCTCCTTCGGCAGGATCTGGCCATAGGCAACCACGACAGCCGCATCGGCCTCCACCGCAAGGAATTCCGCCCGCGCCTGCGGATCGCGCATGCTCTCGGGCGTGCGCACTTCCAGCCCCAACTCCTCGGCCTTTGCGTAGACGGGAGAGGGGCGCAACTGCTTGCCGCGACCGGCGCGCGCGGGTGGCTGCGAATAGACGGCGCATATATTGTGCCCGGCCTCGACCAGCGCGCACAGGGTCGGCACGGCAAAGTCCGGCGTTCCCATGAAGATCAAGCGCATTTCCTAAACCCCGCTCACCTTGAGCCTGTCGAAGGGTCGTCCTTACTCAGGGTGGAGGAAAAAGGAAGAGCGAGGCTTCGACAAGCTCAGCCTGAGCGGTATGAGAGAAGCCGATGGCATCGCAAGAGATCGAAACGCTAGCTTCCGCATTGGCCAAGCTGCCTGGCCTCGGCCCGCGTTCTGCGCGCAGGGCGGTGCTGTGGCTGGTGAAACGCCGCGAAACCGCGCTGGTGCAGGTGCTTGAAGCGCTGGACGCAGTGAAGGACAAGCTCGCCGAATGCGATGTCTGCGGCAATGTCGACACGCAGAATCCCTGCACGATCTGCGCCGATCCGCGCCGCGATACCAAGCAGGTATGCGTGGTGGAGGATGTGGCAGATCTGTGGGCGCTCGACCGGGCAAAGCTCTTTTCCGGCACCTATCACGTGCTGGGCGGCAGGCTTTCCGCGCTCGACGGTGTGCGGCCGGAAGATTTGAGCATCGATGCGCTGATCGGTCGCGTGGCGCAGGGCGGGGTGGACGAGGTAGTGCTCGCCATGAATGCTACGCTCGAAGGGCAGACGACAGCGCATTATCTTGCTGAAAAGCTCGACCAGTTCCCGGTGCGGATCACCCAGCTGGCCCACGGCCTGCCCGTGGGAGGCGAACTCGATTATCTTGATGAAGGCACGCTGGCCCAGGCTCTCAGGGCGAGGAGACCTGTAAGCTAGGCATGTGACCTCCTGCGTGGGCAGGAGCAGGTGCCTCTGGATTTCCGCCTTCGCAGGAATTCACATCGGTTGCAGTTTTCTTCGACGATCATTATTTGAGCCGCATGGCCATCCTACCCATCATCGAAGCGCCTGATGTGCGCCTGAAGACTGTCTCCACGCCTGTCGACACCTTCGACGACCAGTTGAAGATCCTTGTCCACGACATGCTGGAGACGATGTACGACGCCAACGGCATCGGCCTGGCCGCGATCCAGGTCGGCATTCCGCTGCGCGTGCTGGTGATCGACCTGCAGCCGGAAGACGAGGATGCGGAGCCTGAACCGTGTGACCATGATGGCCACCACCACACCCACCAGCCGACCAAGCGCGAACCGCAGGTGTTCATCAATCCGGAGATCCTCGATCCGGCGGATGAACTGGGCACCTATCAGGAAGGCTGCCTGTCGGTTCCCGATATCTATGCCGATGTCGATCGCCCCAAGACCTGCCGCGTGCGCTGGCAGGACCTGGAAGGCAACAGCCACGAAGAGGCGATGGAAGGCCTGATGGCGGTGTGCATCCAGCACGAGATGGACCACCTCAACGGCATCCTTTTCATCGACCACCTCTCGCGGCTCAAGCGCAGCATGGCGCTGAAGAAACTGGAAAAGGCGCGCAAGGCCGCGTGACGCGCTAAGCTTTCCCTTCCGGGAATGATTCGGGAGAGGGGAAACAATGAAAATTCATTACGTCATGGCTGTGGCCGCATTGGGGCTGAGCGCCTGCAATAGCGCCAATCCGGAACTGGAGGCGCGCCTGCAGGAGGTCGAGGACCAGCTCGAAATCCAGCGGGTAATAACCGATTATTCGGCCAATCTCGATGCGCGGAACTACGATGGCTACGTTGGCCTCTTCACCGAAGACGGCATCTGGCAGAACGGCGATACGGTGCAGAACGGCCAGGGCGAAATCCGCGCCATGCTGGAAGGGCTGTTCGGTCCCGAAGACCCCGAATTCGTGAATTTGGCGAGCTTCCACCAGGTCAGCAATTTCGAGATCGACGTGGATGGCGACACGGCGCACGCCAAATCGCGTTTCATCTTTATCGGGCGCGGTGAGGGCGGGGCGCCGACCGGGCAGCTCTCCGGCCAGTATGAGGATGACCTCGTGCGTACGGAGAACGGCTGGAAGATCGCCCATCGCAATGATCACACGATCATGCCTACACGCGAGGAATGGATTGAGGAAATCCGTCGCCGCGGGCTGAACACGCTGGATGATTAGGCGCAGCCTGGCTTACGAAGAGGGCCGCTCCATTCGGAGCGGCCCTGAGTTTGTACGATTCCCTTGTCTTGGGGGGGAGTGAGGGAGGGGAGCCGTACAGGTAATCAGATTTTGAAGCGCAAACCCAGGCTGGCAATCGTCTGGTTCGATTTGACGCCCAGGTCTGCAGGGAGCAGCGTGAGCGGAACTTTGACGCGATCCATACCGCGATAAGCCACCTGGCCATAAAGGTCGGTACCTTCCGAAAGTTCGAACGTTCCACCAGCCATTACCTGCCAGGCGAAACTCGTCTTGGTCTTGTCTGCAACGGGAACGCCCGATGGCTGGAACTTCACGGCAACGCCATTCAGGCCAACGCCTGCACCGACATAAGGCTCAAAGCCGCCGCCGACATTGAAATCGTAAAAGCCATTGAGCATGACACCCATAGTCTTCATCGAACCCTGGCCGTCGGCAATGACCTCACCCACCGTAGGGTTGGCTGGATCGGGTGCGCCGCGCGTCAGTACTGCAACATCGACGCTGTCGATGATCGCTCCGCCAGCGGCCAAGTTTGCATGGCTATCGACGTTGTTCCGACCGTAAAATACGTCGACCTCGCTCCGGAAACCGTTGTCGAACTTGTATCCGAACTGGAAGCCGAGATTGTAACCGGTGTTGAAATCGGTTTCCCATGCGAGGGACGTTCCACTGGGGATCGCTCCCCAATCGGGGGTGGCCGGTACGTCGCCTGTGAACTCGCCCGTGTTCTTGGAATCTCCGGAAAACTGTACCCCGCCACTGACGCCAACATATGCTTCATTTGCATGCGCCGTCGCAGGGATGGCGATTGCAGTCACTGCTGTGGCCAATAGAAATTTCTTCATCGTCTTTCCTCGCAACTTAATTTCGACGCTTCGAAAACGTCACTGTGCAAGAAAATGAGGTAATTAGTGCGGCTTCTCAACCTGTCACTATGGACAGGTTTCAGTAACCGGCTTCGACTGCGATCCGGATAGCTTCTGCAGTTGATCTGACTCCGAGGGAGTCGATCATCGCTGCGCGGTGCATCTTCACGGTGCGCTCGGTCAGGTCGAGATTGTAGGCGATCTGCTTGTTCATCAGTCCCTGGGAAAGCTCCACCAGCACCTCGCGCTGGCGCGGACTGAGTTCGCTTACCCTCTTGTATGCGTATTCGCGGCGCGGTTCGTTGGCGTTAGGCGAGTCAGCGAATAGTTCGACCTGCGATCCGATATAGAAGGCCAGCTTACCCGAATCGTCGAAGATGGGCGAGATCATCACTGCATTGCGAAACGGGCTGCCGTCCTTCTTGTAGTTGAGAATCTCCGCCATCGCCGGCCTCATCCGCGCGATTGCCGTACGCAGGGTTTCCGTCTGCCACGGTTCGGTATCCGGTCCCCTGAGGAACCGGCAATTCCGTCCGATTATCTCTTCGCGGCAATATCCTGTGAGCGTCTCAAACGCATCGTTACACGCAACAATGGGATTGTCGCGCAGGCGCGGGTCGGTCACGACCGCTGCGATCGCGCTGTTGGTAATGAATTCCTCCGCCTCCATGGTGAGGAAATTAGCAAGTTGGCGCAAAGAGACAAGAGCCACGAAAAAGCCCGCCCGGAGTTTTCCGGACGGGCTTTGTTAGGATTGGCTTTGCCCTAAGGCGGAAAAGCAATCTCGTTGTGGCTTAGAACAGGCCTTCGATCTGGCCGTTCTCGTCGAGATAGATATTCTCGGCCGAGGGAACCTTTGGCAGGCCCGGCATGGTCATGATCTCGCCCGCGATGGCGACCACGAAGCCGGCACCTG
>JAHEBH010000070.1 GCA_024642335.1 Erythrobacter sp.
AATTAAGTATACTGTCCCCGGCATTGCTGTCCCCGGAATTGAATATTTCGCCCTGATGACAATCTTTGAGGTCGCCTGACCCTAGAACACGGTTGTCAGACCAATCTCGATGCGGTGGCGGTTGAAATCGTAGAGGTCGATATTGCTGTCTGTCCGCGTGAAGCTGTAGGCGACACGCGGTGTAAAGCGGTCAAGCACAATGCGCCGGTTCAGCAGTGCGAGCGTGGCGGAAAAAACGCGGTCGGAGCGAGCGCGGTCGAAGGCGGCGAGAGCGCCATCGTAATCGGCAAAACCTACCGAGGGTTCCAGAAAGACCGAAAAACCGGCGGGCAGTTCGCGTTGATATCCCGCTGCGAACAGGCCGGACCAATTGGCATAAGCAAGTTGCCGCGCGTCCTGGCGGTTGATGCCCAGCCGCGCGGTCAGCGCGCTGGTAGCATCGATCTGGCGGAAGCCGGCAAGCGAGGCCGTTACTACCATGCCGTCGCGATCATCCAACTTCGTGTAGTCGAGGTCGAGCAGGCCAAGGCTGGCGCTGAAAACGCTGCGACCGCCGGGATGCCACATGGCTTCGATCCTGCCGCCACGTGCCTGCGAATAGCGGTCCCCGCCGTACCAGCGCTCGCTATTGGTCGCCAGCAGGCTCAGGTCCCAGTGCCGCAGCACTACCCGCGGGCCGGTCTGCAGCGTAACCACCATATCGTCGAACGTGTCGCCGCCGTATTCGCGGCGCTGCACCGCGCCGCCGATGCGCCAGCGGGCATTGGGGGCGATATGGGGAGCGAATTCAACAGCTCCCTCCACGCTGGCACCGATGCCGCTTTTCTTGCGCGCATCATCCGACAAAGCGAAGGGCAGCCCGAACAGTTCGAGCTCGCGCTCGGTAGTCGCACCGTTGATATTGGTGTCGGGAGCCAAAGCGATGGAGAGACTGTAGGACCATTCCTTCGCCTGCCTGATCTGGAACAGGAAACCATCGACATTCGCCAGCACAGGCTGTGGTAATTCACCTGCACGCACGGCACGAAACTGGCGATCGGCGTTCTGGTAGTCGCCATCAAGGAAATATGCGCGCGCCAGTTCCAGCCGCACTCGCACCACTTCGGGGTGGTCGATCAGGATCGCGCGAAAGGCGGTGACAGCCTTGCGGTAATCCTGCTGGGCCATGGCAAGCAAGCCGAGCAGGAAGCGCGCCTGCTGGTTGTCGGGCGCTCGCGCGATGGCGGCTTCGAGCAATTGCTGCGCCTCGTCCGGTTTGCCTTGCCGTACCAGTTCGTCGACCAATTGCTCGAGCGTCAAAGTCTCGACGGTTTCACCTTGTGCCAGCTGGCGCTCAGGAGAATTTTCCTCCTGCGCGAGGGCGGGCGTTGCGGCACTGCCGCATGCCAGCATCGCTGCCAGCATGCGACAGGCCACGCCGGAACGGAGGCTCCGGCGCATCTCATTGCTTTCCTACCAGCACGCCGCTGGCCGCGCCGACACCGTCGGCGATGTTCCAAACAGCACCCAGTTCGTTGGCGTTGGGACCATAGAAGAATCCCGAGAAGTACCCATCTGCGCCCGATGACAGCGAATAGGAGTTGCCCGGCGCGCTGGAGACACCGGTAGTTCCCGAGAAACCGTTGATCCCCGAAGTCATGGTTCCTTCGAAGGTGAGCCCGTTCCACGCCTGTGCAGGGCCAATTGTGGGCGGAGAGCCGGGAGTGACCGTGCCCAATGGCGTTGCGGTGATGTTCGGTGCGGCGCCTGTTATCTCGCCGCTGCCGAAATCCACCGTCATGCTGGCGTCGCCCTGGAGCGCGGCTGCCTTGATGTCCCGCCCTTCGGGCAAGACAACATTGCCCATCACGAATCCGTCGAATTCCGCCGTCCCGCTGGTCGGCAAGTTGCCGTCAGGAGTCTCGTTGCCGGTCACATAGTACGAGTTGGTTTGGGAATTCCTGTCGGAAGAAACGATGCTCCAGGCGCCATAGGCAGTCCATTCCAGCTCGCCGTCGACCGAGCCGCTGTTGCGATCTGTCATGTCGAGCGCAACCCGTACCAGCCGACCGTCAGGCAATGTCGCCACCATGTCCGGCGAGCCTTCAATCTCCTCAAGGACCAGGTCCTCGATCTCGTAGGCGGGGTCCTTCACCGTAAAGCGGACTTCGACTTCGGCGTCGGGATCCTCGGGAACGTCTATGGTCAGGGTCGTTCCGGCATCGGTGATACTCGTGGCATTCACGACCGTTTCCGAAGCTCCGAACTGGGTGTTTCGTGGCGCCTGAACCAGCCGGAACGAAAGGTCGCCGGTCAGTTCCTCGTCATCCAGCTCTTGTGACCAGAGAACGCGGTCAGTGTTTGATCCGGGCCCGGCGGGCACAACGTCTGCGACAGACGCATTGGGTGGGGGTGAGGGAGGCGGTGGCGGCGATGTGAAGATTCCATCCTCCGCCCAGCTTTTCAACCCCCCGCACCCCGCCAATGATGTGCAGGCCAAGAGCAGTGCAGTTCCCCGCAATATAGCTAACGTCTTCATGATTTCCTCCGTCATTGTCCGGCAGCTTGTGTGCTGCCCATGACGGGGAGTTATTCAGGCACGTGAATTGCGGTCAGTTGCAACGGCGTGCTGGGTGCCGATGCAACCGTTGCATGCAACTCTTGGGAATCGGCGGAGTCTAACCCTCGAGCTGCCCAGGCCCTGCCATGCCGCGCGAGAGCATGGCGGCGGCGCTTACGGTGAGGAACATATCACCTCCCTTGGCCGCAGCCTCTGGCCCGACATCGCGAAAAAGATGCGCACGGATCTCCTCGGACAGCTCCGCTTCTTCAGAGAAGGGATCGCTATTGCCCATCTCCGCACACTGTGCCTCGTCCTCGGCACGGTTGCCGCTAAGGTCACCCACGCGTTCGAGCAGGATCGGCATAGCGGCAGGCGTCCGCGCAGCATCGAGCGCGGCAAGCAGGACAAGCCCGTCGAGCTGCGTTACCTTGGGCAAGCTCGCTCCCTTGAAGATCAGGAACAGCGGCGTGAAACCGACCATTCCGTCAAGCATGGCAAACAGATTGCCTTCAAGCGGAAGGGCCCAGCCTTTGAAGGTCAATCCGGCACCGCCCATAGTGACTTCGAGCAGACCGAAATTGCCTTTGCGGATCATTCCGTAGTCATGGAACACCCGACCCTGCATCAGGACTGAAGGACGTGACGTACGCCAGAAACCTTCATAGGCCGCACCGCGGCGTTCGGTTTCGATACGCGCTTCCATGACGCAATTGAGGACACCCCCACCAACAGCCGGTGGCGGATCGACAGACCGGTGTGCCAGGCCGGGATCAACGCCCACCACCTGCGAGAAGGAGGATACGTCTCGCTGCCAGTCATGCATGGTGAAGCCCGGAACCCGCTCGGCCAGCAAACTGGTTATCCTGGCAAGGTTGTGCTCTGTCGGCTTGACCGATCCGGCGGCCCAGCGGCCTACCAACGACTTGTCGACCTGCAGCAGCGATGCGGCGCGCGCCTTGCTGATGCCCAGCGCCAGCAGGGCAATACGAAACAGGACTGAAAAAGCCGGTGTGTCTCCCACCATCGCCATATCTTAGATTTTGAAGGCAACAGCAATCAGGAATCGCCATTCCGGCAAGGAGCAAGGACTCCGCTTCTCCAAACTCGACTTCCGCTACCAGGTCGTCAGCGCACAATTTGCAGCACTGACGACCCTAAGCTTTCACAAGTCTACTTCCTCACCTGGATGGCATTGCCGCCGCCAAAGCCGGGGGCTGCACCGCCGCCGATGTTGCTCGCGGCCGTTCCGCTGCTCGCGGCGACCAGCTTGACCCACAGGCCGTCGCTATCGGCGAAGTAGGAGGTTTCGGATGCATTGCGCAAGGCGGCCAGGCTGTTCTGCTCAGCACCGCGATTGGCAGTGGCAAAGCCGGGCAGCTCGAAGATCACCCATGATCCGTCTTCCAGCTCGGTCATGTTGATATTCATGGCCAGGGCTTCGGTCTCCGCGCGGATTTCAGAACCGGCTTCCACCGTGGTGTTGGCATTGCCCGCACCGAAGAAGCCGCTGGTCTTGCCCGTGAGGAATGACCTGCCATTGCGCGACAGCGTGATTTCCGCAGCACCCGATGGCGGCGCGAAAGGCGATGCACCGGCAGCGCGCGGCTGGCCATCGCTGGTGCTCATGGTGATGCGCCCGAAATCGCCTTCGCAAATGGCAGCGTTCCAGGTCGGTTGCACTTCGCAGTCAGCATTGTTCGACGCGATGCCATTGTCGATCACGACATATGAACCCGGCGCACCGCCCAGCGAGCCATCCTTGTCGACAAAGACCGCGCCCGTATAGCCGATCTCGCTGCCCAGCTCGAAGGCCCAGCGCGGTTCGATTTCGGGATAGTGCACGGGCTTGGCGTTATCGAAAACCAGCCCTTCGACCGAGTTTTCAGTGCTGATAGGGAAGTTGGAATAGAGCAGGTAGGAAATGGCGCCTGCCTTGCGCGTGTCATTGTCCTGATAGTTGCGGAAGGTGACATTGGTTAGCGCATGGCCAAAATCGTAATACTCATAGCCGCGGATCGGGAAATCCGGGGCATGAGGGGTCATGCTGCGGCCATAGGCCACTTCTTCCGGCGTATCAGGGTTGCCGATATTGTCGCTCTCGCCGACGAACAGCGAATCCACCACGTGCGAGGTGAAGGCTGCGCCGCCCGGTGAAATGCCGGGGAAGGCATGGGTATAGCCGATGGCATTGTCCGCCAGGCGCAAATCGCGGAACACGTGGTCCTCGCCGCGCGCCCAGATGGCTGCATGGTTCTTGTATCCGGTGAAGTTCTCGATGGTTGAGACCACGTGCCCGCTGTTGCGGTCGCCCGGCGTCGCGCGGGCGAGGTGCGTGTTACCGCCGAGGTTGAAATTGCCCTGCGGCGAGGGGCCGCGATCGAACATCAGGCCGTCGAAATTGGAGTGGGCGACATTGTCGCGGAACTCGCGGAATTCGGTCTGGCGCGGGAATACGCGCGCACCTTCTTCCGTGCCTTCGAACTGTCCGATGCCGTTTTCCGGCAAGGCAATCCAGAAGCCGATCTGCTCCGAACCGGCAGCCACGTTACCGCGATAGACATTGTCGGGACTGGTGATCCAGAAGGTCGCTGCCGTATTGTCCGAAGGGATCAGGATATCGTCGGCCTGCTGGCCGGCCGGCCCGCCGTTATAGGCGTTGGTGGGCAGGCAGGGCTTGTCGAAATGGCACTTGGTCAGGATGCCGAGGTTCTGGACGAACTGGTTGCCCGTCTCGACCGCATCTTCGAGGAAGAAACAGTGACCGATATTGTTGAAGGTCACATTGTTTTCGACCTGCAGATTGTTCGTGCCGTGCACCGTCACGCAGCGGCTGTAAGTGTCATAAACCGCCGAGTTGCGGATATACTGCCCCGCGCCCTCGCCGATCAGGTGCCAGTGGATGGGATAACGGGCGAGATGCATGTTCTGGCCCATGCGGTTGAGGCCAACGCTATCGACATACATCCTGGAGCCCGACATCGCCATGATGTGGCCGCCGAAGCCATCCTCCTGCGAATCTTCGGAAGACTGGATCACGATATTGCGGGTGATGTTGCCCACTTCACCGCGCTCGTCGACGCCGAAGGTGATCTTGCCGAAATGCATGTGTTCCAGCGGCTGCGCGAAGCTGATGGTGTTGCCATTGACGGCGGTGATGGTGCGACGCTCTGCCTGGTAGGCATCAAAGTCCGTCGAGGCGAGCACGATCTCGTCACCCGCGCGCCATCCCGATGCATCGAGCACCGTGATGCTGGCGGCGCCCTTTTCAGCCGTGGCCGAAAGCTTGGTCCACGTATGATCGGTCGTCCCGTGCAGGTTGAGCGTGCCGCGCATCAGCATGATGCCGCGGTCGCCCATCGTGTTGATGTCTTCATCCTTCACATTGTCGGTCAGCGTGATGGTGGCCTTGTGCTGGAAGGGCGCAGCCTCGGTGCCGATCTGCAGTTCGCCGCCCGGCAGGTATATCCACTCGGTCTGCAACTCCAGGTCGCGCTCGTCAGCGAAGCGCAAACGGCCCTGGATGGTCAGGCTGCGCAGCGCAGCGGGTGCGACATCGAGCAGTACGTCCATGTCGCGTGCGATCGTTACCGCATCGCCTGCGGCGGGCACGCGGCCATCGGGCCAGGCGGCCGGATCTGACCAGCGAAGCTGCCGCATCGTGGTGGATGCCTGATTGTCGCCTGCATCCATATGGCCGTGATCCTGCGCCTGGGCAGCAGTTCCGGCGCCCAGCAGGACAGTCGCAGATGCAAGCAAGGAAAGACGAAGCAGGCGAGACTGCATGCGCATGATAATATTCCCTCATGCGGGACCTGAGGTCCCGTACCAAAGTTGTCGATTGCGGTTGTGCAGCCGACAGGCTGCCCTGCCAAGCCCGTATCAGGCGGAGACGGTGATCGCTCGTAATTTATTGTAACGATGTGCTGGCCCTTGCGAGGAAGGCAATACAAAGGCCCCCGGCAAACACCGGGGGCCTTTCTTGCTTCGGTCGACAGACCTTAGCCGCCGAGGCCTGTCCTGCTGACATCGACGCTCGCCTGCGCGCGCAACTGTCCCACGCCGACCACGACCGGTCCGTCTGCCGTTGTGTCTTCCACCACCAGCTTGACCCACAGGGCGTTCGGGCCCTGGAAGGTGGAGGTAACATCCGCCGCGCGCAGGGCTTCCATGCTGTCAACCGGGGTTCCGGCCGCAGCGCCGGTGAAGCCGGGGAGTTCGAAGATCACCCAGGAACCCAGGTCCATCTCGCGCAGGTGCAGCGCCAGGTTTTCCCGCATGGTCGAGATACGGATCTGTGAGCCGCTCTGGACCGTGGTCTCTGTGCTGTATTCGTAGCGCTTGTTGTTGCGTTCCAGAACAACGGGGTCTTCGGCCGGCCCGACGTTGAATTCCATGAATTCAGTCGAATCGTCGATGCTGAAGCGGCCCATGTCGCCGGTGCAGACGGCAGCGTTCCAGCTTGCCTTCGTGACGCAGGTGTCCTCGGCAGAGGCGATGCCATTGTCGATCACGATATAGGCGCCCGGAATGCCGCCGACAGAGCCGTCAACATCCTTGATCGTGGCGCTATGGTAGGCCGCACGTCCGGCAAAGTCAGAAGACCAGCGACGCTGTTCCTGCGGGAAGTGTACCGGCTGGGCGTTCACGAAGGTCGCCCCCTCGATCATGTTTTCCGTGCTCATGCCGAAGCTGGTGTAGAGCAGGTAGGACAGAGCACCGGCTCCGCGAAGTTCGTTGGGCTGGTAGTTCACGAAGGTCGTGTTCACCACGTCGTGGCGATAGTCGTAATATTCATAGCCACGGATCGGGAAGTCCGGGGTGACATGCGGCAAGCTGCGGCCATAGGCGATTTCAGCCTCGCTGGCGGGATTGCCCACATTGTCGCTCTCGCCCACGAACAGCGAATCCTGCACGCGCGCAGAATAGGGCGCGCGGCCACCGCCTGCAGCATGGGTGAACCCGATCGCGTTGTCGGCCAGCTTCAAATTGGTGAAGAGGTGGTACTGGCCGCGGCCCCAGATGGCGCCGTTGCGGTTCTTGTAGGCGGTGTAATCGTCGATATGCGACACGATGACTTCGCTGTTCGGGTCCGAGGGGTCGGCATAGGCGGTATGCCCCGAACCGGCGACGCTGAAGGTGTTGTCCGCATTGGGACCACGGTCATACATCAGGCTGTCAAAGTTGGAGTGTGCGGTATTGCCGCGGAATTCGCCCAGCGGCGAGCGGCGCGGCCAGGTGTTGGCGCTGATTTCAGTGCCTGCGAACTGGCCGTTGGGATGCTCGATAAACGCCAGCCAGAAGCCGACCGCGTCAGAGCCCGCCGCAACGTTGCCGATGAAGTGGTTGCCCGGGTTGGTGATCCAGTAGGTCGCCACCGTGTTGTCCGAAGGCAGCAGGACATGTTCTGACTGCTGGCCACGGCTTCCGCGAGCCGCGTCTGTGAGGTTTGACGGCTCGCACGGCAAGGTCGGGTGGCACTTGGTCTGGATGCCCAGGTTCTGGACATAGCGGTTGCCCGTCTCGATCCCGTCCTCGATGAAGAAGCAGTGGCCGACGGTGTTGAAGGTGACGTTGTTCTGCACCTGCAAATTGTTCGTGCCATGTACTGTCACGCAGCGGTTGAAGGTGTCGTGGATCGCGGCGTTGCGGATGTACTGGCCCGAACCTTCGCCGATGACGTGCCAGTGGATCGGATAGCGTGCCAGCGTCAGATGCTGGCCCATGCGCTGAAGCTCGACGCTGTCGATGTACATCTCGGAGCCCGACATCGCCATGATGTGCCCGCCGAAGTAGGTCTCGTTCGAATCTTCCGATGCCTGGATCTGGATGTTGCGGCTGAGCATGCCGACTTCGCCGCGCTCGTCCACGCCGAAGGTGATCTCGCCATAGTGCATGTATTCGAGCGGCTCGGCGAAGGAGATGGTGTTGCCACTGACGCGGGTGATGGTGCGGCGTTCCGCCTGCCTTGGATCGAAGTCGGTCGAGGCGAGAACGATCTCGTCGCCTGCGCTCCAGCCGCTGGCATCGAGGACAGTGATACTGGTGGCGCCCTTTTCAGCCGTGGCCGAAAGCTTGGTCCACGTGTGATCGGTCGTGCCATGCAGGTTGAGCTTACCGCGCAGCATCATGATGCCGCGGTCACCCATCGTGTTGATGTCCTCGCCGGGGAAATTGTCGGTCAGCGTGATCGAGGCATTATGGCGGTGGGGATTGGCCTCGGTGCCGATCTGCAACTCGCCGCCCGGGACATAGATCCATTCGGTGGTGAGGGCGAGGTCACTCTCGTCGGCAAAGCGCAGCTTGCCGTTGACGGTCAGGCTGCGCAGCGCCGGCGGGCTGACGTCGAGCACCATGTCCACGTCGCGCGCAATCGTCACCGCATCGCCTGCTGCAGGCACGCGGCCATCGGGCCAGGCCGAGGGATCGGACCAGCGCAGCGTCCGCATCTCCGCGGCAGCCGCATCCGATGGCATGTCCATGTGGCCATGATCCTGCGCATAAGCGGTTGCTGTGCCCATCAAGGCAGAAGCAGACAAAAGCATTGAAAGTCGAAGCAGGCGTGTTGGCTTGCGCATTATTGTTATCCCCTAAATCAGGACCCGCGAGTCCCGGCATTTGTTTGGCTGCAGCTTTGCAACGGACAGGCCGATTTGCAAGCCGCGATCTGGTGCAGCTTTGCGCCAGGTTTCGAATTAATCCAGCAGTGCCGTGCTTACAGCTGCCTGCCTGCTGACATCCAGGCTCGCCCCCGCGCCGAAAGCGCCACCGGGGCCGGGTCCAACGGTGCTGACCCCGAAACCGGGCGTCCCGATCTGCACACTCTGGCCTGCATTATTGTCAACGACGAGCTTCACCCAAAGTGAATTCTCATCCTTGAACCAGCCAGTCTCGCCTGCCGCACGCAGTGCGTCCAGGCTGGCCAGTTCGGTGCCCCCTGCGGGTGTGGTGAAGCCGGGCAGCTGGAAGATGACCCATGAGCCGTCCTCCATCTCCCGCAGCGACAGCGAGAGATTGTCCCTGCTAGTTTCTACGCGCACTTCGGCACCGCTGCGGATCGTGGTCTGGCCGGTATATTCCCAGCGCCTGCCGTTGCGGCTGAGCATGACGGGGTCTTCGATCGGTGCCGTGCCGAAGCCCATATTGCCGCCGAGGTTGAATAGGCCGAAGTCGCCCGCGCAGATGGCCGCACCCCAATCCGGCTTGATGGCGCAAGCTTCATCATCCGAGGCAATGCCGTTGTCGAGAACAATCGTGGCGTTGGCGATCCCTCCGACCGATCCGTCCCGGTCGAGGATTGACGCGCCGCGCCAGGCATTTGCCCTGCCAAGGTCGGAGGCCCAGGCGCGCACATAGGGCGGGAAGCTCACCCGCTTGGAATTGACGAAGGTCGCGCCCTCGATGGCGTTGCCCGTGCTCATCCCGAAGCTGGTGTACATCAGGTAGGAAAGCGCCCCCGCATCACGCTGATCGTTGGGCACGAAATTCACGAAGCTGGTGTTCACCACATCGTGGCGCATGTCGTAATATTCGTATCCGCGGATCGGGAAATCGGGGAGATCGTTGGGCAGGCTGCGGCCATAGGCGATCTCGGCCTCGGTGGCAGGATTGCCGATATTGTCGGTTTCGCCCACGAACAGTGAGTCCTCCACCTTCGACGTATACTCAGCCCGGCCAACCGCAGATGCTGCGTGCGTATAGCCGATCGCATTGTCGGCCACGCGCAGGTTCACGAAGTGGTGCAATTCACCGCG
>JAHEBH010000071.1 GCA_024642335.1 Erythrobacter sp.
CGCCTGCGGCTCCCCCAAGGGGAAGCGCTTGCCATTGGTTCAACCCAATCAGCACAGGCTCCGGGAGTGGACAAGTTGGGCATGAACCGGCCCTAAGCGGCGCGGGGCGATGTAGGAAAGCCCGTTCATGCCGGGACAAGCAATGGCATGTCCCCGTGACCTCGCCTCACCGGGGACACCGTGTTCGGTGTCCCCGCGCACGATGCGCGAGGTGCATTCAATTTGGGGATTAGGCAGGAGCACCGTCTGACCTAAGGCGAGGGTGCGAAATGACGCGAGTTAAGTATCCTGTCCTTGAAAGTCGCCTGTCCCTGGAAGTCGCTGTCCCTGGAAGTCGCTGTACCCGGAAGTCGGCGTCTCCGCAGTCCAGGTTGTACTAGAGCCCAAAAGTCTGCCGCACGGCTTCCCTTGCAAGCATCCCCAATGGTGGTCCTCGCCGCATCTCCTTGCGGATCGCCTTGAGCAGTGACTGGCGTTGTGCTTCCACATCGGCATCTGGCGCGCTTTTCCTGGTAAGCGACACCAGAAACTCCCGGCGCCTGCGGACAACCCAGTCAAGCGAAAGGGCGGTTAGCCCAAGGGCGCGGGCCTCGGTCACCAGCAGCTCGAATGACGAGGGGCAGGCAATCGTGCAGTGGACATCGCGGTACTCGCCGCTTTCCAGCATGGCGCGGCCGGCCTCGACCGTGCCTTTCAGCTGCTGGAATGGCAGGAATTCGGAATAGTAGGCTGCGAATTCGAACGCGGACGCATGACCCGGCGCAGTTCTCCCCTGCCATTCCAGCCAGTCCCCCGTTGTCGTCAGCGGGCGAAAGGCATCGAACGTGGCCCGGCAATCGGGAATAGCCATGCGCAGCGTGCCCTGCGGCGCCAATTTGTTTTCGACGCCCTGCAGAAACCGGACTGGATCGGGCAGATGCTCGAAGTTGTGCGAACTCACAATGTAATCGAACGGTCCACCATCGATCTGGCCAATATCGCAGGCGGACCCGACGATATCGACTTCCTCGATCCGGGCAGGATCAAGACCGTGTTCCTTGGCGACGCCGAGCAGGTGTTCGTTGTCAAAAACGTCGAGAATCAGGACATTCCAGCCATCACGCTTGGGGACGAGCGGGGTGTAGAAGGGCGCAATTTCGACCCCGTGCATAGTCTTGTCTATGCCCCGCAAGAGTGTTTCGCGCCGATCCATCGGTAAAGAGGATGGCATCGAAACCCTTATAGTTCAATTGAGTTGACGGCCTTGAGGCGAAACACGCGACCTTGAACCAAAGCCATGCCTGGACCTGATCTCGTCTACTTCCGAATGCGCGCCATTCAGGAATTCAGCTTCCTGCAACTGCACCACCCTACTCGTGCCGCAGTGCCTCGATCGGGTCGAGCTGGCTGGCGCGGCGGGCGGGGAAGAAGCCGAAGACGACCCCGATCAGCGCCGAGATGGCGAAGCTGAGGAAGTTTATGAACGGGTCGAAGATGAAGGGCAGCGTGAAGGCTGCCGACACTGCGACCGAGAGGCCGAAGGCGAGCAATATGCCGACCAGGCCGCCAAAGCAGCATAGCACCACCGCCTCTGTCAGGAACTGGCGCTGAACCTCGCTGGCACGCGCGCCGATGGCCATGCGGATGCCGATTTCGCGCGTGCGCTCTGTCACCGAGACGAGCATGATGTTCATGATCCCCACGCCGCCCACCACCAGGCTGATGGCGGCAATGGCGGCAACGATAGCGGTCAGCGTGCCTACTGTGCTGGCTACGGTTTCGTTGATTGCGGCCGTGTCGATCACGTCGAAATTGTTGTTCTGCCCTTCGAGCAGCAGCCGCCTTTCGCGCAGCAGGTCCACCACCGCGTCGATCATCGCATTGCTATCGACATTGGTGTCATAGGAGATCGCGAAATTGTTGATGTTGTCATTGCCGACAAAGCGGCGCTGCACGTTCTTGATCGGCATCAGCACCGAATTGTCGTCATCCTGGTTGCCGCCGCCGATTCCGCGGGAATCGGCAACACCGACCACCCGGCAGGAGACCTTGTTGAGGCGGATTTGCTCACCCAGCGGGGAAGTGCCGGGAACGAAGAGCTCTTCGAGGATGGTCTGTCCAATGATGCAGACATTGTCACCCGCAGCCTCCTCGGCTGCCGTAAACTGGCGTCCCTCGGCAATATCGACAGAGCGTGCGACCATGAATTCATTGCTCACGCCTTCGACGCGCGTGTCCCAGTCCTGCCCGTTATAGATCGCGGTGACGTCGCTGGAGACAGAGCCAGCGACCGCCTCCACGCCCGCGATCTGTTCGCGGACGGCGACAATGTCCTGATCATCGAACGGGCGCCATATGCCCTGCTCGTTCTGGACCGGGAAAACGATCAGGACGTTGGATCCCAGCGCGCTGATCTGCTCCTCGATATCGACCGTTGCGGCCTTACCCAGCGTGACCATGGTGATCACCGCGGCGACGCCGATGATGATGCCCAGCGTGGTCAGGAAGGACCGCATCAGGTGGCGGCGGATTTCCTTGAGTGCGAGTACGAGAGTGGTGCCCCACATCAGGCAACGCCCTCCTGCCCGGCGTGCATATGCCCGTTGCCGGACTTGCTGCCATATTCGGTCCGTTCGACAAGACCGTCTTTGAAATGGACAATGGTCTTGGCGTATTCGGCCATGTCCGGCTCATGCGTTACCATGACGATGGTGATGCCGCTGCGGTTGAGATCGGCGAGCAGTTCCATGATTTCGATCGATCGTTCGGAATCGAGGTTGCCGGTCGGCTCGTCGGCCAGCAATACCGTCGGATCGGTAACCAATGCGCGGGCAATGGCCACGCGCTGTTGCTGGCCGCCCGACAGTTCGCCGGGCGTATGTTCGGCCCAAGGGACAAGCCCGACCTTATCGAGCGATTTCAGCGCCGCTTCACGCCGCGCGGCCTTGTCCATGCCGTGATAGATCAGCGGCAGCTCGGTGTTTTCCAGCGCGCTGGTGCGTGCGAGCAGGTTGAAGCCCTGGAACACAAAGCCGAGATACTTGCGCCGCAGCAGCGAGCGCTGGTCCTTGGACAGGGATTGAACTTCATTGCCGAGGAACTTGTAGACCCCGGATGTTGGCGTATCGAGGCAGCCGACAATGTTCATGGTGGTCGACTTGCCCGAGCCCGAAGCGCCCATGACAGCCACGAAATCGCCGCGATTGATGGTCAGGTTTACGCCGCGCAACGCCTTGAAAGCCGCTGCGCCCCGTCCGAAGGTCTTGGTGATCCCTTCCAGTTCTATGATCGGTTCACCGCTCACTTATTCGGCTTCCTGTGCCCTGACGCTGGTGACCACCTGCATGCCCGCTTCAAGCTCACCCGAAATGACCACGGTCATGCGGCCATCGCTGCGGCCCGTCGTCACACTGATTGGCTGCAATTCGCCATCCTCGCCCAGAACATACACCGTCTGGCGGCTGCCCGCGCTGATGGTCGCTTCCGGTCCTTCGCGCTCCAGTCCGAAATTGTTGCCGCGCTGGACTTGCACGCCGCCCGTTTCTTCCTCCACCGGCGGACGGAAGCGGATCGCGCTATTGGGGACAAGCATCTGTTCGTCGGTGCGTTCGGTGGCGATGGCTGCGGTCGCTGTCATGCCGGCACGCAGCAGGCCCTCAGCATTCTGAACCGTCAGCCGAGCCTCATATTCCACCACCGAGTTCTGCTGGCCGCTGCTTTCGGCGGTTGCGATATTGCTCGATGCGAGATCGATACGCTCGACCACGGCCGGGAACTGGCGTCCGGGGTAGGCATCGACGGTGAAGGTGGCGGACTGGCCGAACTCTACCTGTCCAACATCGGCTTCATCGACATCGACGCGCAGCTGCATGACCGCCAAATCCTCTGCCAGCACGAATAGTGTGGGCGTGTTGAAGCTGGCAGCCACGGTCTGTCCCGGCTCCACTTGGCGCGCGAGAACGACGCCCGATACGGGCGAGCGGATGACCGCGCGGTCACGATTGGTCTGCGCGGTCGAGAGCGAAGCCTGGGCCGACACCACGTCGGCCTGGCTAGAGAGCAACGCGGCCTGGCCTCGGCGTACGGTACCTTCTGCTGCATGAAGCTCCTGCTGCGACGGTACGCGGCCTTCGGAAAGGCGAAACACCTCGTGCAGGCGTTCCAGCTGGGCAGTATCGACCTCTAGCGTTGTCTGGGCCTGTTCCACCCTTGCGCGTGCAGCATTGAGATTGGCGCGCCCCTGCTGGATCTGGTCGTCGATGACATCGGTATTGATGCGGGCGAGAACTTGTCCGCGCACCACCACGTCGTTCACGTCGACCAGTACCTCGTCGACACGACCCGAAGTTTCGGAACCCACCTCGACCTGATTGGTCGGGCGCAAATTGCCGGTCGCGGTGACTTCAAGTTCGAGCGATCCGGTCACTACCGCTTCGGTATTGTAATCGGTCCGGTTATCGCCACCGCTGAAGATCGCATAGGCAAGCGCCGTCAGCGCAATGACCAGCACCGGGATCCAGACGATCTTGCGTTTCCAGAAAGGGACTTCAGCCTCCTCTCCAAGGAATGCGTCGATATTGTGTGCAGTCTGGTTCATCATTCGGTCCTGTCACTGGCAGGCAGGGGAAATTCCTGCGCGCTCCATCCGCCGCCAAGTGCCTGGGTCAGTCGCACAAAGGCGCTGGCCTTGTCTGCCTGTGCGGATAGCATCTGATTGCGGGCGGAAAGGAGTTGGTTTTCGGCAGTTAGAAGTGTGCGGAAATCGGTCAGGCCCGCCTGGTACTGGCTGCGCGCGAGCAAGGCGGAATTGTTCGCCGCATCCAGCGCTTCTTCATTGATGACGACGCGCTCGCCCGCGGTACGCTGCGCCACGGCGGCGCTTTCGATATCTTCCAACGCTCCAAGGATCGATTGTTCCCAGCCTGCAAGGGCGGCTTCCGCGCCGGCCTGCGCGCTGTCGATGCCCGCCTGTGTTCGCCCACCGTCAAAGATCAACTGGCCCACCGAGCCGAACACGCTGGCGGTGATGATGTCGAATAGGCCGCCCAGGCCGAAGGAACTGGTGCCCACGTTGCCACCCAACCGCAATCCGGGAAGCAGTTGTGCCTTGGCAACACCGATGCGGGCCGTGGCGGATACAAGGTTTGCTTCCGCGCTGCGCACATCGGGGCGACGGCGCAGGACGTCGGCAGGAGCCTCGAACCCGTCCAGCGCGTCGGGAATTGGCACAGGCCGCAATTCCTTGAATGCACCGAGAACACGGCCCGGCGGTTCGCCGATCAGCGTGGAGATGGCATTGGCGGTGGCGGCAAGATTGCTTTCCAGCGCCGGGATCGTCGCGGCGGTCTGCGCGCGCTGTGTGCGGGCCTGTTCCACATCAAGGAGGGACACCAGACCCGCCTGGTTGCGCCACCGCGCAATTTCGAGGTTCTCTTCCTGATAGGCGAGGGTGGAGCGGGCAATTTCAAGCTGCTGCGCGATCGAGCGGGCGTTGATGGTGGAGGTTGCCACCTGCCCCACGATCAGGCGCTGCAGATCGGCTAGCGAATAACCGGCTGAGAGAAGATCCGCCTCCGCCGATGCGACATTGTTGCCGATCTCTCCAAACAGGTCGATTTCCCACGAGGCATCTGCGCCCAGCGAATAGGAGGTCTGGCCTGTCCGCAGGTCACCCACGGCGCGATTGGCACCGGCATCGGCGGACAAGGAGGGGAACCAGGAGGCGCGGGCCTGCACCAGTTGCGCCCGCGATTGTTCCAGCCGCGCCGCGCTCTGAGCCAGGTCCAGATTGTTGGCAATGGCGGCCTCTACCAGTTCGGTCAGCAGCGGATCGTCCAGTTGCAGCCAGTATTCGGCGATGTCGAGACTGACAGTCTCGGGCTCGCTCTCCGCCCAATCGACGGGAATGGCGATGCGCGCCTCGGGCGTGTCCACATCGGGCGTCGCGCAGGCGCCAGCCATCAGGGCCAGCGGCATGGCCGCGCCCATCATAAGCTTGCGTGTCATGTTCGAACTGATCCCCAAGAAACCCTCATATCGCATAGATTGATCTTCAATTACCGCCTAGTGCTCTAGCGCACTTGATCCAAATGCATCGTTGTAACAAATGGTAACAGTAGAAAGTTCTTGTTATCCACGTAACTTCGTTCTTCATGAAAATTATTCGCTTCAGCAACTTATCGTCCATGCCATTGATGCACTTCCTCCGGCGACCGGCTGGCTTCCTTCTTGGCTTGACCTTGCTCTGCCTCTCCTCTGCTGCCAGCGCGCACCCTGCGCCGTTCAGCTATCTCGATCTGCACCTTGAAGAGCGGCGCATTGATGGTTCGCTGACTGTGCATGTGATCGATCTTGCACATGAACTGAATTCGGACGAACCGGCAATATTGCTCGACCAAGGTGTATTGTCCAGACAATACGGTCAAATCGGATCGATTTTGCAGGACCGGATCAGGATTTCCGGCGGAGAACCGGCTGGAATCGAGTGGAAATCCATCGCAGCCGTGCCGGGTGACGATGCCGTAAGATTGGGCTTCACTATTGCCGCGCCGCCGCCAGCGGCACTGGAAGTGCAGGCGCAGATATTCCCCTACGACCCCACGCACCAGACCTTCGTGAACATCTATGAGGGTGACGAGCTGCGCCAGCAATGGATCTTCGCGGCAGGCGACGGGCCGCGCACCTATTTTGCCGGAACGACGGCGGGCGTGTTTGCGGTGATGGAGACTTTCATCCCTTCCGGCGTGCACCACATCATGATCGGGGCGGACCATATCCTCTTCATCATCGGCCTGATCCTGCTGGGCGGATCGTGGCGGCGGCTGGCGGTGATCGTCACCAGTTTCACCATCGGCCATTCGGTCACGCTGTCGCTCGCGGCGCTGGATATCGTGATGGTGCCTGCTGCCGTGATCGAGCCATTGATCGCTCTCAGCATTGTGGTGGTGGGCGCGGATAATCTTCTGCGCGGGGCCGATCCCACAAAGTCGCGTGACCTGCGCATGGGCATCGCCTTCGTGTTCGGGCTGATCCACGGTTTCGGTTTTGCCTATGTGCTGCGCGAGTTCGGCCTGCCCGATGCGCAGCTGGCCTGGTCGCTGTTCTCCTTCAACCTGGGCGTGGAAATTGGCCAGCTGGCCATCGTTGTGGTGGTTGCTGTCTTGCTGGAGATGCTCCGTCGCCGCAGCGAGAAAGCGGCGCGACATGTCGCGACAATTGGTTCGCTTGCGGTGATGGCGGCAGGTGCCTATTGGTTTGCAGAGAGAGTATTCTTTTCGGGAGCAGGTTGATGAAGCGGATCGCGGTGCTTGGCGCCATTGTAGCAAGCGGCATTGCCGCAGTGGGCGTGACGGCGCAGGGCCTGCCGGGCATTACCGAAATCGAGCATGTGAACGGCAACGTCTACAAGATCTTCGGTGCAGGCGGGAACACCACCGTCTTCGTGCGCTCGCATGACGTGGTGCTGGTCGATACAAAGCTGCCCAACAGCGGCGAGGCGATCATGGCCGAAGTGCGCAAGGTGACCGACCTGCCCGTGGGCGTGATCATCAACACCCACTCGCATCCCGACCACATGGGTTCGAACAACCAGCTGGCCGAATTGTCGGGTGACGGGGTGGAAGTGATCGCCCATGTGAACTCGAAGGCGCGGATGGAGGCCGAGGGCGGGCCCTTCGGCGTGTCCCCGGTCAACAAGAGTTTCTCCACGCAGATCAGCATTGGCGAAGGCGATGACCGCGTCGATGTCTACCATTTCGGCGCAGGCCACACCGATGGCGATGCTTTCGTCGTATTCCCGGCAGCACGTACAATGCAGGCTGGAGACATCTATGCATGGCACATGTCGCCGCTGATCGATCCGGGTTCGGGCGGCTCGATGCTGGCACTGCCGACCACGTTGACCGCGGCCTATTATTCGATCCCCGGCGTCGACCACGTGATCCAGGGTCATGGCGGCGTGTCGACATGGGAGGAATTCCGCAGCTTCATGCAGTTCAACCGCGCGCTCGTCGCGACAGCAGAGCAGACGGTGCAATTTGGCGGCACGCCCGAAGATGCGCTGGTGCGGCTGGAGCGTGAGCCGAGCTTTGCAGTCTTCCTCGACCACAAGATCAAGCCGGGCCTCGAATATGGTGGCACGCCCTGGGCGCGCGCGCTGATCAACCTGCGCGTCGCTTTCCAGGAACTGCGCGGTGAAGAGCCGCAGCTGATCATGGGCCTCGAAGACCCTCATCAGCACTAGGCGCAAGTAAGGAGGTACGCGATGGACCATGCAGCCTTGCGCGCCGCCTGCGCGCCGGGCGTGGGCTTGTGTACCATTACCAATATCGAAGGCAGTTTTTCGCGCCGCCTTGGCGCGCAACTGGCGGTGCATGGCGATGGCAGCGTTACCGGCACCTTGGCCGATGGCTGCCTCGAAAAGCAATTGGCGAGCGAGGTAATCTCGGGCGGAGAGCGCCGCGTGATGCGCTTCGGTGCCGGATCGCCGCTGATCGACTTCCGCCTGCCCTGCGGCAGCGGGGTGGATATATTGGTCGATCCTGCACCTGACCGGGAGGCTTGCAAGGCCGTGGTGGAGGCGCTCGACCGGCGCGAGGCCGCCACGCTCGATTTGCAATGCGACATGCTGCCGCAGCGCCACTATGCCCCCGCATTGCGCCTGCTGCTGTTCGGCGAGGGGCCGGAACTCGATGCGGCCGCCGCGCTCGGCCGCGCGTCGGGACTGGAGGTGGAAACCTTCAGCAAGGATGCCTCCGACGGCCTGTCGCTTGGCCGCGCGCCGAGCGGGATTGCGGTCGATCGTTGGAGCGCAGTGGTGCTGCTGTTCCATGATCACGAATGGGAACAGGCGATCCTGCAATGGGCACTGGGCACGCCTGCCTTCTTTATCGGCGCGCAGGGCGGCAAGACCGCGCGCGACGAGCGGGCCGAGCGCCTGCTCGCCAGCGGCGTTGGAGAAGACCAGCTTTCCCGGATCGCCAGCCCCATCGGCGTGGTGCAGCACAGCCGCGAGCCTGTCGCGCTGGCACTGTCGATACTTGCTTCGGTGGTCGGTGAATATGAGGCGATCCATCCCCATGCCCTGCTGCCCACCTCCTGACGGCGCGCCCTTGGTCGCTGTGCTGGCGGCGGGCAGCGGCAGCCGCTTCGGTGGCGGTAAGCTCGACGCCGTGCTGGGGGGCGAGCGCGTGGGGCGCTGGGTGCTCGATGCCGTGGCGAAGGCGGGGTTTGCGCCTGGCGTGATCGTGACCGGGGTGGATGCTCCGCAATTTGCGAAAGAGAGCGACTGGGCGCTCGCCATCAATCCCAAGGCGAAGGAAGGGCTGGGCACATCGCTCGCCGTGGCGGCCAATCGCGCACTGGCTCAGGGCAAGCCGCTGCTGGTGCTGCTCGCCGATATGCCGCTGGTTGCGCCCGATCACCTTATCGCGCTGCGCGATGCGGGTGGGACTGCTGCAACCGTGTGGTCTGGCGGCAAGGCCGGAGTGCCCGCCTGTTTCCCGCTGGCGCTGCTGCCGCAGCTTGCGGCGCTAACCGGCGATGCCGGGGCAGGGGCGCTGCTGTCGGGGCACGATGACGTGACGCGCATCACTCCGCCCGAAGCCATGCTGGTGGATGTGGACCGGGCGGAAGACCTCGCCCGCGCGGAGGAACTTCTCAGCCTGCGCGGGTGAAGACCGGGTCCCCGCCGCGCCTTGTGAGGATGTGGCAGATATAGCCGCCGCGCAAAGTGTAGCTGGCAAGGATCGGGACATCGACATAGTCCCCCTTGGCGAGCGCGCCGACCACGAAATCGGGCGCATCCTCGATGGCGGTAAAGCGGCTGGTGCAGTCGACCTCGATCCGCTCGTCGGTCGCCTCGATCGCATGGATCGTCAGCGTCTCGCGCACCGACTGGAACATGACGTTGTAGAAGTCGGCAATGCCTTGCGCGGTTTCGATGGGCGGCAGGCTAGAGAGGTCGAGCACCACATCATCGGTGTAGAAGCGCGTGTAGCGCTCCGCATCGCCATTGGAAAAGGCGGCGGCATAGGCGTGATATGCGGCAACCTGGCTGGGGTGCCCGCCCAGCGGGGGCAGCTTGGTCACCCCCTGTTCGGGCGGCCAGGCGGCGGTGACGAGCTTCGCGATCATTCCTTCACCGTTCAGGTCATATCGGGCAAGGAACTTAACCGTTATGGTGTCCCCCGGAAACATCTCGCCAAATGGGAAATTCGGCCGGTGCGCGGTCGCGTGGAAATCCATGTCGATATCGGCAAAGAC
>JAHEBH010000021.1 GCA_024642335.1 Erythrobacter sp.
ACCCGCGACTGGCCTCAATTGCAGAAATGGCTGGCGAACTATCTCGCGTCCGAACTGTTCGAACAGATCATGCAAAAGCACGATCTCTGGCAGCCAGAGGAATAGGCAAGTCCGAATGTCCGATATTGGGGTGGAAAGCGGTCATTCACTCAACGTCACTGTATTCGGCGACGAGGTTCAACGTCTCATCCGGTTTGAAGAAGTCAGCCTGATAACAGTACACAGGTGAGCCTCCAAGATTCCCCGGCCTGAGAAGAAGTTGTATGCAGAGCATTCCTTGCCCCTGATTCCGCGTAGGTATAAACATCGCATGTGGCGACCAATTCCGCCGAACATCCTCTTCTGACATAGCCGCTTTTGTCGACCACCGTCGTATCGCGTCCTGAACTTGCGGTTCCATGCCGTCCAAGGATTCGGTCGACTCGTGAGCTAACGCACTGTCACCGGTGGCCACAGGAGCGTTTGTCGAGCCTATCCAGTAACCCGCGACAAACAGTGCCCCACCAGCGAAGCATAACAGTGCTGTCGTAACGATGCGCATAGTGCTGTGTTGCACCGTGGCAGGACGTCCGCAAGTGGGTCGTTAGCTGCCATCACCGACAACAAACCGCTGAACGGCTGGAATTGGGTGGAAAGCGGTCGTTAGGCCGACAGTCAGAACCCCTCTCCTGCAGCCGTTACAGGCGGGCCGGAATAATGGACATGAACGATCCGCCAGCCTTTTTCCGGAATGTTGACAAAGACCTGTGTCTCTCGGCCCCTGGTCTGGATCGTTTCACCATTATCGGCGCGGGTGGCATCGAACACCCATTCGAACAGCGCGACGGCGCTGTCGCCATAGACTGTTATGCTGGGCTCGCCATCGAGTTGCAGATGGCGCTCGGTGAAGTTCTGTCCCATCACTCTGCCATAAAACACGTTTGAAATTTCGTCCCAACCGTGTTGCTCGCCGCGCGGCTGTATGAAGCTGACCTCGCGTGTGGTCGCCCAGACCGTAGCGATCTTGTCCATGTCAAGTGAACCGATCGTAGCAGTATAGTCGTCGATCTTGGCGCGGATCGCGGTCTTGGCAACGTCCGCAGATAGCGGAGGCGGCTCAGCCGCAGGAGTGCATCCGGCAAGCGCGCAGCCCATGAAGAACGACCCGAATATTCGCATAGACCTCTCCTTTGGTCAGCCAGCATAGCAAGGCCGTAAATATAGAAAAAGCCCGCCCGAGTTGCGAGGGATTGAGGAACTTGAGCGAGGTGGGCGGCACCTGGCAGTTGTTACAGGTCAAGTGCGTTGAGCGGCCATTGGAACGAACCGACGAAATGTCCGCTTTTGGGTCGTAAGCCGACGCTACAGCCTAAAGCCCCCTCGCCACCCCACCATCCAGCACATGGCTGCATCCCAGTGCCGCTGCATCATCCTCCCCTGACAGCGCCGCGACCGTGCGCCAACCCTCGCTGCGCAGCTTGGCGGCGGCGGCGCGGTCGTGGCCCAGCGGCAGGAACAGTTTGCGGCCGAGACCTTCGCCAGCCTTCACCACTTCCACCAGTTCTTCGGGATAGAGCGAGAAGCCGGTCGCCGGTTCGTCGCTGCCGCCGATGAGGTAAGTGCCGCCCCGCCCCAGCGCGCCGCGCACGCCTTGCGCATAGAGCGTAAAGCCAAACCAGCTCTGGTATTCGAAGCCGTGGCGTTCGGTGGGATCGAGCGTGAGCCGCGCGCGGCCTGCGACGCGTGCGGCGATCTTGCGCAGGCCATCGATCCGCGTGGCGAGCGCGCCGCCATCGTCGATTTCGGAGAGCCTGGCCGCAGCCTGCTCGAACTCGCCGGTGGCAAAGAGCAGCGGCAGATAGGCCTCGCCGCCTGCCTGCTTGAGCCCGCCCGCATCCTTGGCATCGAGTTCGCGGCGCACGGCATCGCGCTGTTCGGGGGCGAGCGGAAACTCCTTCGCTGCCAGCGTATCGACAAGGTCGGGCAGCGTGAAATCGACCGAAATGCCTGTGGCACCCGCCGCCTCCAGCGCATTGATGGCAAGGTCCACCATCTCGCCCGCAGCAGCTGCACTGTCGCTGCCGATCAGTTCGGCACCGATCTGCAGGTTCTCGCGGCGCGGATCGAGCTGGTCGCCCGCGATCTTCATCACCTGGCCCGAATAGCACAGGCGCAGCGGGCGCGGCGCAGCGACCAGACCGGTGGCGGCAATGCGGCCTACCTGCGCAGTAATATCCGAACGCAAAGCCAGCGTGCGCAGGCTTTTGGGATCGACGAAGCGGAACATGTGCCGCGTCATCAAGCCGTCCATGCGCTGCGCCATGCTCTTCTCGAACTCGACAAGCGGCGGGCGCACGCGGTCAAAACCATGCGCGCCCAGCACCGCCATTGCATCGCGTTCGATACGGGCAGCCGCCGCCGCGCTTTGCGGCAGGCGGTCTTCAAGGCCTTCGGGCAACAGGTCTGACGTCGGATCAATCATAACGTTTCCCCAGACCCCCGATCCGCTCGCCCTGAGCCTGTCGAAGGGCCGTTTTTCTTCTGACGAATGCTCGCTAGAAGAAAAGGCAGTGCTTCGACAAGCTCAGCACGAGCGGTTTCTGCATAAAAAGCAGATCAGAAGCTGAGCGGCTGGACCCGCTTCACGTTGCGCACCTTGCAGATCTTCTCGATCAGTTCGGCCGGAACCGGCTCATCGATCGAAAGCAACAGGATCGCCTCGCCACCGGCTTCGCGGCGGCCAAGATGGAAGGTGCCGATGTTGATGTCCGCCTCGCCCAGCAGCGCGCCAACCGAGCCGATGAATCCCGGCATGTCCATGTTGGAAATATACAGCATCTGGCCTTCGAGGTCGGCTTCAATGGAAATGCCGAACATTTCCACCAGGCGCGGCGCGCCATCGGCGAACAGCGTGCCGGCGACCGAGCGGTTGCCCTGGCTGGTTTCCACCGTCACGCGCAGCAGCGTGTGGTAGACGCCTTCCTTCTCGTTACGGATTTCACGGACTTCCATGCCGCGTTCCTTGGCGAGGAACGGAGCATTGACCATGTTCACGCTGGAGGAATAGCGCTTCATCAGGCCGGCGAGGACGGCACCGACAATCGGCTTCTGGTTGAGCTGTGCAGCCGCGCCTTCGGTCTCGATGCTGATCTTGGGCAGTTCGCCATGCGCCAGCTGGCCCACCAGCGAGCCGAGCTTTTCGGCGAGCGCCATATAGGGCCTGAGCTTCGGAGCTTCCTCGGCGGAAAGCGACGGCATGTTGAGCGCGTTGGTGACGCCGCCGTTGACGAGGTAGTCGGACAGCTGTTCCGCCACCTGCAACGCCACGTTGACCTGCGCTTCGGTAGTGGAAGCGCCCAGGTGCGGGGTGCAGATGAAGTTCGGCGTGCCGAACAGCGGGTGGTCCTTCGCCGGCGGTTCGATTTCGAACACGTCGAGGGCGGCACCGGCGATATGGCCCGAATCGAGCAGGTCCTTCAGCGCCACTTCGTCGACCAGGCCGCCGCGCGCGCAGTTGATGATCCGCACGCCCTTCTTGGTCTGCTCCAGACGCTCGCGGCTGAGGATATTGCGCGTCTCGTCGGTCAGCGGCGTGTGCAGGGTGATGAAATCGGCACGCGTCACCAGGGCACCCAGATCGACCTTTTCCACGCCCATTTCGATGGCGCGCTCGGGCGTCAGGAACGGGTCATAGGCGATGACCTTCATCTTCAGGCCCAGCGCACGGCTGGCGACGATGCCGCCGATATTCCCGGCACCGATCAGGCCCAGCGTCTTGCCGGTGACTTCCACGCCCATGAAGCCGCTCTTAGGCCATTCGCCCTTCTGCGTCAGCGCATTGGCTTCGGGGATCTGGCGGGCCAGCGCCATCAGCAGGGCGATTGCGTGTTCCGCCGTAGTGATCGAGTTGCCGAACGGCGTGTTCATCACCACCACGCCCTTGGACGAGGCATAGGGGATATCGACGTTGTCGACGCCGATGCCGGCGCGGCCAATGACCTTGAGATTGGTCGCCGCGTCGAGAATCTCCTTGGTGACCTTGGTCGAGGAGCGGATCGCCAGGCCTTCGTACTGGCCGATGATTTCCTTCAGCTCTTCCGGCGTCTTGCCGGTGATCACGTCCACTTCGCAGCCGCGCTCTTCAAAAATGCGGGCGGCGTTGGGGTCCATCTTGTCGGAAATGAGAACTTTGGGCTTCGTCATGATTTGTCTCCGTGCGCTCCCGCGAAAGCGGGAGCCTCTATCGGAATTGAACGGAATGATGGAAGTCCCCGCCTGCGCGGGGACTCACCTGGCAATCAGAGTTCGCCGGCCTTGAGCTTGTGATAGGCCCAGTCGATCCACGGCAGCAGGCGCTTGATGTCCTCCTGCTCCACCGAACCACCGCACCAGATGCGCAAGCTCGGCGGTGCATCGCGATAGCCGTTGAAATCGTAGCCGATGTCCATCTTCTCCAGTGTGGAGGCGATCTTCTTGGGGACATTGGCCTGCTCTTCGGCGGAAAGGCTTTCGTACCAGTCACCCTGGAAGACCATGCACACGCCGGTGTTGGTGCGCAGCGCCGGGTCGGCAACCATGTTGCGCAGGTAGTCCTTGCTCTCGATGAAATCGAAAACGGTCTGCGCATTGGCGTTGGCGCGGGCGAACATCGCTTCGCGGCCGCCGATGGACTTCACCCACTCCAGCGCGAAGATGTAATCCTCGGTCGCCAGCATGGAGGGCGTGTTGATGGTCGAGCCTTCGAAGATCGAGGTGTCGATCGCACCCTTCTTCTTGATGCGGAAGAGCTTGGGCAGCGGCCATTCGGGGTCGTATTCGGCCACGCGCTGGATCGCCTTGGGCGACAGGATCAGCATCCCGTGCTGCGCTTCGCCGCCCAGAACCTTCTGCCAGCTGTAGGTGGTGGCATCGAGCTTGGCCCAGTCCATCTCCATGGCGAAGACGGCGCTGGTGGCATCGTTGATGGCAAGGCCCGCGCGGCCCGGCGCGAGCCAGTCCGTGTTCGGGATCTTGGCGCCCGAAGTGGTGCCGTTGAAGGTGAAGACAACGTCGTTGTCCTGCGGGACCTGGCTGAGGTCCGGAATCTGGCCGTAATCGGCGTCCAGCACCTGCAGGTCCTTCAGCTTCAGCTGCTTGACCGCGTCCTGGATCCAGACGTTACCGAAGCTTTCCCACGCGGCGACGGTGGCCGGGCGCGCGCCCAGCATGGTCCACATCGCACATTCCAGAGCACCCGTATCGGAACCCGGCATGATGCCGACGAGGTAGTCGTCGGGAACACCAAGCAGTTCCTTGGTCAAATCGATCGCATACTTGAGGCGCCCCTTGGCATAGGAGGAGCGGTGCGAACGGCCGAGGCTCTTGGTATCGAGTTTCTCCGGTGCCCATGTGGCCGGCTTTGCGGTCGGACCGGAAGAAAAGAAGGGGCGCTCCGGACGGAGCGTAGGTTCGGTAGTCATTTGTATTCTCTCCTTACAGAGAGCACGCGCGGCGTTGGGACCGCGTGGCCCGCGGCGGCCTTTAGACTTGCCGCACGCCAAGTCAAGCAGTCATTGAGCGATGCCCGGCACAGTCATGCGGAGGCATGATTCGCGCTCACATCGGAAATCTGCAGCATATTGCAGCGCAGCATGCAGTGGATAACTTTGTTTCTTTAGCATTATTTTCAGTGTTTTACCGCGCATCTCCGCAAATTTTGAACTCTTCATCTTGGCCTGTAGCTTCCGCAATGCGTCTGGGAAGGCAGGACCGGCGCCTCCGAAAGAAGATAGGGAGAGAAAATAATGGAAAAGCTGACTGGTCTTGCCGGTGCACTTGGCGTGCTGCTGGCTGTTGTTGCAGGGGTCGTTCCCAACCTTGGTTTCGAAGTGGGAATGGTCCTCGTCATATTGGGAGTCATCGCGGGCATTACCGCCCCGAGCGATATGGCTGTCAGGGTATATGTTGCCGTGTTGGCATTCCCTGTGGTCGGAGCTGCGCTGGGATCCATTCCCGCCGTCGGCGATTATCTGAATGCGATTTTCAACAATTTCGGCATGGCCGCCGCCGGCATTGCCGCAACGCTGATGTCGCTGCGTGTGTACAATATGGCCAAGGATGGCCTGATGGGTCTCGCTGGAGGAAGCAGCAGCTAGGCGCTGACTTTCACCACAACAGTCCTGCCAATAAAGGCCCGCTGGTTTACGCCGGCGGGCCTTTCCTTTCAGCGCAAGTCCGACACAGCTTTAGGACTTTCTTAACCATAAACCGGGCACATTCGAGCGCATGGAACGTGCGGCTTCCTTCCTGTTCTGCGCGAGCCTCCTGGCTGGCTGTTCGGCCTTGCCCGAATCGCACGGCCAGCAACGCGCCGGCGCACCCCAGGTCAGCCAGCCGGTGATCGCATCGGCACCTGAAACGCGCCAGTGTCTCGCGCAGCTGGACCAGGCAGGCGCGCGCTTCACCGCCCTGCCCGATCGCTATACCGGGCAAGGATGCAGCACGGTGGGCACGGTGCAGATGACCGCCCTTCGCGGCGATGCCTCACTTCTCTCCGTCAGCGATATCGGGCCCCTGCAATGCGAGGTGAGCAATGCCTTTGCCGGCTGGGCGCGCTACGGTGCCGACCGTGCGGCACAGCAGATCCTCGGTTCTCCCCTTGCGCGGATCGAGACTTTCGGGAGTTACTCCTGCCGCAATGTTGCAGGGACCGCACGAAGGTCCGCACATGCCTTGGCCGGGGCGATCGATATTTCCGGTTTCGTCCTTGCCGACGGACGCCGTATCAGTGTTGAGGAAGACTGGCATGGCGGCACATCGGCAGAACGCGAATTCCTGCGTATTGTCCAGCGCAGCGCCTGCCGACGCTTCGATACGGTGCTGGGGCCGGACTACAATGAGGCGCACCGCGACCACCTTCATCTTGAGGGCGTGATCGCAGGGGATTCCTACTGTCGCTAGGGCGTCGGGCTTGAGGCTTCAGCCTGCCCCCTGGCTCGCCACGTAGTCATCTTCATCCGGATCGATGGGAGCGCTGTCGTGCTGCAAGTCAGCTTCCAACCGCAGGCGAACCGCTTCTGCGGCATGGCTGGCCCCGAGCTTTGCCATCATGTTGGATCGGTGGATCTCCACCGTTCGCGGACTTATCGCCAGCGTGCGGGCAATGGCCTTGTTCGAACAACCCTCGGTCAGCCAGTCGAGTACCTCGCGCTCGCGCTTGCTCAGTGATCCGATGCGTTTGCGCGCTTCCACCAACCGCCGGCGCGCTTCGTTATGCCTCGCCGCTTCCGCCATCGCATGGTCGATCAGCCTGCCAAGCGCTTCGGGCGTCAAGGGCAGGCACAGGTAATCGAATGCCCCACCGCGAATTGCTTCGACAGCATCGTAAACATCGCTGGAATGCGACGCTGCAACAACTGGCAACCATATGCCGTTGTCGTTCAACTGTTCGAGGAGCGCCGCCATCCCGTCTTCAGCGACATCGTCGCAAGCGAGAATTATCCCCTCTTCGGGCGATGCATCGAACAATTCCGCAAGATCGGCATAGATTTCCGCATGGTGGCCCATGGCAAAGGCCAGCCTGGCCTGTTCAGCGCGAAGGCGGCTGTCGCCGCCAAGGATGTGGAGTTTGCATGGCTTTGTCATGGCGCAATGTCTGCGCAGGAAAGCAGTGTGTGGCACGTGCAGTTCGAACCGAAACCAAGCAATTCCACGGATGGTTAAGCAGATGCTAACCGTAAAACTGGCGCATATTTACCTCCAGATCGGAGGAATATTCAGGATTTTCCCGCATGAGGACAAGCCCTTAGGCCCATGCAGGCCTTGCTTTGTCCAGGTCTGACCGAAACCTGTGCCTATTCCGTTTTCTGGTAGAAGCTGTAATCGGGCAGCGAATTGAAGGCGCTCCTGAGCGCGTCGCTCCAGCTCGAACTGATGGCGGTGAAATAAGGATCATCGTGTTCGATCCGCCGCTCATGCGCGGGTTCGAACCTGCCCCGTTCGATCACCATCATGTCGAGCGGCAGCCCCACCGAAAGATTCGCCTTGAGGGTGGAATCGAAGCTGACCATGAGCAGCTTGACCGCATCCTCGAAGTTCATCGTGCGATCATATCCACGGATCAGGATCGGGCGGCCATACTTGGTCTCGCCGATCTGGAAGAACGGCGTATCGAAGCTCGCCTCGATAAAATTGCCTTCCGGATAGATCATGAACAGGCGCGGTTCCATGCCCTCTATCTGGCCTGCCAGGATCACGCTGGCCGCAAAGCGGCTACCGCTTGCCTGCGGTCCGCCATTGACCTGCTCGCTTTCCTGCACCGTTTCACGCAATAGCTTGCCGATCTCGACCGCAACCTGAAACATTGTCGGCAGTTCGAGCAGCGAATTGTTGCGCTCGCCCGGTGTCTTGCTTCGTTCCTCCAGCTTGCTGATGACCGCTTGCGTTGTGGCGAGATTACCTGCCGTCATGACCGAGATGATGCGGTTGCCCGGAATGCTCCAATGGAACATCTTGCGGAACACCGAGATATTGTCGACGCCCGAATTGGTTCGCGTGTCGCTCATCAACACGAGTCCCTTGTCGAGCATGATTCCAACGCAATAAGTCATCAGTCCTAATCTCTCTGGCGTACACGCTTCCCGATGCCCGGCCCTTAATCCGAACCACCGACAACTGCACGAATAATCATTGTTCCGTCTGTTGTTGCTCTACGGCGAGGGAAACATGGAGTTCCTCGTCGGCCGAGCCCAGCCTGATACCGGTGATCGGGGCTGCCTCGCCATAGTCCCGCCCGGTGGCCACACGGACATAGCGTGGATCTGGGCTGATCCCGTTGGAAATGTCGAAACCGACCCAGCCAATGCCGGCGACATGGGCTTCGGCCCAGGCATGGGTGGCCTCCTGGTCTATCCGGTCATTCATCATCAGATAGCCCGATACATATCGTGCCGGAATATCAAGCAGGCGCGCAGCACCGATGAAGATATGGGCATGGTCCTGGCATACGCCGGCACCGTCCCTCAGTGCCTCTTCGGCGGTCGTGTGGACATGCGTTGCACCTGTCTCGTACCGTACGTCGGAAGTGATCGCAGCTGACAGCGCATGGAGCATGGCCAGCACTTCCCCGTCGTCCCGCCGGACACAATGTGCCAGCGCCCGCAGCTTCGGTCCGGGCGTAGTTCTGGCTGTCTGGTTGAGGAATGACCAAAGCGGCAGATATCCAGCATGTTGGCCGATGACCCCCGAATAGTCGAAGGTCTCGACGGCCCCCTCGCATTGGATGGTTACTTCCTGCGCCCCAGGGAGCACCGACACCAGCGCTACGTGGTTGTGATTATGGTCATCATATTCGAGTTCAAGTTGCGCCCCATTGCAAGCCATCGTCCAGTCGATGACTTCCTGTCCGTGCGTATCCTTGGGCTTCAGCCGAACACGCTGCAAACCATGCGGCACCGGATCGGTGAAACGATAATGGGTGGTGTGGCGGATCGAAAGTCGCATGGTTTTCCCGGCATCAACGCGTGAAACGGTAGTCTTCAGCAATCGCATTGGCGATCGCCTGATTACCGGAAATGAAATCAACGAGGAATTCATGCAAACCGCGATCGAAGATATCATCGATCGTTGTTGCCGAGAGTGCCGCCTCTGCATCCTGCACCATGGCGTTGCTTTGACTTTCATGCCCGTGAAGTTGGGCAAGAGCGGCTAGATTTCCCGACAGCGCTTGCCAGCAAAAGGCCAGGCTGCGCGGAAGGCGCGCATCTAGAATCAGCAGTTCCGCGATCCCGCTCGCATCGGGCTTTCCCGAATGAATGACTTCGCGGTGCGCCCGCCGGGCAGAAAGCGCCCGCAAGATACTCTCCCACTGGCCAGCATCAAGGCGCGATCCGACATGGGCGAGAGATGGCAGAAGAAGGTGATATTTGACATCGAGAATACGCGCAGTGTTGTCCGCACGTTCCACGAAGGTTCCGGCACGGGCAAAATGGAAGATATCGTTGCGCAGCATCGATCCATAAGTCGCGCCACGCACCAGCGTCGCCTCGCGCCGGATCGAATAAAGTACCTCATTGAGGTTGGCCTCGCGCACCGGCCGCGCCAGTGCTGCCTTCAACGTCATCCAGACTTCGTTGACAGCTTCCCATACTTCAGCAGTAATCGATGTCCGCGCCAGGCGGGCACTGCTGCGTGCATTTTCCACCATCGCCATCACGCATTCGGGATTGTCCTTGTCGCGCAGAATGAAGTCGCACACCTCGGGTCCGGAATAGGTGCCATATTTCGCCTCATAGGTCGTCTCCATGCCCAGCGTATTGATGACGGAGCGCCATTCCTCGCCTGCAGCATCGCCGCCCCTGGTCAGCGCCATGCGGAAACCGGCCTCAAGCAGGCGCGCGGTATTCTCCGCCCGCTCGAGATAGCGGAACATCCAGAAGATGGCGTTGGCTGTCTTGCCTAGCATGATCCGGTCCTGCCCATCAGTCGTCCAGCACCCAGGTGTCCTTGGTCCCGCCGCCTTGCGAGGAATTGACCACCAGCGATCCCTTTTTCAGCGCCACGCGCGTCAGCCCGCCGGGTGTCAGGTCGATTCCGTTGGGAGAAACCAGGACATAGGGGCGCAAATCCACGTGACGCGGCGCCAGCCCTGCCTTGGTGAAGATCGGGCAGGTGGAAAGCGCCAGTGTGGGCTGCGCAATATAGTTTTCCGGTTTGGCCTTCAGCTTCTTGGCGAAGGCGGCAATCTCCTTCTTCGAGGAGGTCGGCCCGATCAACATGCCATAGCCGCCCGAACCGTGGACTTCCTTCACCACCAGTTCGGCAATGTTATCGAGCACATAGGCCAGGCTGTCCGGTTCCGCGCAGCGCCAGGTCGGGACATTGGGCAATAGCGGCTTTTCGCCGGTGTAGAACTCGACGATGTCGGGCATGAAGGAATAGATCGCCTTGTCATCGGCAATGCCCGTTCCCGGCGCATTGGCGATGGTTATCCCCCCGGCACGATAGACATCGAATAGCCCCGGCACACCCAGCATGGAGGCTGGATTGAAGGTCAGCGGGTCGAGGTATTCGTCATCTACACGGCGATAGAGCACGTCGATCGGCTTGAAGCCTGCCGTGGTGCGCATCTGCACCCGGCCTTCAACCACACGCAAGTCTCCGCCCTCGACAAGTTCTGCACCCATCTGGTCGGCAAGGAAGGCATGTTCGAAATAGGCCGAATTGTAGATTCCCGGGGTCAGAACGGCGATCACCGGTTTACCGCTAGTGGCAGAAGGTGCGCAGGCAGCAAGACTGCGGGCCAGGCGGCTGGGATAGTCCGAGACCTTCTGCACATTCATGCGGGCGAAAAGGTCGGGAAACATCGCGATCATCGTCTCGCGATTTTCCAGCATGTAGCTCACACCAGAAGGCGTTCGCGCATTGTCCTCCAGCACCATGAATTCATCTGGACCGGTACGGACAAGGTCGATCCCGACAATATGGGTGTAGACATGGCCGGGCGGGGTGAAACCCACCATTTGCGGCAGCCACGCTTCATTATTGCGCAGCAGGCGTTCGGGGAAGCGACCGGAACGGACGATTTCCTGCCTGTGGTACAGGTCGTGGATGAACGCGTTGAGCGCACGCACGCGCTGCTCGATGCCCCGCGAAAGCTTGCGCCACTCCTTTCCGCTGATGATCCGCGGGACCATGTCGAAAGGTATCAGCCGCTCCTCGGCCGCACTTTCACCATAGACGTTGAAGGTAATACCTGCGCGGCGAAAGAGGCCCTCGGCCTCCTTGTCCTTGAGCCGCAATTCCGCGGGATCCTGCGCTTCGAACCATTGTTGATATTCGCTGTATGCCGGACGGACCGATCCATCAGCATGAAACATTTCGTCGAAGTTGGCTTCCGCTCTCTTGCTCATAAAGCTCCGTATTGCACTGCAACATGGCACAAGTTTTCAGGCCTGCCAACCCCGGGGGGTGAATTGCAGAAATTCGGCGGAACCCGACTAGGAGCGATCAAGCTCTTCGGCGACAGCCAGGATGGCTTCGGATGAGTTGGAAAAACCCATGTGCGAGCAGCGCAAAGCTCGCTCCCGATCGCGTTCGCCGGGCTGGCCACGTGCACTATGGACGGAGACCACGCCATCGCGCGCACTCCAGAAGGCCACGGTCTCCACCGGCGGCTTGGCGGGCAGGTCGGCCTTGATCGGCGGCCGTTCCACCGATTGGCCGGTGATCAGCTGGTAGATGCGCCAGACGTTGTTGGAATAGGGCGTGTGGCTGAAGGGCGAACCCATGCTCACCACCTTTTCCACCAGTTCGGGATGGCGCTTGGCGATTTCGCGCGCGAAAATGCCGCCCAGGCTCCAGCCGACGAGTACAACCTGTTGGCCATAGCGGGCATGCACATGCTGCACACGTTCAGACAGGAGTGCAAAGTTTTCCTCGGTCGGGCCAAAATTGAAGCCCATGCCCCAGCGCTTAACCTTGTGCCCCGCTTCCTCCAGCCTGCGCGCCATATAGCGCATACGCAGCGGGTGGGTGCCAAATCCCGGCATGAGGATCACCACCTTGCGGTTGCTGGCAGCGGGTACAGTGAGCGGAGGCCTGAGCTGCCGCATGACCGGTTCGAGGAATGCCACGGACTCCGCCATGAACAGCATTTGCGATGGACGCCTCGCATTATCCGGCGGCTGCCGCCTCAGCAATTCCACCCGCCGTGCAACGCCATCCGCAAGCATTCCGAGCCTGGCGGAGGCATTGTGCAGTGGCTGCAAATGTTTCGTTTTCACGACAGTCATGGCGGTATTGTAACAGAATTGTCTTGTTCTGCCATGAACAGCTTTGCCGGTCACATTTTCGTAAAATATGTCAGCATTCACCAATGCGCCGTGCAGTGAAGGTGCCCTTCATCGTCATGTCGCCACCGGGCATGCCGGAAACCCGATTGTCGATATTGAGTGTGTAATTGTCGCCATGCATTGCCCCATCCATGCCGATATGGACCATGCTGCCCTCGCCGCCTTCGCAGGTCATGCGCACCTTCATACGGTCGCCCGACATATCGAATTCTTCGTAGCTGCAATTTTCCTGGCCTTCCCCGCCGAAAAAATCGGCATCGGGCCGGGCGACATCTTCTGCTGTCAGGCAGTGCCGCATGGTCATGGAACCCATTTGCCCTCGCATCATCTCCTGCATGTTCTGTGGCATGCCCGGCATGTTCATTTCGGTGAATTCGATGGTTTGTTCCCACATGCCCGGCTGCAATGACGCTGTGCTTGCATCTGACACTTCGATCGCCATTTCCGCGCGGGTGATCTCGCCATCGCCATCAGTATCTGCGCCGTTGTCCGATCCGGAGGAGCAACCGCCAAGGAGGACCAGCGCCGCGGCGGCCAGGTAGATTACTCGCATGTCGATTCTCCAATGTGGCAATGATTTCATCCGATCGCAGCAAGTTACCAGTCGGTGATCCGCCTGCCAATGCGATTGCATGCCGGCACTATTTTCTCCATATGTTCCGCATGGCCGAACTTGTTATCCGCAGAGGTCTGGAAGAACCGGACACATCGGAGAGCTTTACTCCGCACAAGCCCGCGCGTCCGGAAAAGTCGATGCCGGGCAAGAGGTTCGAGCTGGTTTCGGAATACGAGCCATCCGGCGACCAGCCCACCGCCATTGCCGAACTGGTGCAAGGGACGAAGGATGGCGAACAGACCCAGGTGCTGCTGGGCGTGACCGGCAGCGGCAAGACCTTCACCATGGCCAAGGTGGTGGAGGAATTGCAGCGCCCCGCCCTTGTGCTCGCGCCCAACAAGATCCTCGCCGCACAGCTTTATGGCGAGTTCAAGAGCTTCTTTCCGGGCAATGCGGTCGAGTATTTCGTATCCTATTACGACTACTACCAGCCCGAAGCCTACGTTCCCCGGTCGGACACCTACATCGAGAAGGAAAGCTCGGTGAACGAGGCGATCGACCGGATGCGCCATTCGGCCACGCGCGCCTTGCTGGAGCGGGACGACGTGATCATCGTCGCCTCGGTCTCCTGCCTCTACGGCATCGGCTCGGTCGAAACCTATTCGGCCATGATCTTCGACATCAAGAAGGGTGAAACGGCGGACCAGCGAGAAATCATCCGCAAGCTCGTCGCGCTGCAATACAAGCGTAACGATGCCGCCTTCGCGCGCGGCAACTTCCGTGTGCGGGGGGACAGCCTGGAAATCTTCCCGTCGCATTACGAGGACATGGCCTGGCGGATCAGCTTCTTCGGCGACGAGATCGAGGAAATCAGCGAATTCGACCCACTGACAGGCAAGAAGGGCCAGAGCCTCGACAAGGTGCGCATCTATGCCAATTCGCACTATGTCACCCCCGGCCCGACGATGAAGCAGGCCACGGCCGCGATCAAATTCGAACTGGAGGAGCGGCTGAAGGAACTGCACGCCGAGGGCCGCTTGCTCGAAGCGCAAAGGCTGGAACAGCGCACGAATTTCGACCTCGAGATGATTGCCGCCACCGGCTCCTGCGCGGGGATCGAGAATTATTCGCGCTTCCTGACCGGTCGCCTGCCCGGCGAGCCGCCGCCGACGCTGTTCGAATACCTCCCTGAAAACGCATTATTGTTCGTGGACGAGAGCCACCAGACCGTGCCGCAGATCGGCGCGATGTCGAAAGGCGACCACCGCCGGAAGATCACCCTGGCCGAATATGGCTTCCGCCTGCCAAGCTGCATCGACAACCGGCCGCTGCGTTTCAACGAATGGGATGCGATGCGCCCGCAGACCTTCGCCGTATCCGCCACGCCCGGCAGGTGGGAGATGGATCAGACCGGCGGCGTCTTTGCCGAACAGGTCATCCGCCCCACCGGGCTGATCGATCCGCCGGTGGAAATTCGCCCGGTCGAGGACCAGGTGCAGGACTGCATCGTCCAGTGCAAGGAAACCGCCGCCAAGGGCTATCGCACGCTTGTCACCACGCTGACCAAGCGCATGGCCGAGGACCTCACCGAATTCATGCACGAGCAGGGCGTGAAGGTACGCTACATGCATTCGGACGTCGAAACGCTCGAACGCATCGAACTGATCCGCGACCTGCGCATGGGTGTCTATGACGTGCTGGTGGGCATCAATCTGCTGCGCGAAGGCCTCGATATTCCCGAGTGCGGTCTGGTCTGCATTCTCGATGCCGACAAGGAAGGCTTCCTGCGCTCGGAAACCAGCCTGATCCAGACCATCGGCCGCGCTGCGCGCAATGTCGATGGCAAGGTCATCCTCTATGCCGACCGCATTACCGGCAGCATGGAACGCGCGATGGCGGAGACCGAACGCCGCCGCGAGAAGCAGCGCGCCTATAACGAGGAACACGGCATCACGCCGACGACGATCATCCGCGGCATCCAGGACATCGTCGCGCATACCGCCAACCGCGACGGGGTGCTGGTCGATATCGAGACCGAGGATGGGCGCAACAACCTCGTCGGCCACAATCTGCGCGCCTATATCGAGGAACTCGAGGCGAAAATGCGCGCTGCTGCCGCCGATCTCGAATTCGAGGAAGCAGGACGCCTGCGCGACGAAATCAGGCGGCTCGAAAACGAGGAACTGGGGTTGGCCGACAAGCACGCGCCGATGGTGGGGCGCAGCAACGAAGGCAGGCCGGGGACGCGGAAGATGCGTTATGGGAAGGTGCAGAGGAAGTTTGGGCGGTAATTCATATACTAGATCGATAATTCAAATCTTGTGACGGTGTCCGTAGAAGGGCTTGGATGGAGCGAATAGCACTCTGCTAAATCGCACAAATCCTGTGAACCTATGTGCTTCGGTCGAATCTGATTAAGGTTGGGAAGTAATGATCGTCACATTCGCCAACAAGGAAACCGAGCGTCTATGGCTCGGTTTTCGCAGCAAGAAGCTGCCGCCCGATATCCAGCAGAGTGCCTTGGCTAAGCTCGCCCTGCTCAATCGTGCGAAGAGCCTCGACGACTTGCGCAATCCGCCTGCGAACCGCCTCCACGCCCTCAAGGACGACCGCGCGTGCCAGCATTCCCTTTCCATTAATACGCAATGGCGTATATGCTTTGTCTGGAAAGATGGAGAAGCGCGCGGTGTCGAAATTGTCGACTACCACTAATGCCGACTGGCTCGACATTCCGCATGCAGGCGAATTGCTTGCGTCGGAATTCATGGAGCCGCTGGGCCTCGATTGCGCCGCCCTGGCAGATGCCATCGCGGTCAATCCTGCACGCCTGCAGGCAATGATTGACGGAACAGCCCGCATCGATGGCGAACTGGACCTGCGCCTCGCCCGCTATTTTCGCATGTCCGAGGGATTCTTCATGGGCTTGCAGGACGATTTTGAAATCCGCACCGCAAAGCGGATGCTCAACGGCGACCTCGACAGGATAGTGCCACGGGCTGCATGAGCAGCTTCGTACCCTACTCCTCCCTCACCCTTCCCAACCGGTCCGCCAGCGCATTCATCTGCTCGGCGATAACACCGTCCACGGCGGGCGCGAGTTCGGTCAGGTCGAAGCGCGCATATCCGCCCACGAGATAGTCCCAGGTGATGCGCGTGCCGCCGTAATAATCCTCGAGCTGGACGGTGAGCGTTCCTGTCAGCGCCTCTGTGAGCAGCGGGCCGAGCGAGCCGCGCATGGTGAGCTGGCGATAGGGTGCAGCCATGACCACGCGCATATGCTCCACCGATCCATCGGGACGCACTTCATTGCCGGGAATCGCCTCGCAGAAACATCCTCCCGCCACCGGCGACAGGCTCATATTGGCAACATCGCCCGACCAGCTGTGCGCATCGCTCCAGTAGAGCGATGGCTGGACCAGCATGGCCCATGTCTCCGCCAAAGGGGTTTCGACATCGGCCTCGCCATGCACGACAAAGCCCGAGGCGTCGCTCTGCAACACTTCGGAGTGCGCAGAAGCAGGCGATATCAAGGCCCCGGCGGCGATCAGGCAAGCGAGAGGTTTCATCGGTTCCTCCGGTTTTTCACAGGCTTTGCGGCATGCTGCGCCAATGCATCTTGATCGGCAAGCCTTGGCATGACTAGGCGTGGCGCATGGCACAGACAACAGCAACCGGAGGAAGCTTGCGGGCAGTCACGCTGCTTGTCTCTGTTGCCGTGCTGGCGGGTTGCAAGCCCGCAGAGCCTGCCCGGCCACAACGTCTTGATCTGGAACCAGCCACGCCGGACGTGATGATGCAATCGCCCGATACGAGCGAGGCGTTCTGGTCGGTGGATGAAGACGGGCAAGCGATTTTATTCGGCAACGAAGGCGAACCTCCACTGATGAGCATCGCCTGCCGATTGGACGCAAACCCGCCGCAGCTGGCAATCATCCGCCACGCGGCCGCCCGGCCCGGTCTGTCAGCGCTTTTTCCTGTCATCGGCAATGGCATGCGCAGCCGCTTCCTCGTGGATGCGAAGCTGAGCGAGGGCGAATGGCGCTGGGAAGGGACACTTCCTGCCGATGATCCGCAGCTCGACGTCTTTACCGGTACACGCGATATCACTGCCACTTTGCCGGGCCGGGGAATGCTGGAAATTGCAGGCAGCCGCATCCCCGGTGAATTCGTGAACTGGTGCCGGACAGGTGGGCAGGCGTTGCAGCCGGAAGCGGAAGGCGGCGAAACCGCTAGCGAATAGCTTCGGCCCGCTGCACCAGCATGTCGGGCGTGAGGATTTGTGGCAATTGCTCGGGCTGGCGATTGGGCACGTACCAAAGGTAAAGCGGCACACCTGCCACGCCGCGATCGGTCAGGAAGCGGGTGATTTCGGCATCGCGCCGCGTCCAGTCACCGCGCATGGTGATTACCCCGGCTTTCTCGAAAGCCTGCCGCACCTCTTCACGCTCGATTGCCACAGCCTCGTTGACCTTGCAGGTCAGGCACCAATCGGCGGTGAACCAGAGGAATACCGGCTTGCCTTGCGACAAGGTGAGGTCGTTCAGCATGAAACTGTCGAACTCAACCGGATCATGGATCGATTCCGCCTGCGACGTCGCACTTTCCGCATAGCTTGAAGGCAGGGCGAAGGCGCCGAAGATCAGGAATGGCGCAGCGATCAGGCCAAAGGCAGGCCAGCCCATCTTGCCGCTTCGCTGCAGCCGCCCTGTGACCATCAGGCCCAGCACCAGCCCCGCCACCATAGCCAGCGCCATCAGGGCAAACGGACGCCCGCCCAGCTGCACCAGCAGCCACAGCAGTGCCAGCGCGGTCAGCCCCATGGGCAATGCCATCGCCTTGCGGAAACGCGCCATCCATGCGCCCGGCCTGGGCAGGCGGCTGCGCAATGCCGGCACGAAGCCCAGCAGGAGGAAAGGCAAGGCAAGGCCTAATCCCAGTGCGGCGAACAGCAGCAGAGCTGAAGGGGCAGGAAGCAACAAGGCGGCTCCCAGTGCCGCCGCCATGAAGGGCCCTGTACAAGGCGTTGCCACGAAAGCGGCAAGCAGGCCGGTAGCAAATGCGGAACTGTCACCACCCTCCCGCGTGATCGGAAGCGCAGGCAATTCGAAGAAGCCGGCGAAATTTGCCGTGATCGCCGCGGCCAGAACAAACAGCGCCACCACTACGATCGGTTCCTGCAGCTGGAAGGCCCAGCCGATCTCCTGCCCGGCGGCGCGCAGGGTGAGCAGCAGCGAACCGACCGCAAGGCAGGCCAGCACCACGCCTGCAGTATAGGCCAGCGCCTCCCGTCTGGCCTGCTGCTCGCTTTCACCCGCCCGGGCGAGCGTCATCGCCTTGAGGCTGAGGATCGGGAAGACGCAGGGCATCAGGTTGAGCAGCAAGCCGCCTGCCAGTGCTGCCAGTACCAGCGACCACAGAGGCGCGATTTCAACGGGACCGGACGCAACGGGCATCGCCACCTGCGGAACCTCGCCCGGCACCGCGGCGAAACTTATGCCGTCGCCCTCATCTCCGAAGGCGAGGATGCCGCTCACCAAGGTCAGCGGATCGAACGCAGCGAGGTCGGACCCCTCGGGCAAGATCAGGTCTGCCAAGGGAATACGCGCAACCAGCAAGTCCCCCTCGCGCCCGAAGGCTTGCGGATCAGCATAGGCCACGCGCTTGTCTGCCGTAATCCTGTCCTGCTGCACGAAGATGTGCGGATCGCCGATGTCCATGCTGGCGGGGAGGGGAATGCCGATACGCAGCGCCGCGCCCTCGACCGAGAATGTCGCCGTCCTGTCGATCAGTGGCGGCAGGGCCGCGCGATAGTGATCGAACGGATTCTCCGCCGCCTGCACCTGCGGAACGCGCAGCGTCAGCACCGCCTGTTCGGGCACGCAGACCTCATCGGTGCATGCGAGCCAGTCCGCCTTCACGCGGATCGGGCCCCAGCCGGTCATCACCGCATCGTCCGGCACCGTGATCGGCACCAGCACGGCGTAATCGCCTTCGTAAACATGGTTCATCAGGCCAAGCAGGACGAGCTGGTGCGGCACGGGATAAAGCGGCTCTCCGGCACTCCAGCCCTCGGGCAGGTCCCATTCCAGTTGCATGCCCAGCCCTGCATCGCCGGGGTTGGACCAGTATCCGTGCCAGCCTTCGTCCGGGCTGAAAAGGAAGGCGACATCCATCACCTCGCCCGCAGCAGGAGCGCTCTCCGCCACCAGATCGGCCTTGATGTGGGTCTCGCGCTGCTGCGCAAATACCGCGGCAGGGGCCAGCAGCAGCAGCGCCAGGAAAAGGCGGAAACAGATGAGGAGGCTTGCGCGCATCGTGGCGCACGATCTAGGAGCGATAGTCATGAGCGACAAGCGCGATCTCCTGATACTGGGCGGCGGCCTGGTGGGCATGACCCTGGCCCTGGCAGCGGCAAGGAAGGGCATCTCCAGCCACGTGGTGGACCGGGCCGATCCGGCGGAACTGACTGCGGACGGCTTCGACGGCCGCGCCTCGGCCATATCCACGGCGAGCTGGAACCTCTTCACCAATATCGGCCTGGCAGAGGCTTTGGAACCCTTCGGCTGCCCGATCGATTCCATCGCCGTTACCGACGGGATGAAGCCCGGACGGCTCGATTTCCAGCCCGAGCCGCATGAAGGCTCTCTTGGGCGCATGTTCCACAACCGGCGCCTGCGCATGGCACTGTTCGATGCGGCGCAGAACGAGGAACTGATCGACTGGCACTTCAAGGCCGATGTCGTCACCCGCCATCGCGGGGAACATGCGGTTTCGGCAAAGCTGGTGAATGGCACGGTGCTCGAGGCAGGGCTGTTGGTGGGCGCGGAAGGGCGCATGTCTCCCACGCGCGAGGAAGCCGGCATCACCATGGCGCATTGGGATTATTCGCACCGCGCGATGATTGTGGGCCTCACGCATACCAAGCCGCATGACAACGTGGCGTGGGAGATATTCTATCCCGCCGGTCCCTTCGCCCTGCTGCCGCTGCTCGATGACGATCAGGGGCGCCATTGCAGCGCGCTGGTGTGGACCGTGGCGGAAAGGGACGCGCCGGGCGTTCTCGCCATGCCTCGGGCGACATTCACGGCCGAAGTCGTCAAGCGCATGCATGGCGTGCTGGGCGACATCGAATTGCAGGGGCCGGTCAGCTCCTACCCGCTATCCTTCCAGCATACGGTGAAGATCACCGGACAGCGTCTGGCGCTGGTGGGCGATGCGGCGCATGGCATGCATCCGATTGCCGGGCAGGGCCTCAACCTTGGCCTGCGCGATGTCGGCGCGCTGGTGGAGGTGCTGTGCGAGGCGGGTCGACTCGGCCTCGATATCGCCGATGCACAGGTGCTCAAGCGTTACGAAGATTGGCGCGCGCTCGATTCGCTGATGGTCATGTCCGCCACCGATGGCCTCACCCGCCTGTTCGGCATGCCGGGCAGACTGCCCAGCGCCATCCGCCGCCTGGGCATGGGGATCGTCCAGCGGACCCCGCCGCTCAAGAAGTTCTTCATGGATGAGGCGCGCGGCGTTTCCGGCGATGTTCCCGAATTGCTGAAGGGCTAACCCGCCAGCTCAGTTCGCCGGGCTGGGCTGCTCCACGCGCTCGCCTTCCGCATCACGCAATTCGCGCGGTTCGAGCACCGCAGCGGTTTCCAGCACTTCCAGCGCGCGCTGGGCGGCGGCATAGCGTTCCGCATCGACCAGCCAGTCCTGCGCCGCAGCGGCATTGGGCATGGCGCGCACCTCGGCAATTGCCACCTCGACCCTGCCGATCTCCAGATTGGATCGCGCCCGTTCGAGCCGCCTCTCGGCTACAGGTGATGGCGTTTCATCGGTGCGAATCGCAAAGAGCTGTGACAGTTCATGCGTAAAGCGGGTCCACAGACCCTCTCCCTCGGGCACATCGGTCAGCTCGTTTGCCATGCCATCGAGCCGCACCATCAGCTGGTCCACCGTTACAGGATCCTGAGAGGCGGCGAGGATCGTCTGCACGGCATTGGGCCGCGCATCGCCAAAGCGCAGGCGCAGCTGGTCTTCGAGGAAACCCAACGGCTGCCCGCGTTCGATCGCGCGGCGCGAGGCGAAGGCGATCAGCATGCCTTCCGCCCGCGCGGCATTGCCGGCTGCCGCCTGCGATTGCAGGTCGAGCCGCGTCAGGCGTTGCTCCATTGCTGCCACGCGCTGGTCAATGCCGCCCGTCTGCACGGCGACCTGTTCCACGCGTTCCGCCGCATCGCGCGCTTCCTGGGCCACGACTTCGACTTGCGGTGTGGGAGATGGTTCCTCGAGCGAAGTGGACAGCTGCTCTTCCATCACTCTGGATGGAGACACATCCTGCGTTTCAGCGTCATCGCTGCGCAGGTTGAAGATATTGCCAATGCTGTCCTTCAGCCCTCCGGTCGCAATCCATACGGCAGCGCCACCCAAAAGGAATGCCGCCAGGATGGCGCTGACAAGCGCACGAGCACTCATGCCTTGCCCACCTGTGGTGTGTGCATCAAAGGATCGGCCTTCTTCCATAACAACCCTACGCGACCTTGCAGGACGATTAGCTTCGTCTCTGCCCTATCTCTCCCTCATGGCACATCTCTGCTGCCAAGGCCATCAGCATGGCATCTTGCGGCTGTGATGCGGAGCGGACCTCGCGCCACCCCTCTCCCGCAGCCTCGGCAATGCGCGGCCCCAATGCCGCCAACCGGATCAGAGATATGTCGATGCCATGCCTCTCGCACTCTGCCCGAAAATGTTCGGCTGACCCGGCGGAATGGAGCAGGACCACGGCTCCCTTCGCCAAGACAGAGACCAGCGTTTCCGGCATCGGCAGGTCTTCTGCCTTGTAGAGCACGCACGTTTCCACGCTGATGCCCTCGGGCAGGTCCAGCGGCACATTGCGTTCCCCCGCCAACCGCAGCAAGCGCAGCGGCCTGCTCTCGATGTCATCGAGGAGTCCCTGCAGGCCGCCATGGCCCGCCATCTCTACGCGGAGACCCCCGGCACGGGCTGCATTGGCGGTTGTTTCTCCTACAGCGAAGACCGGCTTGTCGAGATAGGCTTGCAGCCCCTCGCCCGCATGGCGGATCGCATTGCTGCTGCCGACCAGCAGCGCATCGACCGAATCCGGATCGGGGCCACTCCATGGCAGGGCCACTGTGCGCGAAAGCGGACAGGGATCGACCTTGAGTCCGACCTCCGCACCTGCCCGGACCGAAGCACTTGCCCCCGGTTCGGGCCGGATGGTTATGCAGCGCATCATGCCGACAGGTTGAAGTGGTCGCGTATGGCCGCGCTGGAGCGGGAAAGCAGGTCCTGCGCCAGCCGCGCCGGGGCCTCGTCATGCTCCTCGGTGAAATGGACTTCGCCTTCGACCCGTTCGGTTCCGTCCGGGCTGAAGAGGGCCGCACGCATGGTGAGCTGGCCCGCGTGCAGGATGCAATTCACGGCAATCGCCGAATGGCAGGTGCCACCCAGAGCCTCCAGCAGGGACCTTTCGGCCATCACCTCGGCCCGGCTGGGGGCATGGTCGATGTCCTCGAGCCATTCCTGCGTACGGGCATCGTCGCGGCGGCATTCGATCGCGATGGCGCCCTGCGATGGTGCAGGCAGCCACGCGTCCGGATCAAGCCTGAAGCCGATGGCGTCCAGCCCCAGCCGGTCCAGTCCGGCGGCGGCGAGGAATGTTGCATCCACCTCTCCTGCTTCCAGCTTGGCGAGACGCGTCGCGACGTTGCCGCGCAGCGAGACAACGCGGCAATCGGGGCGCATGTAGAGCAATTGCGCGGCGCGGCGCGGGGCGCTGGTTCCGATCACGGCGCCGGGCTTGAGCGCAGCAATGCTTTCCGCCCCGATCAGCCGGTCGGCCTTGTCGGCGCGGGGGAGCACTGCCGCGATGGCGAGGAAATCCGGGCGGATCGTCTCGACATCCTTCAGCGAATGGACCGCGGCATCGATGGAGCCATCGGCCAGCCACTGGTCGAGTTCCTTGGTCCACAGCGCCTTGCCGCCGATCTCGGCCAGAGGGCGGTCGAGCACCTTGTCGCCGCTCGCTGTCACGGGAACGAGTTCGATTTCCCGCTCGCGCCAGCCATGCGCGGCGCACAGCCTTGCGCGCGCCTCTTTCGCCTGCGCCATCGCCAGCGGCGAGTTTCGTGTTCCGAGCTTGAGTTTTACTTTGTCAAACATAGGCGCTGCTTGCCCTAGAGTTCATTTGCGTCCAGTGGAAGCCGCACAATGCCACTTGTCCTTGGGATAGAGAGTTCGTGCGACGAAACCGCCGCCGCCCTGGTGGATGGTGACAGGCACATTCTGGCGCAGGCCATCGCCAGCCAGGAGGCGGAACATGCGCCCTATGGCGGCGTAGTTCCCGAAATCGCCGCACGCGCCCATGCCGAACGCCTTATCCCGCTGATCGACAAGGTCCTCAAGGAGGCAGGCAAATCGCTCGCCGATTGTGACGCCATTGCCGCCACGGCCGGGCCGGGCCTGATCGGCGGGGTGATGGTCGGCCTGGTCAGCGCCAAGGCGCTGGCGATGGCGGGCGACAAGCCGCTGCTGGCGATCAACCACCTAGAAGGCCATGCGCTGAGCCCGCGCCTCGCCAACGCTGCGCTCGAATTCCCCTATGCGCTGCTGCTGGTCTCCGGCGGCCATTGCCAGATCCTGCGGGTGGACGGCGTGGGACAGTACAGGCGGATGGCGACGACAATCGACGACGCGCTGGGCGAAGCCTTCGACAAGACCGCCAAGATCCTCGGCCTCGGCTATCCGGGGGGTCCTGCGGTTGAAAGGCTGGCGGCAGAGGGCGATGCAAGCGCCGTCCCCCTGCCCCGACCGCTGCTGGGCAGCGCAGAGCCGCATTTCTCCTTTGCCGGCCTGAAAAGCGCCGTTCTGCGCGCGCAGGAAAGCGGCGAGCACGATCCGGCCGACATTGCCGCCAGTTTCCAGCAGGCCGCGGTCGATTGCATTCTCGACCGGCTGCGACTGGCCTTCAACACCATCGGCCCCGTCAACGCACTGGTGGTGGCAGGAGGTGTTGCCGCCAACAAGGTAATCCGCAGCGCGTTGGAAGGCTTCGCCGCAGACAGGGAGTTGCCATTCACCGCACCGCCACAAATATTGTGCACCGACAATGCGGCCATGATCGCATGGGCGGGCATCGAAAGGCTGGCGGTGGGTATTGCGCCCGACCCTCTTGACGTTTCGGCCCGTCCGCGCTGGCCTCTCGACCCGGACGCAGCGCCCGTGCGCGGTGCAGGAGTGAAGGCATGAAGCAGGCGAGCATCGGCGTGATCGGCGCAGGCGCATGGGGCACCGCCCTCGCCCAGATGCTGGCCAGCGACGGCAGCAACGTTCTGCTCTGGGCGCTGGAAGCAGATCTGGTCGCCGCAATCAACCGCGACCACAGGAACGATATCTACCTTCCCTCCGCCAAGCTTTCCCCTTCGATCCGCGCAACGGGCGATCTGGCGGAGCTGGCCGCGCTCGACATCGTGCTGGTGGTAACGCCCGCACAGCACCTTGGCCGCGTGCTGAGGGACCTCCCCTGCTTCCCCCGCGACATCGTGCTGTGTTCCAAGGGCATCGAGGCAGGCAGCGGGCGCATGATGCATGACATTGCGCAGGAACTGGCTCCCGGCAGCGACATCGCCGTGCTCTCCGGCCCGACCTTTGCCCATGAGGTGGCGGAAGGCCTGCCGACTGCGGTCACGCTTTCCTGCGGCGGCGGGCTGGAGCAATGGGACCGGCTGGCCCCGTTCATCGCCAAGCCGACCTTCCGCCCCTATTATTCGGACGACCTTGTTGGCGCGGAAGTGGGCGGCGCGGTCAAGAATGTGCTCGCCATCGCTTGCGGCGTGGTGGACGGCCTCAAGCTGGGCCAGAATGCCCGCGCGGCGCTGATCAGCCGCGGCTATATGGAAATGGTGCGTTTCGGCGAGGCACTGGGGGCAAAACGCGACACGCTGGCAGGGCTTTGCGGCCTGGGCGATCTCGTGCTGACCTGTTCCTCCACCTCCAGCCGCAATTTCTCCCTCGGCAAGGCCTTGGGCGAAGGCCAGCAGGCAGAAGAACTCATGCGCGATCGCCGCACGGTGGCCGAAGGCGCGCATACCGCACCGGTCCTGCTCCGTTTGTCGAAGGATCTGGACGTGGACATGCCGATCGTCGAGGCGGTTTGCCGCTTGCTCGAAGGCGGCGATGCCGCCGATGTTGCACAGCATATGCTCAACCGGCCATTGAAGGCGGAGGGTGCCGACATTTGAGCGAGGAGACCGCCAAGCCGCCGCAGGGCGAAGGTGATCTGGCCCTGCTCGCCAAAGGCGGGCGGACCAATTTCTTCGGCTTCCTGCTGCGGCTGCTGGCGCGCCTGCCCTTCCTCTTTATCGCCGGCCAGCTCTACGGTGCGGAAAGCGTCGGGCGATATGCTTCGGCGTTGATCGTCGTCGAACTGGTGGCGCTGGTCTGCTCGATCGGCGAGAAGCGCGGCCTCGCCCAGCGGCTGACCGATTGCGAGGATGACCACACCCCGCTCGTTGCCGATTCCATGCTCGTCGCGCTGGTCATCTCCGGCCTCATCGCGCTGCTGCTGTTCTTCTATCCCGCCCCCCTCTTCCCCAACGGCATGGAGAGCGAATGGGACCGCTGGATCGTCCTTGCCATTCCCGCCTACGCGCTGACCGAAATCGTGCTGGCGGCACAGGCCTACAAATTCGATATCGGCACCACCGTACGCGCCAGGGCGATTGTCGAGCCGTGGACCATTTCCATCCTTGCAGGCGTGTTTTTCTTCATTCCGCAAACCAGCTCCGCGGGCCTGACCTTGGCCTATGTCGCCTCCATCTATGCTGGCCTGGCAGCGGGGCTGTGGCCTTTCTTCCGCGCATACGGATGGCCGAAGAACTGGGTGCCGCATCCGGGGCGCATTGGGCGGATGGTGATGCGGGCGCTGCCGCTGGCGGCTGCCGACGCCATCGAATGGGGAACGCGGCGCCTCGATATCTTCATCCTTGGGCTTTTCGCCGGGCCAGTGGCGGTGGGCATCTATTACATGGCGCAGCAGGTCGCCAGCCTGCCGCAGAAGCTCAAGACCAGCTTCGAGCCGATCCTCGGCCCGGTCATCACCGCCAAGCTGAAGGAAAAGGATTATGCCGCCATAGCCCGGCAGGTGTGCCAGGTGGGTTTCTGGATCATTGCCATGCAGGCGGGGATCGCGCTGGCGCTGGGCATTCCCGGCGAAGCGCTGATGGGCCTGTTCGGCGATGCAGGCGAGTTCGTCCCTGGCACGGGCGCACTGGCCTTCCTGCTGGCGGCGGAGGTGGTAGCGGCCACTGCCGTCGTATCGGAAGCTGCGCTCGTCTACATGGCACGTGTGCGCAATCTGTGGGTGTCGGTCGGCACGATCTTGCTGCAGGGCCTGCTGACGGTGGCTTTGATGATGCTGATCGACCGGCTCGATTTCCGGCTGCCCGAAAACGCCGACTATTTCCGCGCCGCGGGTGCGGCTGCAGCATTGATGCTGGCGCTGGGCGTGGCATCTGTCATCAAGGCCGTGATGCTCGGCCGCTTGCTGAATGAAAGGATCAACAGCTGGCGATGGGCTCTGGTATGGGCCACAGTGGCCGCAGTGCTGGTGGGCCAGGTGGCAATCCTGCTGCCCGAATGGATGGAGCTCCTGTTCGGTGTCCCGGCGATCCTTGCCGTCTATGGCTGGGTTATCTGGACCCGCGGTTTCGGACCAGAGGACAGGGTCCTCTTCAGTCGTAAGTTGGGCAGATGACGTTCCTGCGCAGCCCCCGGATCGCCATTGCGCTTGGCCTGTTCGTCATCTTCCTCCTCGCCATTCTGGGCGGGCAGGTGAGCGGCCCGGCGATTGCAGGACGACTCTCCGAAAAGGCAGTAGAGGCCATCGCGGAGGCGGGAGGTGCAGGACGGGTGGAGGCGCTGTTCGAATCGCCCGGTGGCGAGCCAAGCCGGCATCCCATCCTTTCCGGCGGCGAGGCAATGAATGATGCCACCCGTGCGCGCATTGCCCGTGCGGTGCGTGCTGTTCCAGGCGTCGGCGCGGTCAGTTGGGTGGATGGCAACATCCTTTCGGAAAGTTCCGCACAGGTGCTTCACCCCCTGCATTGCCAGGAGGATGTACAAGCGCTCCTGCGTGCCCGCACCATCCGGTTCGAGGAAGGATCGGCACGCATTGACCGTGACAGTACACAGCTGGTCGATGAGGTGGCGACGGCGCTTCGTCCCTGCCTTGGCAGTATCATCGAAATTGCCGGCCATACCGACAATTCGGGCAGCGAGCCCGGCAATCTGGCCCTTTCCCGCGAACGCGCAGCCGCCGTGCGCGACGCGCTGGAAGAGAGAGGTATTCCTTCGGATGGGCTGCGGACACGCGGTGTAGGATCGAGGCTGCCCGTCGAAGGGCTCGACCCGTCCGATCCGGCCAACAGGAGGATCGAGTTTTCGGTCATCGCCACAGAGCCGTTCTTGCCTACCCCGGTCGACACGCCCAGCCCGCGCTGACGACTTGCGTGACGCATTGCCAAGCCCCACCCAAGCCCCCTAGAGAATGACCCATGCCCATCTGGCTCGAACTGTTTGTCCTCTTGCTGGTCGCCTTTGCGATCGGGATCGGGATTGGTTGGGCCATCTGGGGCCGGGAATAGGTTAAAGACAGCGTTGGAGAATTTGCATGGCGCAGCTCGTGCAGGAAAACTGGTATCTTCTGCTTGCCGCATTGGTGATCGGCCTGGTGGTGGCGTGGTGGATCTTTGCCGCCAACCGCAAGACCAGGATCGAAATTGCACCGAAGGATGAAGGTGATACCCTCGCCAAACGCAACCAGGCACTGATCGATGCGCCGGCTGCAAGCGTGAAGGACCAGCCCGCCGCTCCGCCCCCGCAAACGGCACCATCGGCCGCGTCCGGAGCAGATGACCTCTCGCTGATCAAGGGCCTCGGGCCGAAGCTGCAAGCGCAGCTTGCGGAAATGGGGATCGCTTCACTTTCCCAGATCGCCGCATGGGACGATGCCGAAATCGATCGGATCGACGCCCGGCTCGGCCGCTTCCAGGGCCGCATCAGGCGCGACAATTGGGTCGAACAGGCACGGCTGCTCGCATCGGGCGACCGCAGCGCTTACGAGGAGCAGTTCGGAAGAAGCTGATGCAAAGCGCATTCCCCATTGGCTAGTCCTCCAGTTGCAGCTAATGCAGTTTCAAAGGAGACTTGTTTGATGGCCGGAATGGTGCCCTTCGACTGGGCCGACCCGCTCGACCTCGACAACCAGCTGGGTGAGGAGGAGCGCCTGATCCGCGATGCTGCGCATGGCTTTGCGCAGGATGTGCTGCAGCCGCGCGTCATCAAGGATTTCCGCGAGGAAGCCGATGCCAGCGAGATCTTCCCCATGATGGGAGAAGCGGGCCTGCTGGGCGTGACCGTGCCGGAGGAATATGGCGGCGCGGGTGCCAGCTATGTTTCCTATGGCCTCGTTGCGCGCGAGCTGGAACGGGTCGATTCGGGCTATCGCTCGATGGCTTCGGTCCAATCCAGCCTCGTGATGTATCCGATCCTTGCCTACGGGTCGGATGAGCAGAAGCAGAAGTATCTCCCCGCTCTCGCCAGCGGCGCGTCAATCGGCTGCTTCGGCCTGACCGAGCCCGATGCGGGATCGGACCCGGCAGGCATGCGTACTACGTCCAAACAGGATGGCGATGGCTACAAGCTCTCCGGCTCCAAGACCTGGATATCCAACGCCCCCTTTGCCGATGTCTTCGTGGTCTGGGCGCGGTCAGAGGCTCATGGCGGCGCCATCCGCGGCTTCATTCTGGAAAGGGGCATGGCGGGCCTTGAAACGCCCAAGATCGACGGCAAGCTGAGCCTTCGCGCCAGCACCACCGGCATGATCATGATGGACGAGGTGGCCGTGCCTGCAGAGGCTCTGCTGCCTGCCGTTTCCGGCCTGAAGGGGCCGTTCGGCTGCCTCAACCGCGCGCGCTACGGCATCTCATGGGGATCAATGGGTGCGGCCGAGTTCTGCCTGCATGCCGCGCGTAGCTACGGGCTTGAACGCAAGCAATTCGGCAAGCCATTGGCTGCAAACCAGCTCTACCAGAAGAAGCTGGCGGACATGATGACCGAAATCGCGCTGGGCTTGCAGGCAAGCCTGCGCGTCGGGCGTTTGATGGATGAAGGCCGTCTCGCGCCCGAGATGATCTCCATCGTCAAGCGCAACAATGTCGGCAAGGCGCTGGAGGCAGCGCGTCTGGCGCGCGACATGCACGGCGGCAATGGCATTTCGGAAGAATACCAGGTGATCCGCCACATGCTGAACCTTGAAACGGTCAACACCTATGAAGGCACGCATGATGTCCATGCGTTGATCCTTGGCCGCGCCATCACCGATATCGCGGCCTTCTAGATCAGGCGACAAAGGTTGCGGCGATCCTGTCGGTATAGTTCAGGATCGGTCCGGGAGTTGCCCCGAGATTGCTCATCAGCGCAACCGACAGGCCATGCTCGGGATAGAGCGCCAGTTGCGCGCGGCATCCCTGCATGTTGCCGGCGTGATGGTAACGCTGGCCCAGCATGTCATGGTGATCGATCCGCCAGCCCAGGCCGAGTGCGGGCGTACCGCCACTCGCCTCGGTGCGCGGGGTAAAGAGCGCCTGCCGGGCAGTCTCGCTGATGAAGTTTCCGGCCATCTGCGCCGCGCCGAACATTGCCACATCGGATGCCGTCCCGTGCATGCCGCCACCGGCATATTTGTAGGTCGGCGTGGAAGGAAAGGCATTGATCGCGGGGATATTCGGAAGCGGAAGCTGCGGTATCAGCCTCAGATACATGGCGGGCGGGTCGTAGAAGCCTACGCGGCCCGGCACGATGGCGAAGGGATCCTCCGGCCCCAGAGTATCCAGCCCCAAGGGCACGGATACCTCCCGCGCAATCAGATCGGTAAAGCTGGCACCGCTCGCGCTCTCCAGCACCGCGCTGATCAGCGTGTAGCCGAAGGTCGAATAGTTCACGCTCGTGCCCGGAGCGGCGATCAGGTCATCGTTGATGAAGATCGCCAAAGCCTCATCGGTAGATAGGAAGATCTTCGTATCGATGCTGCCGGTCGGAGAAAGGGGATTGAGATCATTAGGCGCATAGTGCCTCACGCCGCCCTGGTGGTTGTAGAGTTGCCGCAAAGTCGTGGCACGATGCGCTTCGGGCAGGCCGGGCCGGTAGGTGGAAATCGGTGCATCGAGGTCAATCACGCCCTGGTCCAGCAGACGCGCACCGATGGCTGCGGTCACAACCTTGGCAACACTGCCGAGGCGGAAGACGTGTTCAGTGCCAGCCGGGACACCGTTCTCGAGGTCGACCAGGCCCCGCGCCTCGCTCCACACCAGGTCTCCATCCCGGGCAACGGCTGCAGTCAGCGCGGGGATCGGGAATTCCTCACGCAAGCCCTCCAGGACCGCTGCCGCATGTGAATTCACCGCCATATTGCCCCCCTGTGCCCTTGCGATAGCAGGGGCAGCCAATGCCCCGAAAACAGCCCCTGCGGAAAATGCCCGGCGGGTAACCCCGCCTTTCTGCGAATATTCCATGGTCTGTTCTCCTCTCCATCCATGCCAACGGGATGAGCGAGGAGAGTGGAAAGGTCGAGGAAAGCTCGACGGGCGGCTTGCTGTATTAGATGAACAACACAGCATCTCGCGCGAATTGCCAAGACCTTGCGCTTTTGGCTCAGAGTTTGCGATCCGATGTGTCAGCAAGCGCGACCAGCTCTTGCGACGCCCTGTCCAACGCGACACGGACGACTTCATTGGTAGTGGGCCAATCGCGCACGATTCCGGCCAATTCGAGCAACAGCAGGTCTTCCTCGGTCGTGACATCGTCATCCCAGGCATGGGCGCTCCTGGCCCATGTCGGTCTGTCGTGCTTGTCCCGAATCACTAGCGCGCCCCCTGGCATTATGGCCAAGGGAAGAGGGTGAGGTTATTGGATTACGGTTTTGTGACAGATGCCCGCGCGAAACCTTCAGGACGGTATTTCCGAGGGAGAGTCGTCCTCAATAAGGCCGGTCGCCATTGATGGTGACCCGGTGCATGACCCGCCGATGACCGGAATAGTCGTTGAGGGCGTAATGCAGCGTACAGCGATTATCCCAGAACGCCACATCGCCTGCCTGCCAACGCCAGCGGCAGGTGAAGGGCTCGCGCGTGGCATGCGTCATCAGGTAATCGATAAACGGCGCACATTCCTCCTCGGTCATATCCTTCAGTCGAGGCGTGTAGGCGCCGCTGACATAGAGGCATTTGCGGCCCGTCTCTGGGTGGGTGCGGATGATCGGATGTTCCGTCTCGTAATGGGCGGTTTCGTTGGGATGGGACTTGATCGAGGAATCCTTGCTCCAGTCGCGTGAACCCGTGCCATAGATCAGCGCCGGAGTGTGGATCACGGTCATCCCGTCGAGCATCGTGCGCATGCCCTTGGAAAGCTGCTCGAAGGCAAGGTAGCAATTGGACCACAAGGTGTCGCCACCGATGGGCGGGACTTCCTTGGCATAAAGGATGGAGCCGAGCGGCGGTTCTTCCAGATAAGTCACATCGCCATGCCAGGCACCGCCGAAATTGCGCTCGTCACCAGCCTCTTTCCGCACCTCGATGATGTCGGGATAGTCGTCCATCCCCTTCACCTGGTCGTGCTGGTTCAATGTGCCGAACCGCCGGGCGAAGGCGAGATGCTGTTCGGGAGACATCTCCTGCCCGCGAAAGAAGATCACGAGGTTTTCCAGCAATGCCTGGCGGATCTCCGCAATCACTTCGTCATCGAGATCCTGCGACAGGTCGACGCCATCGATGATCGCGCCAAGAGCAGCGCTGTATGGCGTCACACCGATGTGCCGGTATTCGGCCCTATTGGCCTGGGGTTCGACCCGGGGTCCTGCCAAGACAACCATCAATTCTCTCCCACTCTTGCCGGTGGAATTTGCCGGTCCACTATGAATGCCGCCGCGATGAAGGCCAATGCCACCACCGTGAGGACGGCAAAATAGGCGATAAAGCTGTCGCCCGCCAGATTGAGCAGCCAGCCGCCCGAAAATACCATCGTAATCCCTCCGAAACGGGCAATGGTGAGCATGGCCCCCATCCCGCCCGACCGGCAGCTTTGCGGATAGCCTGCTACCATCATTGCATAGAAACAGGCGACGGCAAGGCTCATGATGAACCCTGCCGCGCCAAGCAGGGCCATGGCAACCAACCTGTCATTCGCGCTCGGCAATGCCGCCATGTTGTCGATGGTCCACCCCAAGGCAACGGTCACCAGAACGCCCAGCACTGTGCAGGCAATCGTCACCGCCTTGGACCCGAACCTGCGGGTGAAATACCCTGCAGAAGCTCCACCGATCACACCCAGAATTCCCAGCACGAAAGTGGCATCAAGCGCCTGACTCAGCGTAAAGGCGGAGGAAGTGAGAAACTCCGGCGCCCAGCTCAATATGCCATAGGCATAGGTAAGTCCGGCCGAAAGGCTGATTCCCATCCCCCAATTGAGCCGGCGATTGGAAGGGTGGAAGACGCCGATCCGCTCCCCTTCCCGCTGCTCGGCAGGCGGCGGTTCGGGCAGCAAGTCGAATTCGCCATCCAGCACCCGCGCCGCGGCACGGTGGGCGGCATCATGGCGACCATTGGCGAGCAGGAAAGGCGGAGATTCGCGAATGAGCAGGATCGTCGCAAAGGCGAACACCACCGAGCCGATACCGAAGATCAGAAACGTGCCGCGCCAACCATAGCCGGGCAGGAGTTCGGGCACGATAAGAGCGCTGAGCGCTGTTCCCACCGGTATGCCAACCGAGAGCGCGGCAACGGCATAGGTTCGCCATCGTGCGGGGACCCAGTCACTCGCCAGCGCCAATGCATTGGGGTAGGCCGCACCGAAACCAACGCCGCCGAGCACCCTGACAGCGGTCATCTGCATCACATCATTGGTGTAGGCTGCCAGGATGGTGGAAATGCCGAAGATCAGCGCGGCGGCAAACAGCATGGTCAGCCGCCCGAAGCGGTCGCCCAGCATTCCGCCAAAGAAGGAACCGAACGCCATGCCGAACATGGCACCTGCAAGCGGCGGGCCGAACAGCGCACGGTCGATGCCCCACTCGTCCAGGATCACCGGCGTGACCAACGAGAGCGACTGCAGGTCGATGCCCTCGATGACCAGCACCAGCAAACCGAAAGCCAGCACCAGCCACTGAAACGGCTTGATTGGAGCGCGCGCAATCGCCGCGCTGAAAGTGCTCTGCATGACCCCTCCTCTGAGCCCGCGCGTTTCGATCGAACGCTTGCGGTCAGAGGAACCTATGTGGCGAGGCCCCCGCGGTAAAGCGGATTGGTGATCAGTCGACCAGCATCAGTGCATCGAGCGCGGCGACGCCTTCGCCCTTGGGATGGATGATGACGGGGTTGAGGTCGATCTCGCGGATGGAAGGATTGCCGGTCATGATCGCGCCCATTTGCACGATCAGGTCCGCCAGTGCCTCCACATCCAGCGCGGGTGAGCCGCGATAGCCCTTCAGGATCGGGGCCTGCTTCAGCGACAGGAGGCCGGCAACCACCTGGTCCTTGCCCATGTCGGGAGTGAAGAGCTTCACGTCCTTGAGGATTTCCGCGGTCACACCGCCGAAGCCCGCGAGCACGACCGGGCCCCATTGAGGATCGGACTTGGCGCCAACGATCATCTCGGTGCCCATCTTGCCCATCTTCTCGATCAGCACGCCATCGAGCGCGATGGAGGCATCGTAATTGGCAACATTCTGGTACATGCGGGTGAAGGCATCGCGCACTTCGTCCGCCGATTTGAGGTTCAGGATCACGCCCCCGGCATCGCTCTTGTGGCCCAAAGCCGCGGCCTGCGCCTTCATCACCACAGGATAACCGATGGCATTGGCAGCCTCGGCAGCGGCATTGGCATCGGGAGCAAACTGGCTGGGCGGGAAAGCGATACCTGCAGGAGCCAGCAGCGCCTTGGCCTTGTATTCGGGGATAACGCCGCATGCGTCGGCCAGGCCTGCCAACGTGACGGGAGCTACCGAATTGTCGCTGAGATCGCGCTTGGAGAGGTCCGCCAGCCGCGCGATGGCGCGATAGGCGCGCTCGGTCGAGCGGAAATAGGGGATACCGGCAGCAGCCAGCCCGTCGATATATTCCTGCGGGACATTGGCGCCTTCATCGACGCCAGCAAAAACCAGCGGCTTGCCCAGCGAACCGCCTTCGAGCGCCTTCTGGATCGGCGGGAACTTGATCTTGGAGGTGATCGGGTCGGACTGGATGATCGAGGCGACCACGCTGCCGATCCGGTCGTCTTCCAGCAGCGCGCGCAGCAGGTTGGTGTAGATTTCCGGCTCGCTGAGGCCGATGGCGGTGATGTCGGTCGGGTTCGATACCGGCACGAAATCGGGCAGCACGGCGCGGATCTTCGGGCTGTTCTCGTCATTGAGGTCGATCAGGTCGAGGCCGATATCCTCGGCGATATCGAAGGCCAGGCCGCGCAGCGCGCCGCTTTCGCCCAGCACCGCCATGTTCGCACCCGGCAGACTATCGGACATCACAGCGATGGTAGAGATGTCGGCCAGCTCTTCCAGCGTATCGGCAAAGATGATGCCCTCGCGGCTGAGCTTGACCTTCATCAGCGCATAGTCGCCGGCCATTGCGCCAGTATGCGTGGCAGCGCTTTCCAGCGCCTTGGAGCTCTTGCCCGGGTGCAGCATGACGATGGGCTTGCCGGCAGCGCGCGCTCGGCGCGCAGCGGCGATAAAGGCCTGCGGTCGGCGCAGGTTCTCGACATACATGGCGATGACATGGGTGGCGGGATCATCCACCAGCCATTCGACATAGTCCTCGACGCCCGATGCAGCCTCATTGCCGGTCGAAACCGAGGTGGAAACATAGCAGCCACGCGGATGCAGCGTGGTGGCAAGCACCGCTGCGAGCGCTCCGGACTGGCTGGCAATTCCCACAGCGCGGTCATTCGCACCGGGCTGCTTCATATTGGTTTCGACAAAGGTCAGCGGAATGCCTTCAACGTAGTTGGTGCACCCCAGGCAGTTCGGCCCTTCAATGACAATGCCATATTCTTCGGCGATGCGCGCCAGCTCGGCCTGGTCCTTCGCGCCTTCCTCTCCCGCTTCGGAGAATCCGGCAGCATAGATCACCACAGCACCGCAGCCGTTCTCTGCCAGAGCGCGCACCGTATCGACAACGAAAGGACGCGGGATGGCCAGCACTGCGCAATCGACGCCATGCGGCAGTTCCTGCGGACTCTTGTAGACCTTGAGGCCCAGCAGCTCGTCGCGCTTGGGGTTTACCGGATAGATGTCACCCTTGAACTTGTACTGCACGAGGTTGTTGAGCAGCGTGCAGCCCAGCGCACCATGGCGATCGGACGCGCCGATCACGGCAACCGACTTGGGGCGCAGCAGGCGGTCAATCTGTTCGTTGGTAAAGCGGCGGGTGTCGGACATTGCGCAATCTCTCCATTTGGCAAAACCCACCCCTCCCGCCAGCGGGAGGGGCAGCGAGACTTGGCGACGCGAAGCGGAGCCTAGTCGCAGCGGGGTGGGCCTTAGCCGCAGGGACGCGCCATGCCCACCCCCAACCCCTCCCGCATGCGGGAGGGGAGCACTTATCGATTAGTCTTCGCCCTGGACCTTGGTCTTGTCGAAAGCGCCAAGGCCGGGCTTGAAGGTCTTCTCGTCAAGGAACTGCTTGGTCGCTTCCTTGCGCGATTCCAGGCCGCCGAACTGGTTGAGCGCTTCCTGCGCGCGGATCAGGTAGTCCTCGGCGTTGTCATAGGTCATTTCCATGACGCGGCGCATGGCCCACTTGGTGGCGCGCACGGCCTGGCCGTCCTTCTTCTTCAGCACGTCGCACACTTCCTGCACGCGCGCCTTCAGCTTGTCGGCCGGCAGCGATTCGTTGACCATGCCCTTGGCAGCGGCCTGCGGACCGGTGAGGTTCTCGCCCATCATGGCGTGGTACATGGCATCGCGGAAGCCCATCAGGTTGGCAGCAACCTTGGATGCGCCGCCACCCGGCAGGATCGCCCAGTTGATTTCGGACAGACCAAACTGCGCTTCGTCGGCGCAGAAGGCCAGGTCGCAAGCGAACAGCGGACCATAGGCGCCGCCGAAGCACCAGCCGTTGATCATGGCCACGGTGGGCTTTTCGTACCAGCGCAGGCGTTCCCACCAGCCATAAGCCTGGCGCTGATGTTCACGCACCTTGTGCAGGCCCTGCTGTTCGGCCTCGCGGAAATACTCGAGCAGGTCCATGCCCGCCGACCACGAAGTTCCCTCGCCGGTCAGGACCAGCACCTGCACGTCATCGCGGAATTCCAGCTCTTCCAGCACAATCAGCATCTGCTTGTTGAGCTTGGGGCTCATGCAATTGCGCTTGTCGGGGCGGTTGAAATAGACCCAGGCTACTCCGTCGACGACTTCGTATTTGACGGTCTCTTCCTGCGGACGCGGATCCGGTTGTGACGGCATGGCCATGGGAACTCTCCTGTATGAATTTCAATATGCGACCCGGCGCGACTCACTGTCGACCAGGATTGTTATCACTCATAGCGATATGGATTGCTATAAACAACAACAATTGTTACCAGAGTCTTTATGCGCGATCCCCTGCCTGATTTTCCCGGATATTCGCTGCGCCGCGCCGCCAATGCCACGGCTGCGGAACTGTCTTTGCGCCTTGCGCCGCTCGAACTGCGACAGGTCGATGCATCGGTGCTGATCCTGATCGGGGAGAACCCGGATGTCACGGCCAGCGCGCTGGGCCGCCAGCTCGATATCCAGCGCGCCAATATGGTGCCGCTACTGAAAAGGCTGGAGGATGCGGGGCTGATCGAGCGCAACCCGCTCGATGGCAAGTCGCAAGGATTGGCCCTGACTGCGACCGGCAAAGACAAGTGCAAGCAGGCCCAAGCCATCATCGAAAAGTTCGAGGCCGAAATGCTTGAGCGTGTGCCAGAGCCGCACCGGCAACATTTGCTTCCCGCGCTCTATGCCCTCTGGCAATAGGCTGGCTGATTTCCTAACCACCCCTGCACAGGGAATCGGGAGTCAGCAATGCACGAACACGCCACGCATCCGGTAACGGCCGAATGGGCCGCCAATGCGAAGATCGATGCTGAGGCCTATGCGCTAAAATATCGTGCCAGCCTGGATGACCCGGACAGCTTCTGGCTGGGCGAGGCGCAGCGGATCGACTGGATGCGCGCACCCACAAAGATAAAGGACACATGCTTCGAGGCGGACAATTTCCGCATCAAGTGGTTCGAGGACGGCACGCTCAACCTCGCCGCCAATTGCCTTGACCGCCACCTTGCGACGCGCGGCAACGATGTGGCGATCCTGTGGGAGCCCGATCACCCCGATACGCCCGACCGCAAGCTGACCTACCGCGAACTCTACGAGGCGACGTGCAAGTTCGCGAATTTGCTGAAGAACAAGGGCGTCAAGAAGGGTGACCGGGTCACCATCTACCTTCCGATGGTGCCCGAGGCGGCCGTGGCCATGCTCGCCTGCGCACGAATAGGCGCGGTGCATTCGATCGTCTTTGCCGGTTTCAGCCCTGATGCGCTGGCGGGACGCATCACCGATTGCGAAAGCACCATCGTCCTCACCGCCGACGAGGGTCTGCGCGGCGGAAAGAAGGTTCCGCTCAAGGCCAACGTCGATGCTGCTTGCGCCAAAGCCAAGGTCGATACGGTCATCATGCTGCGCCACACAGGTGCCGACGTGCCCATGATCGAAGGCCGTGATGTCGATTGGACCGAAGCTGTTGCCACCATGCCCGCAGAGTGCGCTCCGGAGGAGATGAACGCAGAAGACCCGCTCTTCATCCTCTACACCTCGGGCTCCACCGGAAAGCCAAAGGGCGTGCTGCACACCACCGGCGGCTATGCCGTGTGGGCCAGCATGACGCATGAATATGTGTTCGATTACCGTCCCGGCCAGATCTACTGGTGCGCGGCGGATATCGGCTGGGTCACCGGGCATAGTTACGTCGTCTATGGTCCGCTCGCCAATGGCGCGACTTCGCTGATGTTCGAGGGCGTTCCCAATTATCCCGACTTCTCCCGCTTCTGGCAGGTGGTCGACAAGCACCAGGTCGAACAGTTCTACGCCGCCCCCACTGCCCTGCGCGCCCTCATGCGCGAAGGTGACGACTGGGTGCAAAGAACAAGCCGCAAGAGTCTGAAAATTCTCGGTTCTGTTGGCGAACCTATCAACCCCGAAGCATGGGAGTGGTATTACAACGTGGTGGGCGATGCGCGCTGCCCGATCGTCGATACATGGTGGCAGACCGAAACGGGCGGGCACATGATCACTCCCCTGCCCGGCGCCCATGCCTTGAAGCCCGGCAGCGCGAGCTTTCCGATGTTCGGCGTGCAGCCCGCGGTGGTCGATCCTGCGGACGGGCAAATATTGGAGGGTGCAACCGAAGGTGCGCTCGTCATCCTCGACAGCTGGCCCGGCCAGATGCGCACCGTCTATGGCGACCACGACCGCTTCATCCAGACCTACTTCACCCAGTACCCCGGCAAGTATTTTACGGGCGATGGCTGCCGCCGCGACGAGGATGGCTATTACTGGATCACCGGACGCATAGACGATGTCATCAACGTCTCCGGCCACCGCATGGGCACCGCCGAAGTGGAAAGCGCGCTGGTTGACCATGACGCCGTGGCAGAGGCTGCCGTGGTGGGCATGCCGCATGACATCAAAGGCCAGGGCATCTACGCCTATGTCACCACCATGGAAGGCGTCGAGGACACCGAGGAATTGCGCAAGGAACTGATCCAGTGGGTGCGCAAGGAAATCGGCCCCATCGCCACGCCCGACGTG
>JAHEBH010000022.1 GCA_024642335.1 Erythrobacter sp.
GACTTCCGGGGACAGTATATTTAATTATCCGGAACTCCCCTCCGATGAATTCAGGTTCCGTCCCGCGCCCCTTTCCTACAGGCGAAACAGCCCGATAGAGCCGCGACATGATCCGCCGCACACTCTCCATCGCGCCGCTTCCGCATGGCAAATCACCTCCTCCGCCAAGGGAGGGATTTTTGCCTTTGGACAGTGTTAAATGTGTAAAGTCCGGCGGGCCGATCAGCCGTGTTTCAGCATGGGCTGGCCATGGTCTTCGGGCGTGCCGCGGGTTTCCTCGGGGGAGATGTCGGGCTCTTCATCCATTTCGGCCTGGCCCAGCAGGTGCTGCTGGGCAGCCACCACGGGCAGCGGGCGGGCGAAGAAATAGCCCTGGCCGTAGGATACGCCGAGCGCCGCCATGGCGTCACGCTCCTCGGCGCTCTCCACGCCTTCGGCTATCACCTGGCAGCCGATCTCGCGCGCCAGCTCCACCATCGCGCCGGTCAGCGCGCGGCGGGCAGGATCCTTGTCGATCTCGCTGGTCAGCGACATGTCCATCTTCAGGAAGTCGGGCCGGAACTCCGCGACATGGCGCAGCGAGGAATAGCCGGTGCCAACATGGTCCATGGCGATGCGGGCCAGTTGCTTCAGCTGCGGCATCTTTTCGACCATGGCGGCATAGATCTGCACCTGCTGGCAATCGGTCACCTCGATCACCAATTTGTTGCGATCGACGCCCTCAAGCAGCGGTTCGAGTTCTCCCGATACGATGGTCTGCGGCGAAACATTGATGGTGGCGAACTTGCCATCGGGCACATGGTCCAGCGTTTCCAGCGCGGCGCGCACTGCGGCCAGTTCCAGTTCCACGCCCTTGCCGACCTTTTCGGCATCGTCGAACCAGTCCGCCGGTCCGCGCTTGGTGGTGTTGGGGAACCGGGCGAGGCATTCGACGCCCACCGGCTCGTTGTTTCCCAGCGCATAGATCGGCTGGTGGAAGATGGTGATGGCGCTGCCGTCGAGCATTTCCTCGACCCGGGCTTCGGTGGCAGCGAGTTCGGTCTCGATCTCGAGACCGCGTTCGATGCGTTCGACCACCTGGCTGGCGAAAGCGCGCAGCACGGCAAGATCGCGCAGGTTCAGGCTCGGGTCCGGCTCCAGCCCGATGGCGCAGAAGCAGCCCCAGGCTGTCCCGTCCGAAAGGAACAGCGGCTGGGCAAGGTGGCAGCCAACGGGCAGGCCGGCGGTAATGCCAAGCGAGGCGGCAATATCGTTCGCTGCCGCGTCGGGCAGGAGTTCGGGCAGATGACCTTCGAGAACGTGCCAGCTGTAGGACTGTTCCACCGGCTCGCGAAAACCGCGCTGGAAGGCCATGTCCTGGTCGCTGCACAAATGCGTTACCTCGACCATGTCGTTGTCCGCAAACCGGCAGATATAGGTGATGTCGACGCCCAGGTGCGTGCGGACGGCGGCGAGCGCCTGCTCGATGACAAGATCGTGCAGCAAATCCTCGCCCAGAGGGAGATTGGTCGTGCCTGATGCAGGCAAAAGGGGTTCTGCGACAGCCATCTATAGTCCGCTCTCTCCGCCGGGTAGGCGCAGATACTCGCGGAAATTCCCTAATTTCGCATTAACCGCTCGGTGGGTTGGAATCACAAAAGAAGTTCATAGAGATACTCGTCGTCGCGGTGGTTGCCGACCCAGAAATCGATATCGGCCACACGGCGGAAGCCATAACGCTGGTAGAAGCGCTGGGCGCCGAAATTCTCGCTGTATACGGACAGCGTTATCGCGTCGGCCTGCCAATGGCGCGCTTCGGCCATGGCCCAGTCCATCAGGGCGGTGCCCAGTCCCATGCCGGTGGCCTCCCCCGCACAATAGAGCTGGCTGAGCATGACTGGCCGCCGGGGCCGGGGGTCCGGATGGTCGGCGAACTGTTCGCCAAGTACGATCAGGCAATAGGCGGCGAGCTTCCCGTCCACTTCGGCAAGCTGGATGCGGACGGCCGGATTTTCGATGGCTGCGCGGTACCTTTCGGCCGTCTTGTACTGCGCAAAAAAGGCGGCGAGGTCTTGGGGATTGTAGAGCTGGCCGAAAGCGGCATCGAATGCGTCACGCGCAAAGCGGGCGAGCGGCCCGGCATCTTCGGGCCGTGGCGGGCGCAGGACAACACGGCGGTCAGCCTGCGTCATGTTTGTCCGCCTTGCGTTTGCCGAAGCGCATGCCGCGTTCGAGATGGTCCCGCAACGCTGCGTAGAATGCTTCGAGGAACTCGCGGTCGTGCCCGGCTCCCGGCATCCAGCCGATCTTGCGGCAGATCGCCTGAGCCACTTCGCGCAGCGCTTCATCGCTGTCCTGCCGCAGCACGCTCTCGAGCACTTGCAATTCGTGCTCGCCATAGACGGAAAGCTCTGCCTCACCGAACCGGTAGTCCTCACGCCGGTCGGGCGCGAGCGACATGGCTTCGGCCAGCTTTACCTTGGGCGCTTCGACCACCCAGGTGCCCGCCACCAGATCGCCCGCGCGCAGGCGGTCCTTGTTGAGGAAGGGGAAGAGCACGAAGATTGCCAGCCACACCGTGGCGGCGCTTCCCGCTACGCCAGCCTCCTGTGCCCCGCCCAGCAGGAAGAACGTAGGCAGGAACACCTCGACATCGCGCATCAGGTTGCGCGCGATCACCGCTTCTGCCGTCAGCCTGCCGCCATCGCGTGCGGCAACGCGAATGCCCAGCAGCCGCTTGCCCGGGGTCGCACCTTTGGGTCCGAGTTCAAAATAGAGGAAGTAGCCATAGCGCGCGAACCAGAACAGCATGATCAGCAGCACCGCGACGAACTCCAGTGCGGGGCTCTGGTTGGAGGAGGCCCCGATGCTCAGCACGCCGATGCCGATCGACACGAGGAACAGGATCAGCGCAAAGGCGCCAAGCCCGATGAACAGCAGGTCCAGCATCAGTGCGCCCGCCCTTGCACCGCGGCTGGCGATGGTCAGCGGCAGGGACAGGCCCTCGGGAGTGACCAGTTGACGCTGGCGCTTGGCCTCGCTGGCGCGGAACCGGTTGCGCGCGATTGCGGCGCTCATCGGGCCTTGCCTCCCGCATGATCGGGCGGCCTTGGCACGAGGAGGAAATAGCTGATCCAGAAAAACAGCATGGCCGCACCGATACCAGCGCGGCCCGCCGCCGTGCCGACAAGCTGGCGGGCATAGCCCTCGAGCAGCCCTGCGATCACCAGCATGATCACGCAGCCGACCATCACCTGCGCCGCGCGCCTTCCGCTGGCCGATGCAGCGGCGAGGATCGATTGCTTGCCGGGAAAGGCCATGCTGCGCCCGATGTGCAGCCCCGCCGCGCCGGAGAGCAGGATGGCGAAGAGTTCGGTCGTGCCGTGAACGCTCAGCCAGGCGGCGAATTCCCATTCCAGCCCTGCACCGGCAAAAACCCACCACATGGCCCCGAGCAGCGCCATGTTCTGTACCAGCAAGAGCAGCGTGGGGATGCCGAAACAGAAGCCCAGCGCAAAGGCGAGGATGCATACGCCGCTGTTGTTGGAGAACAGCGAGGCGGCAAACACCGTCAGGCCTTCCGCGTTCTCGGTGCCCTGCAATGCCTCCTGCAAGGCTTCGCGGCTCGCCCCTGGTTGCCTTCCGCCAGCCATTCCCGCCGGCACCAGCGCGTAGAACCACTGGCGGTCGCTTTCCACCAGCAGCCAGCCGACAATCGTGCCTGCCACCATGACGGAAAGCGCAATGCAGATATCCAGCCAGAGATCACGCACCGCGGCGCTCCAGCCGCCTCCCAAAAATTGCCGCAGCCAGGCGAACAGGCCGCTGCGCGGGCCATAGACCTGGAACCATGCGCGCCGCACCAGCGATTCCAGATAGGCGAGCGTTGCCGCATCGAGCGATGTCTCGCGCGCGACCGCGAGGCTGGAGGCAGCCTTGCGATAGAGCACGGGCAGTTCGAGCAGGTCATCGTCTGCTATGCGGCGGGGGCGGTTCTTCTCCAGCGCTTCCACGATCAGTTCGAGTCGCTGCCAATCGACCTCGCGTTCGAGCCGGAAGCGGTCCGATCGCAGGCTGGCCGCCTCGATATCCGCGGACGGGGCGATCGCGCGGCGCGAGAAGAGTCGAAGCGCCATCAGCCGACGGCCTCCTTCTGCTTGGCCCGCAAATAGCGATCGATCAGGCGGTATCCGATGGCATCATGCGGCGCCTCGATCACATCGACGCCCGCCTGCCGCAGCCGCTGGAGCACGATGGCGCGCTGATGCGCCAGCGCATCGGCGGCGACCGCGGTGGAAATGTCGGCGAGGTCATTCGGATCTGCTGCTACCAGTTTCTCCAGTTCCGTATCCACCATGGTCACGAAGATGACGACGTGGTGGCGCACCAGCCGCTGAACGCTTTCGACCATCAGTTCGGCGGAGGTGGGGTCGGTGAAATCGGAGAAGAGCACGATCAGCGAGCGGCGCTTGAGCCTTGCAGTGAGCGTCGCCAGCGCCAGCGTGAAGTTGGGCTCGCGCGGGAGGTAGTCAAGCTCGGCGGCCGATGTCTGCAGCCGGTGGAAAGACCTGCTGTCGGTGACGAAGGGTGTCAACAGGCTGGGCTTGTCGGCAAAGCCGAACAGGGCAACGCGGTCACCGCCCTTGAGCGCGACATAGGATGCGGTGAGGGCGGCGGATATCGCACGGTCGAGGCGGGCGAGGCCATCCACCGGCTCGCACATGGCCTGTCCGCAATCGAAGGCGAAGACGATCTGGTTATCGCGCTCCGCCTCGTTCTCACGCGCATAGAGCGCGGTGTGGCGGGCGCTGGCCTTCCAGTCGATCCTTCGGCGATCCATGCCGGCTTCGTATTCGGACAGCGCCTCGAATTGCGTGCCTTCACCGCGAATGCGGCGGGAGATGAGGCCGAACTGGGCATCGCGCAGGAAGGCTTGCAGCACTGGCGAGCGTGTGGGGGTCAAGTCTGGCCAGACGCGGACCGGGTGGTCAAACTTGCGGTGCACCTGCCGGACGGCAAGGCCGAGCGGCCCACCCCAGCGCAGCCAGATATCATGCACGGCGCCGGTTCCGCGCCGTGAAGGGGCAATGTGCGCTGCGCCCGAGAATACCGAAGCTGTGCCCGTACCCGCCAGTTCGAAGTGCGTCGTGCCACCTTCCCCCAGGCGCGGGTCGAAACCGATGGCGGCGTTCGGAAGGCGGGCATCGGAATCGCGATCGATCTCGGCGACGATGCGAAGCTCGGCAGGCTGGCCGACTTCGGCATCTGTAGGGAAATGAAGCTTGATTGCCACCAGGGGGCCAGCCATCCATCCGTCCAGCAGCATCACCAGCAGCAGCGACAGGCCAAGCGCAGGCGCGATGATCCAGGCGCTGGGTGCGGTCGCGGCCACCACCAGCGCCACCGGTGCCAGAAACACCAGCAACACCAGCAATCGTGCCGAGGGGACAATGGGAAAGGCGAACTTCAAACCCCCCTCCCGCTGGCGGGAGGGCATGGGGGAGGGCAGGGGATCGCAAGAGCCCACCCCGCTGCGACTAGGCTCGCCTGCGGCTCACCAAGTCTCGCTGCCCCTCCCGCGAGCGGGAGGGGAACAGGTGGAGCGAGGCCGCCGATATTCAACGTGGTGCTTCTGTCTGCTCGATCAGATCGGCGACGAGATCCTCGATCTGGCGCCCTTCGATTTCGGCCGCAGGCGAAAGCAGCAGGCGGTGGCGCAGGGCTGCGGTGGCGAGTGCCTTCACGTCGTCAGGGATCACATAATTGCGGCCATGCAGCGCTGCGCGGGCGCGGGCGGCATTGGCCAGCAGCACCGCAGCGCGCGGGCTTGCCCCGCTGGCGATTTCGGGATTGTCGCGCGTGGCCCGCACGAGGTTGACCGTGTACTGGACGATTTCGGGCGCGAGCGTAACCTCCTTCAGGGCATCCTGCGCCCCCTTGATCCGCGCCGCGTCTGCCACCTGTTCAATGCCGAAATCCTCCGCGCGCGGCGGGCCGCTGTTTCGCGCGAAGCGTTCGACAATGCGCGCCTCCTCTTCCAGCGTGGGATAGGGCACGATCAGCTTGAAGGCGAAACGATCGAGCTGCGCTTCGGGCAAAGGATAGACGCCCTGGTTCTCGATCGGGTTCTGCGTGGCGACGACCATGAAATTGTCGCTCAGCGCATGCGTCTCGCCATCCAGCGTAACGCGGCGCTCCTGCATGGCTTCGAGCAGCGCTGCCTGAGTCTTGGGCGGCGTGCGGTTGATCTCGTCCGCAAGCAGCAGTTCGCAGAAGATCGGCCCGCGGGTGAGCGTGAACTGGCTGGTCTGGAAGTTGAACAGGTTGGAGCCGAGAATGTCGCCCGGCAGCAGGTCGGGCGTGAACTGGATGCGCCCGAAATCAAGGCCGGTCGCGCGGCTGAAGCATTGCGCCATGAAGGTCTTGGCGGTGCCGGGCGGGCCTTCGAGCAGCACGTGGCCGCGAGAGATGAGCGCGATCAGCAGGTGCTCGACCGCTTCTTCCTGCCCGACGATGGCCTTGGCCACTTCGCCTCGGATCGACTGCGCCAGATTGCGCGCGTCTTCCAGTGTCATGCTCATCGTTTCAGCATCCTTTCGATAGATCTCACCGCGCTTGCTGCGCGCATCAATTCGGCCGGGCGGCGCGCGTTGCGTAGTACCTCGGCACTGTGGGTAAAGCTCGGGCCATCGAGCCCGCGCGACGCCATCGCGGCATCGATTGCCGCCTCGCGCGCCATCTCGTCTCCCTCGCGGATATGCAGCGCGGTGGCGATCCGGCGAGAGACAAGTACGGCATAGGGCGCGCCCAGCAGGTGCCAGCGGCGCGTGCGTTCCACCAGCGCGGCACCGTTGAGGGCAAGCTGGGTCTTGCCGCGCGTCAAGGCGGGCGCTTCGGCCAGCGGAGGTCCGAAGCGGCGGAACGCGCGCCAGGCAATCACGAGCGCTGCGAGCAGCAGGCACAAAGTCGCTGCCAGGAATGGCGGGCGGAAGGCGAGCGTCAGCAGGTTCTCCCCGCCACCGAAGCCGGGCATGGTCATGTCGAAGACGATCGGCAGGTCGTAGTCTTCGAGCGAAAGTTCAACGAGGTTGAGCGCCAGCAGCGCGCGGTTGCGATCGGCGAGGCCATAGTTGTTGATGAGGTCCGGTTCGGCGACGATCACCAGCGGCCAGATCTCGTCGTCCTGAGCATCCTCCACTTCAGGGGAGAATTGCACGCCCCCAGCCTCGGCCAGCTCCGGGTGGTAACCGTTGCGGTTCCAGTATCCGGCCAGCAAATCGCCTTCGGTGTCGCTGACCAGAGGGAACAGCTCCTTCTCGGGGATTTCGGTAATGGCCTGCGCTTGCGCGTTGTCGGGTAGCGCGCCTTCAAGTCCGATCCCGCGCCATCCCCTTGTGCTGCCCATGGAAAGTTCCATCGGTTCCAGCATGTCCACCTGTTCGAACCACAGCGGTGTCAGGCCTCCACCAAGGCGCACCCAGTCAACGGGCGTGCCCTCCGGTGCTTCAGCAGGAAGCGGTGCGCTGAACCATTTGGGCAGGATCATCAGCGTTGGCCCGACATAGCGGCGCTGCTCCAGCACGTTTTGCAATTCGTCGGGGTCAGTATTGGTGCCCGGCGTCAGCACCAGCAGGCCGTCGATATCCACCATGTCCCTGTTGCGCGAGGTGCTCACATCGTAGCCGCGCTGCTCGAGCAGCGTAACCAGCCCCCTAAAGCCGTTGAGCGCGTTGGAATTGGCATGGGCGGTGTTCCGCTCGTTCGCATCGCCAGTCCAACCCTCGGCCAGCGCATAAAGCAGCAGCAGGAAGGCCGCCGCCCCCACCAGCAGCACCAGCGCCACCTTGCCGGGGCTGAAAGGGCTTGCCGCGCGGCTCATGTGGCGAGCGCCCGATAGCCAAGCGCAAATTCGGCATAGGCACTGCGCGCGGCCTGCCAGTCATCCGCATCGAGGCGGGTCAGCGCGAAGAGGCTGCGTTCCACCCGCCCGGCAATCGTGCCGAAGGCCGCGCGCGCGGCATCGGGCAGCGCGGGCAGGGCGGAGATTTCGCGTGCGGTACTTGACGGGTCGATCAGATCGGGCCGGATCTGGGCTATCTGGCCGACCGATCGTTGCAGCAGCAGGTGCGTCGCCTCGTCAAAGCGGCCCTCGGCGGCGAGGCGATCGGCCTCTTCCAGCAATTGCAGTGCTGCTCCCTGGTCGGGCGTCCAGCTTTCTTGCGCTTTCCTTTCGCCCCGCACGAAACGTTCCGGATCGACCAGGCGGTAGATGGCATAGAGCACCAGCGCCACACCGATGGCTACCAGCACCCAGAAGATCACCGGCCAACCATAAGCGATGGCCTGCGCGATGGGGGAGAAGAGGTCGCCGAGGAACTCGAACAGGCGAAGTAGCCAGTCCGGCGGCGGATCGGGTGCCTGCTGCGGGACTTCCACGGGCGCGAACTGGATATCGCCGTCGGAACGCATGGCGTCCCAATCGCGATCGAATGCGCTATCCCCCGAAATCCTCGTCACAATTTGCTGTCGTGGCATGGCTTGCCGCGCGAAGCAAATGCTTCGCATTGCGCCGCGACGAATGAGCGGCCAATATGCGTTGCATGACCCAGATCGCAGCCGACGAATACCTGCCTGACAACCCTGCCGATGTCCGCGTGCGCAAGGTGCTGGTGGTGGGTGGCGGCTCTTCCGGCTGGATGGCCGCGACCATGCTCGCCACCGCCCTGTCGAAGGACATTGCCATCGAACTGGTGGAAAGCGACGCCATCGGCATTGTCGGTGTGGGGGAGGCGACCATCCCGCCCATGCAGAAGTTCAACCGTTTCGTGAAACTGGATGAGCGGGCCTTCATGGCGGATACGCAAGGCACGTTCAAACTGGGGATCGAGTTCCACAACTGGGGCCGCGTGGGTGACAAATACCTGCACCAGTTCGGCATGGTCGGGCGCGAGATGGACGCGCTGGTAAAGTTGCACCACTGGTGGCTATTGGGCCGCCTTGCCGGAGAGGCAGACTATCCCGAATACCAGGACCTGTTCATGGCCCGCGCCGCTGCGCGCGAGGACAGGTTCATGCCCTCGGGCTCGCAGAAGCAGCAGCTCGCCAATCGCTACACCCATGCCTATCACTTCGATGCGCATCTCTACGCAGGGCACTTGCGCAAGATCGCAGAGTCGCGCGGCGTGCAGCGGACCGAAGGGCGCATCGTCGATGCCGAGCGCGATGGCGAGAGCGGCTTTGTCTCTGCCGTGGTGCTGGAGGACGGGCGAAAACTGGATGCAGATCTGTTCATAGATTGCTCGGGCTTTCGCTCGCTGCTGCTGGGTGGTGCGCTGCAAGAACCGTTCGACGATTACAGCAAGTATATTCCGTCAGACCGTGCGCTGGCCGTGCCCAGCAAACGGGCGGGTGGCCCGCTCAAACCCTATACGCAGGGCATCGCGCATGATGTCGGCTGGCAGTGGCGCATTCCGCTGCAGCACCGCACGGGCAACGGCCATGTCTTTGCCAGCGCCTTCTCAACCGAAAGCGAGGCTGAACAGCGCCTGCTGGCAACGCTCGATGCCGAAGCGCTCGATACGCCGCGGTTGATCAAGTTCACCACCGGGCGGCGCAAGCGGACATGGGTGAAGAATGTCGTGGGGCTTGGCCTGTCGACGGGTTTCCTCGAACCGCTCGAATCCACCTCGATCCATTTCGTGCAGTCATCGCTCGAGCGGCTGGTCGAATACTTCCCGACCCGGGCGATGGATCCGGCGCTGGCCGATGCCTTCAACCGGCGCACAGAGCAGGAATGGCTCGACGTGCGCGATTTCATCATCGCCCATTACCACCTGACCGAGCGGGATGATTCCGAATTCTGGCGCTACACGCGCAATATGGAGATACCTGACAGCCTGAAGCACACGATCGAAGTGTGGCGGGCGCGCGGTATTCTCGACATTTCGGGCGGGCATCTGTTCCAGCTCGGCAGCTGGAGTTCGGTGCTGATCGGTCAGCGCGTGATGCCCGGCGGGGTCCATGCGCTGGCTGACCGGGCGACGCCCGACCATGCCGCGCAGGAAATCCGCAAGATCGCCGCAGAATGCCGCCAGGCCGCGTCGCGCATGCCGTTGCATGCCGATTTCGTTACCGATTATTGCCGCGCCACCGCCTGATCAGTCGAGGCTGCGCGACATGCAGATGCTGAAATCGCCCGGCAGGTAATCGCCGAAAGGCTTGCATTCGGCAAAACCGTGCTTGCGATATAGGTGCTGTGCCGGGTGGAAGGGCTCCGTGCGGCCGGTTTCCAGCCCCAGCCATTTGTATCCGCGCAAGCAGGCGATCTCGATCAGATGCAGCAGCATGGCTTCCCCGGCGCCGCGCCCTCTGTAGGAATCGCTGGCGCGCATCGATTTGAGCTCGCCATCGCCATCGCCCAGATGTTTCAGCGCGCCCACAACGGCCAGCTCTCCATCATGCCAGGCGGAATAGAATGCGACATCCGGCTGGCGCAGACGCTCGACAGGCATGGCATGGACCTGCTCGGGCGGGGAGAACTGGAACATCTCGTCCAGGTGTTGCTGGAGCAGGGCAATGACCTCCGCACCCTGCAGATTGTCCTCGACGATGTGAAGTGCCGCGCGCGGCAGATGGGCGCGCTGTTCCATCTCAGCCGCGGTCGCGTGCCGAGCGGTAGCTGCCCAGCATGCGCACTTCCTTGGCGTGGAAGGCAAGTTCCTCCAGCGCGCGGTCAACGGCAGGATCGCCGGGCGCTCCCACGATATCACAATAGAACATGGTTGCGGCGAAACTGGTGCCCTTCTGGTAGCTTTCCAGCTTGGTCATGTTCACGCCATTGGTCGCAAAGCAGCCGAGCGCCTTGTAGAGCGCGGCGGGCACGTTGTTCACTTCGAAGACGAAGGTGGTCATGGCATCTTCACCTGCAAGGCTTGCCGGATCGAGCGCATCCTTCGCCAGCACGACGAATCGCGTGGTGTTGTCCTCGGTATCCTCGACGCGCCGGTCGACGATCTTGAGGCCATAGAGATCGGCGGCGATGGCAGGGGCGATGGCAGCGATGGCTGGATCGCCCAGTTCCTTGACGTAGGCGGCGGCCCCGGCGGTATCGGCATGGCTCAGCGGCACGATGTTGCGCTCCGCCAGATAGCGGCGCGACTGGCCCAGCGCATGCGTGTGGCTGTAGGCCGCCTCGAAAGGCCCGTCCCCCAATGCCATCAGCGCGTGGTGGATGGGCATGAAGAATTCGCCCACGATCGACAGCCCGCTTTCCGGCAGCAGGAAATGGATATCGGCGACGCGGCCGGCCTGCGAATTCTCGATGGGAATCATCGCGCACCCTGCGCGCCCTTCCTTCACCGCATCGAGCGCCTCGGCAAAGCTGAAGCAGGGCAGCGGCAGGGAATCGGGCGCATATTCCATGGCGGCACGGTGCGAATTGGCGCCGGGCGCACCCTGGAAGGCGATGGCGCGCGCCGGATCGTCCTTGGCAGCAAGGTGCATCTTTTCGACAAGTTCGAGCGCGGGGGCAGGGAAACTATGCATGGTGGAAAGCCGCCTAAAGCCACTGATGCGGGCAAACAAGCCACTATCGGACTTGCGCCAAAGCCGATGCCCCACTAGAGCGCGCTGCAAACAGGCTCAATCTGGCAGATGAAACATCCATGACTGACCGTCTCAATACTATTTTCGGCTGGCTCCTCTTTGCCGGCGTTGTCGCCCTCCTGCTGCGATTCTTCGTCGGGCTGATCATGCCCGAGGCCGAGCGTCCCGAGCAAATGGGCTATGTGATTCAGGGCGTTGAAGAAGCGGGCGGTGCTGCTGCCGGCCCTTCTCTTGCTGACCTGCTGGCAGGCGGCGATGCAGCAGCTGGTGCCAACAGCTTCGCCAAATGCGTCGCCTGCCACACGATCGAGCAGGGCGGTGCGACGGGTATCGGCCCGAATCTTTACGGGGTTATGGGCACTGCAATCGCTACGCATGCAGCCGGATTCGATTATTCCAGCGCGCTGGCCGATCACGGCGGCGAATGGACCTATGAAAACGTGGATGCCTGGCTCAAGAGCCCCCGCGCCTTTGCCAATGGAACCAAGATGAGCTTTGCCGGTCTGGGCGACGCACAGGAGCGTGCCAATGTGATGCTCTACTTGTTCGAAAATGGCGGCGGCCCTGCTTTTCCCGAAGTCGTGGTGGCAGAGGAAGAGGTCGTGGCTGAAGAAGGTGCCGAAGCAGAGGTTGAGGCCGAAGCTGTCGAGGCCGAGGCTGCTCCCGAAGGAGCCTGATCCGCTCGCAAGGCGAATCGCATCAGGAAGAAGGGCCGGGATTTCCCGGCCCTTTCCTTTTGTGCTCCTATCCCTCGTCCTCGCGCCCCTTGAAATCCTGCGCGACGACATACCATTCGGATGAACCCTTGCGGCTCGCCGGCGGCTTGGCGTGCTTGACGTTGCGGAAATGCTTCTTGAGCAGGTCCAGCATGTCGCGATCCGTCCCGCCTGCCAGCACCTTGGCCACGAATGTACCGCCCTTTTCCAGCGTCTGTACGGCAAACCACGCGCCGGCCTCCACCAGCGCCATTGTGCGCAAATGGTCGGTCTGCTTGTGCCCCACGGTGTTGGCGGCCATGTCCGACAGCACAAGGTCGGGCGCGCCGTCCAGTGCATCTTCCAGCGCCTGCGGGGCGGCTTCGTCCATGAAATCCATCTGGAAGATGGTGACGCCTTCGATCGGTTCGGTCTCCAGCAAATCGATGCCGACGACCGCCGCCTTGGGCGCGCGCTTGCGCACAACCTGTGCCCAGCCGCCGGGTGCGATGCCGAGATCGATCACGCGCCTGGCGCCTTTGACCAGGCCAAAGCGGTCATCAAGCTCGATCAGCTTGTAGGCCGCGCGGCTGCGAAATCCTTCGGCCTTGGCTTGTTTGACGTAAGGGTCGTTGAGTTGTCGCTCCAGCCAGCGCTGCGAACTGGCTTTGCGTTTCTTGGCCGTTTTGAGCCGGCGGTCTGCGTCATTTCCCGCGCGCGCCATTATCTGTTGCCCCCGCTCTTCTGGCTACGAACTTCCGCCTGTGCCTGCGCTCCTTCGGCATCGGCCGCCATGAGGCTGCGCAAGATGCCTTCGCGGATTCCGCGATCGGCCACGCCCAGCCGCGGTGCGGGCCAGATGTCGAGGATGGCTTCCAGTATGGCGCAGCCCGCCACCACCAGACCGGCGCGCTCGTTGCCGATGCAGGGTAGCTGGCGGCGTTCCTCGGGCGAGAGGCCGGACAATTCCTGCGAGATGTCGCGCATCGAACTGGCGGGCACGATCAGCCCGTCCACCGCACGCCGGTCATATTGCGGAAGGTCCAGGTGCAGGCTGGCCAGCGTGGTGACCGTGCCGCTGGTGCCCAGCAGCCGCAAATCGGGGGACCGGTAGGCATCAAGCCGCTTGGCGAATTCGGCAAAGCTCTCGCTCACCAACCGCTTCATCTCGGCATAGCGGGCGAGGCGATCCTCCTTCGTCCCTTCTTCGCTGCCGACCGTCTCCGTCAGCGAAACCACGCCCCAGGGAACGCTCTGCCAGTCGAGGATGTGCGGGATGGGTGCGCCCGGTTCGATCAGCACCAGCTCGGTCGAACCGCCGCCGATATCGAAGATGACCGCGGGCCCGATCCCGTCTTCGAGCAGGATATGACAGCCGAGCACCGCCAGTCGCGCCTCTTCCTCGGCGCTGATAATGTCGAGCATCACGCCGGTTTCCTCGCGCACACGTTCGATGAATTCCGCTCCGTTGCTGGCGCGGCGGCAGGCTTCGGTCGCGACCGAGCGGGCGAGGTGGACATTGCGCTTGCGCAGCTTGTCCGAACAGATCTTCAGTGCTCCGACGGCGCGATCCATCGCCTCGTCGGAAAGGCGGCCCGTCTGCGCGAGCCCTTCACCCAGCCGCACCACGCGGCTGAAGGCGTCGATCACCACAAAGTTGTCATCGTTGGGCTTGGCAATCAGCAGGCGGCAGTTGTTGGTGCCGAGGTCGATGGCGGCATAGGCCTGGCGGTAATTCTGGTGTGGCGGACGAAGCCATGCCTTGCCGTTTCCATTCGGGGCTGGGGCGGGCTCTTTGCCATTGCGCTTGGCTTTGCCGGTATTCGGGCGCTGTGGTGCCGGTTTTGCCTTGGGGCGCTTGTCAGCCTTGCCCCTGCGTCCACCGGTCCTTTTCTCGCGACCGTCCGGCGGAATGATCTCCGCCATTTCGATAGATACTCACTACTCAAAAACCCGCCACATGAGCGGAACCTGACGTCAGGCTAACGTAAGGAAGGTCTTGTAGCAAGTTGTGAGCGGTATCGGCCTTGTTACCTCCCGCCATCCTCCCTCGCCGGAGCGAGCAGGGCGGGGAGCAATTCGGTATCGCGTTCGGCCTGAGGATCATCCACGCCGATCACGATATCCTCCTGCTTCACATGATCGCGATAGGTGCCGTGAAGATGGTCCCATATGGCCACGCCGCTGCTCCAGTTGCTGTCCATTTCGGACAGTTTCCGGCTGTGGTGGATGCCGTGCATTGCGGGGGTGGTGACGACCTTTGACAGCGTCTTCTCCCATCCACCGGGCAGGCGCGTGTTCGAATGGTGGAACAGGACGGACAGCAGGAAGAAGCCTTGCCAGCGCTTCAGCGTCTCCGGATCGACGCCGCTCACGCGTACCTGCACCAGCCGCCAGGGTAACGAAACGAGCATGTCGGCGAAATGGAAGCGGAGCGCCGTGCTCGCGTCCATATCGGGATCGATGTGGTGCACGCGGTGGAAGCGCCAGAGGAAAGGAACCTTATGCGTGGTGATGTGCCAGAGGTAAAAACCGTAATCCATCGCCAGGAAAGCCGCCGTCTTGCCCAGCATGCCGCCGCCCAGCCAGTGCTGGATGCCGCGCCCCTGTTCCGCATTTCGGCGGGCCACCGCCTGCGTGGCTGGAACCTCCGCGGCTGCGATCATCGCCTGGCAGGCCGCTCCCATCGCAACGTTGCGGGCGATGCGGGGCAAAGCCTCGCGCTTCTGCTTGCGCAAGGGCCGCGCCCGTTCGGCGAGCAGGATCGCACCCACCGCGCCTACGGTGACGGTCACGCCCAGCGCCTTGAGGAATCGCGATGCCATGCGCGCAATCATGGAGGTTCGCCAAAGCCGCGTCCACTCGTTAGGAGAGAGGCATGACCGCTGCCGCCAAGACGCCCAGGATCGCGCTCTTCGCCCGCTACCCGACACCGGGTGCGGCCAAGACGCGGTTGATCCCGGCTTTGGGCGCAGAAGGCGCTGCGCGGGTCCACCGCAGGCTGGTGGAACGCACCATTGCCACGATCCGGACAAGCGGTGCGCCCTTTGCGCTGTGGTTCACCGGCGCGTCGCGGGCGGAGTTTGCCGCATGGCTGGGTGAGGATGTCGAACTCTTCGAACAGGGGGATGGCGATCTGGGCGAACGTCTGGCCCGTGTGCCTGCACCTGCGATCCTTCTCGGGGCGGACGTACCAGACCTGCAGGCACAATATTTGCAGCTGGCGGTTGAAGGCCTGAAAGCGAACGATGCGGTGATCGGGCCGGCGCTTGATGGCGGCTATTATTTGCTGGGGTTCAACCGGTCAGTGCCATTTCTTTTTACCGATATGCCCTGGGGCACAGGCGCTGTGTTGGAGGAGACAATGGCGCGGCTTGCCGCGCGTCGTTTGACTGTGCTTGTGCTCGAACCGCTGGGCGATTGCGACCGGCCCGAGGATCTGGAGTTTCATCCGGAACTGCTCGCTTGATGCGTATCTCGATTGTTATCCCCATGCTCAACGAAGCGAAGGCGCTGCCCCGCCTGCGAGAGGCACTGCAGGCGCTCGATCCCGCGCCTTGCGAGATACTCTGCGTCGATGGTGGCAGCGAAGATGGTTCGGCAGAGCTGGCGCAATCCTATGGCTGGCGCGTGGTGAAAAGCGAGCGCGGGCGCGGGCTGCAGATCAACACAGGTGTCGAGGCGGCAGAGGGCGATGCGGTGCTGGTGCTGCATGCCGATAGCTATCCGCCAGTTGATGCGATGGCGGTAATCGGGAGCACGCTTGCCGATCCCGGGATAGCGCTCGCCAGCTTCACCCCGATCATTCGCGGGCCCGAAAAGACGCGCTGGGGCACCACGCTGCACAATTGGGCCAAGACCTGGTACGCGCCGCTGGTGTTCCGCCCGCACCTGTTCGTGCAGGGCGTGCGCCTGCTGTTCGGAGACCACGGCATGTTCTTCCGCCGCGCCGATTTCCTGAAAATCGGCGGGTGCGACCCTGCCGCCAAGGTGATGGAAGAGGCGGATCTGTGCATTGCAATGGCGCGCTTGGGGAAGATCAGGCTTGTTCCGCGCGCCATCGAAACTTCCGACCGGCGCATTGCCGAATGGGGCGCGGTGAAAGCAAACTGGATCTACCTCAAGATGGGTTTTCTCTGGGCTACTGGAGCGCGGGAACGGCTGGAAAGGCATTATCCGGACGTGCGCTAGGCGCAGCCGGAAGATATCCCGATGCCATGCCATAAGCGATCAGTCGTCCCAGCCAGGCGGTGTCGGTGGGAGGGCATGCGAGGCCGGTCAGCGTGCGGAAGTTCGTATCGTCGAAGCGCGGGGCGCGGGTGAAATAGGTGCCGAAAGTGCCGAGCATGCGCGCTGCGACGCGCTGCTCGGCTTGCGGGAGAATTGCGGGGTCGTAATTCCCTGGCATCACGCAAAGCGGGTCGGGAAAGTGCGGGATGCGGCGTACGCCCTGCGCCAGTTCGACCGATGGCAGCGGCGCGGAACCGGTGAGGTGGAAATAGCATCCCTGCGCCTGCTCCATGCGTTCGGCGATACGCACCAGCCCTTCCGCCACATGGTCGATCGGCACAAGGTCAAGCGTGGAGGCAGGATCGGCGGGCAGGACCGAAACCTTGCCGCGCGCCATCAGGCGAATGACGTTGCAGAGCGAGGGGAATTCCCGGATTTTCCCCGTCTCGCTATCGCCGAGCGTGATCGACGGGCGGACAATGGCGAAGGGCACGCCGCTTGCCGCCACCACGCCTTCGGCGCGGGCCTTGCTCGCCTCGTAACCATTGGCGAAGCGCGTTCCAGCGCGAACCGGCACCTCTTCAATCACACCATCGTTGAGACCGCAGACATAGGCGGTGCTGACATGCAGGAAGCGCGCAGCGCAGGCCTTTGCGAACTCCGCCGCATTGCGTGTTCCCTGCACATTGTCGCGTTCCAGTTCCTCCTCTGGCGCATCGAATGCTAGCGAGGCAGCGCAATGCACGACAAGGTCGATAGCGTGGTCGAAGGGGTCGAGGCCCATCAGCGGCAGCGTGATGTCGCCTGACACCGTGCGGGCGACGGGTACGGGCCTGCCATCATTGCCACGCACTAATCTTGTGCGATGGACCATCGCGGTCACCGCGTGGCCGCGTGCAGAGAGACGTGCGCAGACTTCCCCGCCGATCAGTCCGGCAGCGCCGGTGACGAGGATCTTCAGCAGCACGATGTCCCTTCGGACTTGGCGGGATTGGCATCGCTCTGGCCAAATGGAACGGCGCTGCCGCATCCCGGAAAGACGCCGAAATGTGTGTCGAAACTGCCGATGAAGTCGAAATGCGGGGCCAGCCGCGTTTCGGCCAGCATTAGCCAGCTATTCCCGCAGACAGGGAATATGCGTCCGCGCTCGATGGCGTGATGGTTGTCGAGGTGGAACATCTGCTCCTGCCCCGGCACCGTGCCCCGGTAGATCACGGCCTGGCCGTAATCTTCGCATTGCGGCTCCAGCCCGGCCAGTTTGAACAGGCGGTAGGTGGCGGAAACAAAGGAAATGCCATCCAGCTTCTCCGCCACTTCGGCGTCGTTGATGCCTAGTGGGCGGTCCGTCACCAGGCGCGGATCGGCAAAGCCCGCGCGTTTGGCCAGCATGTCGAAATCGCCCCAATAGAGCGCGCCGGACAGGCATTCGCCATGCAGGACCGGATCGCTCAGCAGATGCACAGGTACGCGGCGGTCAGCATAGACATCGGAGAAATAGAGCTCGCCGCCCGGCTTCAGCAGGCGGTGCGCGGCGCGAAAGACCGCTTCCTTGTCGGCGACAAGATTGATCACGCAATTGGAGACGATGACGTCGAAGCTTGCGGGCTCAAGGTCGAGCGCATCCAGCTGCTCGATATCGCCTTCCACAAAGCGGACGTTGCGGTATCCGAAGCGCTCGGCATGCCAATCAAGGTGGCTGTTCGCCACGGCAAGCTGCTCGGGCGTGGCATCGACGCCGGTGACAGAGCCATTGGCTCCTACCAGCTGTGCCAGCAGGTATGCGTCCTGACCGCTGCCCGATCCCAGGTCGAGCACATGGCAGCCTTCGACCGCCTGCGGGACCACCAGGCCGCAACCGTAATAGCGGGCCTTCACTACCGGGTGGACGTTCTTCAAAGCCTCCAGAATGTCCGGTGCGGGCATTTCGAGTGTGCAGCAGGCATCGGTGCGCAAATCCTCGCTGCCGCCAAGCACCTTGCCATAATAATCCTGCGCATTCTGGAGATTCATGAAACCGATGATCCTTCGCATCCGAATTGGGGGACATAGACAGGAATTCTATCGCTTGGCACGGCTTTTCGGTTACTTTGAGGTCAGATGGATTATTCGCATGATGTGATCGTGATCGGCGGCGGCGCTGCGGGGTTGACCGCGGCGGGCGGTTGCGCGCTGTTCGGCCTCAAGGTCGCGTTGATCGAAAAGGGCGCGATGGGCGGCGAATGCCTCAACAATGGCTGCGTGCCGTCCAAAGCGCTCATCTCCTCTGCCCGCCGCGCAGCGGAGGCCCGCGAGGAAAAGCGGCTGGGGGTGCAACTGGCAGCGCCGGTGGTCGAATGGGCAGGCGTCCACAAGCACATTCACGGCGCCATCGCCGCCATCGCCCCGCACGATTCGCAGGAACGGTTCGAGGAGATGGGCTGCGAAGTCATTCGCGATTACGCCCGATTGGTGGGCCGCCATACGGTCGAAGTCGCAGGTCGCAGGATTTCTGCGCCGCGTATCGTGATCGCTACCGGGTCGGAGCCTTTCATTCCCCCAATCGACGGGCTCGACAGCGTCCCATTTCTTACCAACGAAAACCTGTTCGACTTGGCTGAACTGCCGGTGCATCTCGTCATTATCGGTGGCGGGGTGATCGGCATGGAAATGGGCCAGAGCTTCCGGCGTCTGGGCAGCGAGGTGACCATCATCAACCCGGGACGGGTCATGGGCCGCGATGATACGGAATCGGTTGCCGTGGTGGTCGCGCAGATGGAGCGTGAGGGGGTGCGCTTCGTGGATGGGAAGGCCACGAAGGTTGGTGGCGCTTCGGCAGCGATCACCGTCCATACCGATGGTGGCGAACTAATTTCCGGATCGCACCTGCTGGTGGCGGTAGGCCGCAAGGCGCGCGTTTCCGGCTACGGACTTGAGGAGCTGGGGCTGGAACTTGGCCGTAACGGGATCAAGGCCGATGCCCGCCGCCGCGCTTCGCTGAAGCATATCTACGCCATCGGCGATTGCCGCGAGGGGCCGCGCCTGACGCATGTCTCGGGCTATGAAGGCTCCAACGTCGTGCTCGAAATCGCGCTCGGCCTTCCGACCAAGGTCGATTGGCGCGCGCTGCCCTGGTGCACCTACACCGAGCCTGAAGTGGCGCAGATCGGCATGACCGAGGACGAGGCGCGGCAGCAGCACGGCGATGCCATCAGCGTTGTCCGCGAGAGCTTCGACCACAATGATCGCGCCGTGGCCGAAGGCGAAACTGCCGGGCACATGAAGCTGGTGCTGAAGGGCAAGAAGGTGGTCGGCGCCAGTATTGTCGGCAAGAATGCCGGTGAGCTGCTGCTGCCGCTGACGCAGGCCATCACCGGGAAGAGCAGTACATTCGCGCTGGGCGGGGCGGTGATTTCCTATCCGACCCGGTCCGAGATCACCAAGGCGCTGGCCTTCAAGGCATGGGAGCCGACCGTCTTCGGCGGCCTGCCGAAGAAATGGGCGGCACTGATCGCACGGCTGAGGCGGATGTTCTGATGGCGACGCGGTCGAAAAGCCGGAATGTGCCCGCCGGGCCTTCCCCGTTCGCCCTGCCGGAAAAGCAGCCGCTCAGGCCCGGAAAGTTTGTCGATCCTGCCAAGACCGCCGATGGTTCGCCGCGGGCCACGGTTGCGCTGGAGAGGCTCGACACGCTGTGGCTCAACACCGGCACACTGTGCAATCTCGCCTGCGCCAGTTGCTATATCGACAGTTCGCCCACCAATGACGCTCTGATCTACCTGACAGCGCAGGAGGCCGCGCGCTTCCTGGACGAGATCACGTTGTCAGGGCGCCCGGTGCGCGAGATCGGCTTTACCGGCGGCGAACCGTTCATGAACCCGCAGTTCCCCGCCATGCTGGAGGATACCCTGTCGCGCGGGCATGAGGTGCTTGTCCTCACCAATGCGATGAAGCCCATGCGGCGGCACGAGGCGGCGCTGCTGGCACTGAAGGAACGGTTCGACAGCAAGCTCACCCTGCGCGTTTCAATCGATCACCATACGCAGCAAGTGCATGAGGGGGAGCGCGGCGCCAACAGCTGGGCGCCAATGATCGAAGGGCTGCAGTGGCTCTCTGCCAATGGATTCTCAATTGCCGCCGCCGGAAGGAGCCTGGCGGGTGAGGGCGAGTCGGCAGCGCGCGATGCCTATGCTCAGCTCTTTGCGGGCGAAGCCATTAACATCGATGCGCATGACCCTGCCCGTCTGGTGATCTTCCCCGAGATGGATGCCAGCGCAGACGTTCCCGAGATCAGCGAGGCCTGCTGGAGTATTCTTGGCAAGAGACCGGGCGACATCATGTGCGCATCGAGCCGCATGGTCGTCCACCGCAAGGGCGAGGGTGCCGCACGCGTCGTCGCCTGCACCTTGCTGCCCTATCACCCTCAATTCGACCTGGGCGCCACGCTGGCAGAGGCGGACAGACCCGTCGCACTCAACCACCCGCATTGCGCGCGCTTCTGCGTGCTGGGCGGGGCGAGCTGTTCGGCCTGACACCGCGCCTTACACCCCTTGACCGAATCCGGAGCGCGTTCTAGAGGCCCGCCTCCATTGCCCCGTCGTCTAATGGTAAGACTACGGACTCTGACTCCGTCAATTGAGGTTCGAATCCTCACGGGGCATCCACTTCCCAGACTTTCTTACCATGACCCCGCGTGTGCGCACGACGTTTGGGGCATCGCTGCCTGCGCCCCCTTTCTTCCGTTCACGCAACGCCGTAGTGCGGACCAGTAGCATGAGGAGGATCACCTTGGACAAACGCAGGGACGAGCGTGAACACGATCACGATCTGGTCGATCGAAAATTCTATCCCGCACAAACCGAAGCGAGGTTTGCCGATAGCGGGGAAGCGGATACGCCGCAGACGCGGCACCCATCCTACCGCCTGGCATTTCGCGATACCGATTTCCTGCTGCGCGAGGAATTGCGGCCTGTGCGCTTCCAGCTGGAGCTGCTCAAGCCCGAGATGGTTCTGGAAGAGGCGCGCATCGGCTCGACACTGGTAATGTACGGATCGGCGCGCATTCCTTCGCCGGAACAGGCAGAGGAGATGAAGGCTGGCCTGGCCGACATGCCCGACCGCGAGCGCCTGATTGCCCAGAACCTGATCGAGAAGGCCAAATATTACGACGAGGCCTACAAGCTGGCGAGGATGTCAGGAGACAGGGGTATCGTCGAGAAGGGCATGCGCCAGTTTGTCGTCTGTTCGGGTGGCGGCCCCTCGATCATGGAGGCTGCGAACAAGGGAGCCAGCGATGCCGGTGCGGAAAGCATCGGCCTCAATATCGTTCTGCCGCATGAGCAGGCTCCGAACGCCTATGTGACGCCCTATCTCGCGCTTTGCTTCCACTATTTCGCGCTCAGGAAGATGCATTTCCTCATCCGGGCGCGCGCCGTGGCGGTGTTCCCGGGCGGCTTCGGGACCTGTGACGAACTTTTCGAGCTATTGACGCTGATCCAGACAGGCAAGATGAAGCCGATCCCGATCCTGCTGTTCGGCAAGAAGTTCTGGGATCGTATCGTCGACTTCGAAGGGCTGGCTGAAGAGGGCACGATCGATCACGAAGATCTGGATCTGATCAGCTGGTGCGAGACCGCTGAAGAGGCCTGGCATCACATCTGCGAGTTCTACCGCCTGTCCGACCCGATCCAGGGTTGCGACTGAAGCAGGCCCTTAGCGCACCGCCTGATGCCCCATCGGCCCGTGGCCTGCACCAAATCCGGGCGCATTTTCGAGCGCCTTGCGAACGAACTGGCGCGCCTCGGAGATGGCTTCCTCCAGCAAGAGACCCTTGGCGAGCAGCGTGGCGATGGCGCTGGAAAGTGTGCAGCCGGTGCCGTGATTGTGGCGCGTGTCGATGCGCGGATCGGACCATGCTTGTTCATTCCAGTGCCCCTGCGCGTTTTGCGTGTAGAGCGTATCGACAATTAGATTGTCGGTGCTGACGGGGGCAGAATTTCCCGAAAGGATGAAACCGCCCTTCCAATGACCGCCCTTTGCCAGAATTGCGCCACCACCTATCCTGTCGAGTACGGCGCCGGATGCCTCTGAGAGCTGAATCTCATCGGCGATCTCCATTCCCGAAAGCCGCTCTAGCTCAGGCAAGTTGGGCGTGGTCAGGGTTGCAAGTTCCATCAGCCATTCGAAGACCTCGATCGTCGCCTGATCGGCTAGCGAAGCGCCGCTGGTTGCAACCATGACGGGATCGAAGACGATGGGGCAGGGCAGGTCTTCCAGCCGGTCAGCCACCACTTCGGCAATATCGGCGCTGCCCAGCATGCCGATCTTCACCGCATCCACGCCGATATCGCCCATGCAGGCATCCATCTGCGCGGCGACGAAATCGGGCGAGAGCACCTCCACCCCGGTCACGCCCTTGCTGTTCTGCGCGGTGATGGCCGTGATCGCGGTCATGGCATAGCCGCCCAGCATGGTGATGGTCTTGATGTCCGCCTGAATCCCCGCGCCGCCGGAACTGTCCGATCCGGCAATGGCAAGGATGCGGGGCGGGCGGCTGTTCACGCTGCCTTGAATCGCCGTTCGCTGGACGGCGGATGCTTTGCGTGATGCTTCTTTGCGCGCGTGGGCCGGTCCATCAGTTCACCGCCGCAGTTGGGGCAGCGTTCGTCAAGCGCATCGGCACATTCGGCGCAGAAGGTGCATTCGAAGCTGCAGATGAAAGCGCCCGGCGCCTCTGCGGGCAGGCCCACACCGCATCGTTCGCAATCGGGGCGCATCTCGAGGGCCATCACATCAGACCGCCGCCTGCACCGCGTCGCAGATCGAATCCACCAGGCGGTGAACCTGTTCCGCGTCATCGCCTTCCGCCATCACGCGGATCAGCGGCTCGGTGCCGGATTTGCGGATGACGAGGCGGCCCGATCCCGCCAGTTCGGCTTCGGCAGCAGCAATGGCGTTCTGCACCGGTGGTGCGGCAAGCGGATCGCCGCCATCATAGCGGACATTCTTCAGCAATTGCGGCACGGGATCGAACAGGTGCAGGAGCTCGCTGGCAGGCTTGCCCGTGCGGACGAGTGCGCCCAGCACCTGCAGCGCGGCGATGGTGCCATCTCCGGTGGTGGCATGGTCGGTCAGGATCATGTGGCCGGATTGCTCGCCGCCGACATTGTATCCGCCTGCGCGCATGGCCTCGAGCACGTAGCGATCGCCCACCTTGGTGCGGACAAGTTCCAGCCCCTGGCCTGCCAGATAGCGCTCCAGCCCCAGGTTGGACATGACCGTGGAAACGATGCCGCCGCCCTTCAGCAGGCCGCGCTTTGCCATGCTGGTGGCGATCAGCGCCATGATCTGGTCGCCATCGACGATCTGGCCTTTCTCGTCGATCACGATCAGCCTGTCGGCATCGCCATCGAGCGCAATGCCGATATCTGCCTTTTCCTCCAGCACGCGCGCCTGGATGGCCGCAAGGTCGGTGGAGCCCACGCCATCGTTGATATTGCGGCCGTTGGGAGAGACGCCAAGCGGAATGATCTTGGCCCCCAATTCCCAGATGGCCGTAGGCGTGACGTCATAGGCCGCGCCATGGGCGCAATCGACCACGATCTTGAGGTCATCCAGCCGGATATCGTCGGGAAGCGACTGCTTGACTGCGTGGATGTAGCGCCCCTTGGCATCGTCGATCCGGCGGGCGCGACCGATATGCTCGCCCTGCGCCAGTTCCTGCTCGCGCTCCATTTCAGCTTCTATGGCTTCCTCGTCCTTGTCGGAAAGCTTGAAGCCGTCGGGGCCGAACAACTTGATGCCGTTATCGGCAAACTTGTTGTGGCTGGCGGAAATCATCACGCCGATATCGGCGCGCATCTCGCGGGTGAGGAGTGCCACGGCGGGAGTCGGCAACGGGCCTGTCAGGATCACATCCATGCCCACGCTGGTGAAGCCGGCGGTGAGCGCGTTTTCCATCATATAGCCGGACAGGCGCGTATCCTTGCCGATCACCACGCGGTGCTTGTGGTCGCCGCGCAGGAAGTGGCGGCCGGCTGCCTGCCCCACTTTCATGGCGGTCGCCGCGGTAAGAATGCCTGCATTGGCCCGGCCGCGAATGCCATCCGTCCCGAAATATCTGCGCGCCATCGCCTATCCTTGGTCACAGAGAAGAAATACTGCTCTTGCAATGGCGCGGCTGGGCACCAATGTCACGCCCGCAGGTCCCCTGTGCTCAAAGATGTGCCCAAAGATTTGCACGTCCGGCGCATCCTGCGACACGATCCAAACCAGACAATCAGGAAGGAATCTCCCTTGGCTTTCGAACTCTTGCCCTTGCCCTATGACAATGAAGCTCTTGCCCCGGCAATTACCGCGGAGACGCTGAGCTTTCACCACGGCAAGCATCATCAGGCCTATGTCGACAAGATGAATGCGGCGATCGCGGGGACGGAGCTGGACGGCAAGAGCCTGGAAGAAGTGATCGTTGCGGCGCGCGGTTCCAACGCGGGTCTGTTCAACAATGCCGCGCAGAGCTGGAACCATGGCTTCTACTGGCTGTCGCTGACGCCTTCCTCCACCGGCCCATCGGGCGATCTGGCGGACAAGATCGATCAGGCTTTCGGCTCGCTCGAAGAATTCAAGGCCCAGCTGGAAGCACGCGGCGCTGGTCACTTCGCCAGCGGCTGGGTGTGGCTGGCCGAAAAGGATGGCAAGCTCTCCATCGAGGAAACGCACGATGGCGATACGCTGGCCGATAGCGGCTTCAACCCGCTGCTGGTGATCGATGTGTGGGAACACGCCTATTACATCGATCATCGCAACGCGCGCCCCGCCTATCTGAAGGCGGTTGTGAACGACCTTCTGAACTGGGATTTCGCCGCCGACAATCTCGCGCGCGGTTCCGCCTGGACCTATCCGGCCTGATCGCTTCTGGGTATGTGAAAAGCCCGTCCCGCCGGAATTGGCAGGGCGGGCTTTCGTGTTTCTGCAGCTTCAGGTTTCAGCCGATCGGATTCGCGCTGTCCCCGCAACTCTCGAAGATGCGGTTGATGGCATCACTCGCGCCGGTCACGGTAAAGCTCATGCGGATCTCCGGACCGTCTTCCCGATCCAGCCAGATCGTCAGCTCATTGGCATCCACCATCGGGTTAAGAAGGAGGGGCAGTGTGCTCTCGCGCCGGTTATTGAGGGCGATTGCTGTGTTGGGGTGGAAGCGCCAACGCGTATCGATGATGCGCCCGCCGTCAAACTGTAACCGCACATCGCGCGCCGGTGGCCGTTGTTGCGGTCTGGCAAGCGGTTCGGGTGAATGGACCGCCGCAAACACCTTGTTGTCGCCACTCTCGTCACATTTGAGGATCAGCTGTTGGCCTTCGGCATTGGCTACGCCTGCCTGCAACACTCCGTTTTCGCCTTCAAAATAGCCCCAGCCCGACGTTTGGGCATGTGCAGAACCCGCAATCAGGGCTGCGGCTCCAGCTGCCAAGATCATTGCTCGCATGGCGTCTTTTCCAGTCAACTTTTGTCTCCCTTGCCTGGACAGGTAGACTATCGTCCTGATCACGAATGGCAATGGCAAGCTTTCCGGAGGCTGGACCTGCTATAGTTCGCTGTATATAGCATGCGACGTGATCAGAACCATCCGCACTGCCATTTCCGGTCTTGCCCTTATACTGCTGTTGGCTTCCTGCACGGTGCAGGAGGAGCGCGGCCCGGTCGTGCTCGCCGCGTCCAGCCTTACGCAAGTGCTGGAAGAGGTCGCCGATGTCTGGGAGCAGCAGGGAAATCCCCGGCCAGCCCTTTCCTTCGCAGGATCGGCATCGCTCGCCCGGCAAGTGCAGGCAGGTGCGCCGGCGGACATCTTTGTCTCGGCGGACGAACAATGGATGGACTGGCTGGACGAGCGAGGGCTGATCGACGCCGACAGTCGCCGCGTCGTCCTCGGCAATGAGCTGGTGTTGGTCGCCCGCAAGGGTCTCGAACCGGAGGGGGCCTATCGCGAATCTCCCGCCGTGCTGATCGGGCACGCGCGATTTGCCATGGGTGACCCAGATAGCGTCCCGGCGGGGCGCTATGCGCGGGAGGCACTCCAGAGCATGGGCCAATGGGATGTGCTTCAGACACAAGCCGTGCTGACAGACAGCGTGCGCGGCGCGCTTGCCCTCGTCGAACGGGGAGAGGTGGACTACGCCATCGTCTATGCGACCGACCAGCTTGCCATGAAGAGTGGCCGCCTGGCAGGTCGCTTTCCCGCGAATGTCCACACGCCGATCACTTATGCGATTGCCCGGCTTGCTACTTCGGAAAACGCGGACACAGAGGCATTCCTGCAATTCCTTTCCGGCAAGGAAGCAAGTGCCATTTTCCGGTCTGCGGGCTTCCTGCTGCGCGAAGGGTGCGCGGCATGCTGAGCGAACTCGAATGGGCAGTGGTGGGCCTCTCGCTCAAGGTCAGCCTGGCGGCAGTGCTGCTGACCCTGCCGGTCGCCTATGGGCTGGCGTGGCTGCTCGCGCGCAGGCGCTTTCCGGGAATCGTCCTGCTCGACGCGTTGGTGCATCTTCCGTTGGTTGTGCCGCCTGTGGTCACCGGCTGGCTATTACTGGTGCTTTTCGGTCGCAACGGCACCATTGGCGCGTGGCTGGAAAGTGCGTTCGGCATCACGCTGGTTTTCAACTGGACGGGGGCCGCGCTCGCGGCGGCGGTCATGGCCCTGCCGCTGATGGTGCGGGCCATGCGCCTGTCGATCGAAGCGGTGGACCGCAGGCTGGTCGATGCGGCGCGCAGCCTTGGCGCTAATCGCTGGCGGGCGTTTGCCACCATCACCTTGCCCTTGAGCATGCCGGGCATTGCCGCAGGGGCAACACTCGGATTTGCGCGATCCCTGGGCGAATTCGGCGCGACGATCACCTTCGCTTCCAACCTTGCAGGCCAGACGCGCACGCTTCCGCTGGCGATCTATTCGGGGCTGCAGGTGCCCGGCGCAGAGGAGCAGGTGGCGCGGCTCGCAGTGATATCGATCCTGCTTTCGCTGGCGGCCCTGCTGTTGTCCGAATGGCTGGTGCGGCGATCCGCAGGGAGGCGCGCGCATGTTCTTTGAGATCAGCCTGCGCCACCGCATCGGCGACCGGGAGCTGGTCTTCGATCTTGCCAGCGATGAGCCGCTGACTGCCATTGTCGGAGTGTCCGGCGCGGGCAAGACCACCATACTCAACTGCGTTGCAGGACTGCTCCGCCCTGATGAGGGGCGCATTGCAATCGCGGGCGAGACGTTGTTCGACAATGCTTCAGGAGTGGATATTCCGCCCGAAAAGCGCCGTGCGGGCTATGTTTTCCAGGATGCTCGCCTGTTCCCGCACATGAAAGTCGCCGCCAACCTTGCCTATGGCGAGAAACTGGCGCGGGGCGGGGACCGGTGGATCAGCCGCGACAGGGTGATCGACCTGCTGGGCATCGGCAATCTGCTGGCACGCTATCCCGCCAACTTGTCGGGCGGGGAGGTGCGCCGCGTGGCGATAGGCCGGGCGCTGCTGTCAGGCCCGCGATTCCTGCTGCTGGATGAGCCGATGGCCTCGCTCGATGCCGGACGTGCGGAGATCATGCGACAGCTTATCGAGCAGATCCGCGACGAGCTTGCTCTGCCGACGCTGCTTGTCAGCCATGACCGGGCAGAGGTGGAAAGGCTGGCGGGGCGGGTGGTCAGCCTCGACTGACCGTTCCCGCCCGCTTCAGATCACACCAGCTTCGCCGTATCGATCGGCAATTCGCGAATGCGCTTGCCTGTCAGGGCGAACAGCGCATTGGTAATGGCCGGGATCACCGGGGGCAGTGCAGGTTCGCCAAGGCCGGTCGGCGCATAATCCGAAATGACCCATTCCACATGGATCTGCGGCACCGTCGGCATGCGCGGAACCTGGTAATTGTGGAAGTTCGACTGCTTGGAAGCGCCGCCTTCGATCTCTACCGCCAGCTGCAGGGCCTGACCGATGCCGTCGATGACCGAACCATGGACCTGGTTCATCGCGCCATAGGGATTGATGATATGGCTGCCCACGTCACCTGCCACCCACACATTGTGTACCAGCACCTGGTTGCGGTCTGACAGGCTGACTTCGGCCACTTCGGCGAAATAGCCCTGGTGGCTGTAGTAATAGCCAAAGCCCAGTGCATGGCCTTCGGCCACCGGCTTGCCCCAATTGGCCATCCCGGTCGCCTTGGCGGTCACATTGCGCAGCCGCTGCGGATCGAAGCCGGGGGCAAAGCCGCCAAATCCGAAAGCGCCTTCCTGCTTGTCCTCCCCTGCGACAATCTCGTTGAGCAAGGTGGGCAGGTCCTTGCCCTGTGCATGTGCAACTTCGTCCAGGAAGCTTTGCATGACATAGGCCATGGCATTGGATGTCGGTGCTCGCAGAGCTCCCATGGGAACCGAGGTGCGCATCTTGCTCTGGGCAAAGCGCAGGTTCTCCACGTGGTTGGCAGGAAATTCGGTTGCCGACATGGTTGCCGGGTTGAACCCGCCTGCTGGGCCCAGGTTGAAGGTGACGAAATGGTCGGCCCAGCCGGTGATCTTGCCGCTTTCATTCCAAGCGGCGCTCAACTTGTGCCAGCCTGCAGGGCGATAGTAATCGGTGCGGACGTCGTCCTCGCGGCTCCAGATCAACTGCACGGGGGTTCCGGGCATCTGCTTGGCGATGGCGGCCACCTGCACCATGTAATCGTTCATCAGCCGTCGGCCAAAACCGCCACCCATGCGGGTGAGGTGCACCGTCACCTTGTCCGGCGCCACGCCCAGGTAATTGGCAACGGACATTTGTCCGTTCATCGGCAGCTGGGTTGGCGCCCACATTTCCATGCGCCCGTCTTCGTGCATCAGCGCCGTGCAGTTCATCGGCTCCATCGGCACGTGGGCGAGGAAGGGATAGTGGTATTCGGCTTCCAGCGTGCCCGATGCAGCAGCGAAGGCAGCATCGACATCGCCCTTGGAGGCAAAGACTTCCTCCGGCTGGCCTTCGGCCATCAGCCTGCGGGCGGTTTCATCGTATTTGGCGGTCGAATGATCGGCCCATTCACCGTTGTCCCATTGCACGTCCAGCTTGGCGCGCGCCTTGTTGGCGAGCCACCAGTTGCTGGCAATCACGGCCACGCCGTCCACCAGTTCCTGGATGTTGCCATTGCCTTCCACGATGAAGGCATCAATCACGCCATGCTCCGCCTTGGCGGCATCGAGATTGGCGGAGACGATCTTCGCACCGAAAACGGGTGAGCGCTCATAAGCGGCATAGACCATGCCGGGAAGCTGGGTGTCGACACCGAAGATCGGTTCGCCGCGAACGATCCTGGGGCTGTCGATCCCGCCAATGGCGCGCCCGATGATGCGGAAATCGGCGGCATCCTTCAACGGCACCGAGCGCAGGTCCGGAACGGGCGTATGGCTGGCCTCTTCCGCCAGTTCGCCAAAGGTTGCACGGCGGCCTGATGCGGCATGCACAACCACGCTCGGCTCGGTGGAAAGCTCGGAAATGTCGACGCCCCAGCGCAAGGCGGCGGCCTGCAGCAGCATCTGGCGTGCAGCCGCGCCCGCCTGGCGCATCGGCAGCCAGTTCATCGGCGTTGCCGTGCTGCCGCCGGCGATCTGCGCGCCATATCTGGCCATGTCGAGATCACCCTGCTGGATGCTGATCAGGTCCCAGTCGGCATCCAGTTCCTCGGCAATCAGCATGGGCAGCATGGTCTTGATGCCCTGGCCGATCTCGGGGTTCTTGCCGATCATGGTGATCGAGTTGTCCGGGTGGATGGTGATGAAGGCGTTGAGCTCTGCCGGTGCCCCCTGCCCCAGGGCCTTCGCGGCCATGGGCATGGTGGCGGCGATCGCCATGCCGCCGCCGACGATGGCGGACACCTTGAAGAAGGTGCGGCGGCTCAGTTCGGGGCCAGTGGCCATGGTTGCGGTGTCAGACATTCGCAGTGTCCTCCCTTGCGACCTGGGCAATGGCCGAATGGATCCGCTTGTAGCAGGCGCAGCGGCAGATATTGCCGCGCATGGCATTGTCGATATCCTCGTCGCTGGGATCGGGATTGGCGTTGAGCAGCGCCGTGGCCGTCATCAGCTGGCCTGCCTGGCAATAGCCGCACTGCATCACGTCCGTATCGAGCCATGCCTGCTGCAAGGCCTTGCCGACCGGCGTATCGCCCAGCGATTCAACGGTCGAAACCTTGCGGTCGCCAATCGCGCCAACAGGCAGGGAGCATGACCGGGTGGCCACACCATCCAGATGCACCGTGCAGGCGCCGCACATGCCGATACCGCAGCCGAACTTGGTGCCGGTCATGCCCAGTTCCTGGCGCAAGACCCACAGCAGGGGCATGTCCTCCGGCGCGTCAATCTCGCGCGTTTCACCGTTGATCGTGACCTGGAAGGCCATGCTGTTCTCCTAATGCAGATCCCTAAGTCACCTGCATCGGGCAGGCGCTGATGGTAGGAAACTAACCGTTCAACCCCATCCTGCCAAGTGTGCGAAGCCATCTCGTTTGCAACAAATTGTCGCGGGGGCACCAATGATGCATAGGGCCGCGCATGAGCGCTGGAAAATGGCATTTCTGGATCGATCGGGGTGGCACGTTTACCGATGTCGTGGCCCTGCACCCCGATGGCAGGGTGGAAACGGCAAAGCTGCTCTCCGAAAACCCGGCGCAATATGACGATGCCGCCGTCGCCGCGATCCGGCAATTGACGGGTATCGCGCAAGGGCCGCTGCCGCCCGCCGACATCCGCATCGGCACCACGGTAGCCACCAATGCCCTGCTCGAACGCAAGGGCGAACCGGTGTTGCTGGCCATCACACGCGGGTTTGGCGACGCGCTGGCCATCGGCACGCAGGAGCGGCCGGACATCTTTGCGCGCAAGATCGTGAAGCCCGAACCGCTGCCCGCAGAGGTGCTGGAAGTGGATGAACGGGTTGGGGCGGATGGCACGGTGTATCAACGGCTGGATCAAGATGCAGCACGTGCCGGAATGCAGGCGGCATTCGACCGGGGACTGCCCGCTATCGCCATCGTGCTGATGCATGGCTGGAAATTCTCTGCGCATGAAAAAGAACTTGCCCGCATTGCCGAGGAGGTGGGCTTCACCGAAATAGCTGTCAGCCACCGCGTCAGCCCCTTGGCTAGGTTGATCGGACGGGCGGACACGACCTGCGTCGATGCCTATCTCTCGCCGGTTCTGGCATGCTATGTCGCAGGCCTGACGGCGGCGCTGGGCGATGGGCAGACACCGCTGTTCATGCAGAGCAATGGCGGGCTGGTTGCGGCGGAATATTTGCGCGGCAAGGATGCGATCCTCTCCGGCCCTGCAGGCGGTATCGTGGGCATGGCAGAGACGAGCAGGCGTGCCGGTTTCGACCGCGCCATCGGTTTCGACATGGGCGGGACCTCCACCGATGTTTCGCTCTTCGCCGGTTCATACGAACGCGATACCGATAACCGTGTGGCAGGCGTGCGCGTGCGCAGCCCGATGATGCGCATCCATACGGTCGCTGCGGGCGGAGGCTCTGTCTGCCGTTTCGATGGCGCGCGCTTCCTGGTCGGGCCGGAAAGTGCGGGCGCGCAGCCGGGGCCAGCCTGTTACCGGCAAGGCGGCCCGCTGACGGTGACCGATTGCAACCTCATTCTCGGCAAACTCCAGCCCGATCACTTCCCAGCCGTTTTCGGTCCCGGTGCGGACCAGAAACTTGATCGCGCAATGGCTCTCAAACGCATGCAAGAGGTGCTCAAAGGCGTAGAAGGGGCCTCAGGCGAGGCAATGAGTGCCGAACAGGCCGCTGAAGGCTTCATCGCCATTGCCGTTGCCAATATGGCCAATGCCATCCGCGCCGTTTCGGTGGCCAAGGGGCACGATATGGCGCATTTCGCGCTCAATTGCTTTGGCGGGGCGGGCGGGCAGCATGCCTGCCTCGTGGCCGATGCTCTGGGGATCGAGACGGTGCTGGTCCACCCGCTGTCGGGCGTGCTCTCTGCCTATGGCATGGGCCTCGCCGACCGCAGCGAAACGCGCGAGGGGACGCTGCAATTGCCGCTGGCTGATGGTGATGCAGACGCCATCGCCGGGGCATGCCGCAAGCTGGCCGAAGAAGCCGCGGAGGCGTTGCGTGGGCAGGGCGTTGGTGTGGGCGCGATCCTGCTCCGGCAGGAAGCGCATATTCGGCCCGAAGGCGGTGACAGTACGATTGCCGTTCCATTCGGCTCGCTGGAGGAGATGCGCTCCTCCTTCGTCGCCGAGCACCGCAAGCGCTTCGGCTATGACAGCGATGCCAAGCTGGTGGTCGAGAGCCTGCGGGTCGATGCGGTGTCACCCACCGAACATGGCGGCTCGCTAAATTTTGCGTCGACCGGCTCGACTGTTGCACCCGGCTCCCAGGCTTGCTGCCATATGGCTGGCGAGGACCGCACCTGCCCGGTGATCGAGCGTAATGCTCTGCCGCAAGGATCGGTCCTCACCGGACCTCTGTTGGTGATCGACCCAGTCGCAACGCTGGTGGTTGAACCCGGCTGGCAGGTGGAAGTGCGCGGGGAAGGCATGCTCGTGCTTACCCGGCAGGGCGAGAAGCGGGAAGAGCAGGTCTCCACCCAGGTCGATCCTGTTCGCCTCGAAATCTTCGGCGGGCTGTTCATGGCGATTGCCGAGGAGATGGGCGGGGCGCTGCAGCATTCGGCGCGTTCGGTGAACATCCGCGAGCGGCTCGATTTCTCCTGCGCGATCTTCGACGCCGCTGGCAAGCTCATCGCCAACGCGCCGCATATGCCGGTGCATCTGGGCAGCATGGGTGACAGCGTTCGCGCGGTGATCTCAAGACATGGCACGACGATGCTCGATGGCGATGCCTATGCTCTCAACGCACCCTATCAAGGCGGCACCCATCTGCCCGATATCACCGTGGTGCGACCCGTCTTTGTCGAGGGAAATGACAAGCCCGCGTTCTACACAGCCGCGCGCGGGCACCATGCCGATATCGGCGGTATCGCGCCCGGGTCGATGCCATCCGGCAGCACCGCGATCGAGGAAGAGGGCGTGGTGCTCGACAGTGTGCCACTGGTGCGCGCGGGCAGATTCCTGGGCGAAGAATTGCGCGAGGCCCTCACGACCGGCCCGTACCCCGCTCGCAATGTCGAGCAGAACCTCGCCGATCTGTCAGCGCAAGTCGCCGCCTGCCAACGTGGTGCGACGCGGCTGCTGGAAATGGCTGGAACCTACGGCAGCGATGTGGTGGCCGCCTATATGGCGCACCTGCTCGATTACGCCGAAGGCGCCGCGCGCAAGGTGCTGGCCAAGCTTTCGGACGGGTCTCGCACGGTCAATTTCGACGATGGCGCGCAGATCGCTGTCTCGATCAAAGTGGATCGCAGTGCTGGCGCAGCCTTGATCGATTTCACCGGCACCAGCGTGCAGCAGCCGAACAATTTCAACGCTCCGTCATCGGTTGTGCGCGCCGCCTGCCTCTATGCCATCCGCTGTCTTTCCGACCTGCCGGTACCGCTCAATGACGGATTCCTGCGGCCCGTCACCATCCGCATTCCCGAAGGCTCGATGCTCGCGCCCGAATATCCGGCGGCGGTGGTCGCGGGCAATGTCGAGACCAGCCAGATGGTCACCGATGCGCTGATGGGAGCGATGGGGGCAATGGCTGCCAGCCAGGGGACGATGAACAACTTCACCTTCGGCGATGCCCGCCACCAGTATTACGAGACGATCGCGGGCGGTGCAGGAGCAGGCCCCGGTTTCGGCGGCGCCGATGCGGTGCAGACGCATATGACCAACAGCCGCCTGACCGATCCGGAAATCCTCGAAATGCGCTTCCCCGTTCTGGTGGAGGAATTTGCTGTCCGTCGCGGCTCTGGCGGCGAAGGCCAATGGCGCGGTGGCGATGGAGCGACACGCCGCATCCGCTTCCTCGAACCCATGCAGGCCAACATCCTTTCCGGCAGGCGCAAGCAGGCACCTTTCGGCCTGTCCGGCGGGGGAGATGGTGCCTGCGGTAGCAACCGCATCCATCGGCGCGATGGCAGAACTCAGCATCTTCCCGCGACCGCTTCGGCCAAGCTGGAAGCCGGCGATGTCTTGGCCATCGAAACGCCCGGAGGCGGAGGGTTCGGCAAAGCATGATTTTTGCCGCTGTGCAGACCTGAATCCGGGAATTTCGCCACTCTCCGGGGGCGCTCTATTCGGTGTCCCCGGTTTGAAGGCGCTACAGGGACATGGATTTGACCCGCGACAAGACCTTTGCTGCTGCCTACGCTACACTGCAAAGCCAGATGGCAAACGCAATGGGAAAGGATATACAGTGCTGCGTATTCGGCGGCTTCCGATCGATACCTATCCGGAAAACACGGCCTTTATCCTGCGTCATGGCAATGGCTATTCGGCCGAGCATTTCCGGGCCCTTCGCAAGATAAGGGTGACTGGCGAGGGCTGCGAGATTCTGGCGACGCTTGCCCTGGTCGATGACGGACAGATCATCGGCGATGGCGAGATCGGATTGGGAGAGCAGGCTTTTCGCCGCCTTGGCCTGCCCGAAGGAACCACGGTGGAAATTGCCCAGGCGCGGCAGCCGTCCAGCCTGGAATTCGTCCGGCGCAAGATCGATGGCGACAGCCTTGGCGATGCGGAGATTGCAGCGGTCATCCGCGACATCGCCAACCATCTCTATTCGCCGATGGAAATCGCGGCATTCCTGGTCGCCTGCTCCGGGTTCATGAGCACGCAGGAAACGCTGGCGCTCACCCGTGCCATGGTGGAAGTGGGCAATCACCTCAGCTGGGAATCCCCGCTGGTGGTGGACAAGCATTGCATCGGCGGCATTCCCGGCAACCGGACATCCATGATCGTGGTGCCGATCGTCGCCGCCCACGGCCTGATCTGCCCGAAGACATCCTCGCGGGCGATCACCTCGCCCTGCGGCACGGCGGATGTGATGGAGGTGCTCGCGCAGGTGGACCTCACAGTCGCGCAGATGAAATCGATCGTGGCGAAAGAGAATGCGGTGCTCGCCTGGGGAGGCCGGGTCAATCTCTCTCCGGCAGACGATGTTCTGATTTCGGTCGAGCGGCCACTCAGGCTCGACAAATTCGAACAGATGGTCGCCTCCATCATTTCCAAGAAGGTCGCCGCCGGTTCGACCCACCTCGTGATCGATATTCCCGTCGGCCCTACCGCCAAGGTGCGGACGCAGAGCGATGCCGTGCGGCTGCGCAAGCTGTTCGAATATGTCGCGCGGCATATGGGGCTGGAGACGAAGATCGTCTTCACCGATGGTTCGCAGCCCGTCGGACGCGGCGTCGGCCCGGTGCTGGAGGCGCGCGATGTCATGGCCGTGCTGCGCAACGAGCCCGATGCTCCGGAGGATTTGCGCGATCATGCAGTGGCGCTGGCAGGCCATGTGCTGGATTTCGATCCTGCCCTGGAGGGCGGCAGGGGCTATGCGCGCGCGCTGGAGCTGCTCGCATCAGGACAGGCTCTGGCCGCGATGGAGCGCCTGATCGATGCGCAGGGACGCAACCCGGCCACCCCCACTCTCGGCAAATTGCAGCATGAGGTGAAGGCGAGCGCGACCGGAACCGTGAAGTCGATCGACTGCGAAAGGATCGCCAGGATTGCCCGCCATGCCGGTGCTCCAATCGACCAGGGCGCAGGTATAGACCTTATGCACAAGACCGGCGCGCAGGTCCGCAAGGGCGATACGCTCTACCGTATTTATGCCAATTCCGAGGCGGGTCTGGGTTTCGCCTGCGAATGCGCATGCGAAAGCACCGGTTACGAAATCGAATGATGCGCCCATCGGTACATGCCTTTCCCGAATGCACAGGGCCTGCGCGTGCCATGGCCGAGCAGCTCGATCTGGAGGCCTGCGAAATTGACGTGCATCGATTTCCCGATGGCGAGAGCCGGGTTCAGGTCCAGCCCGGCGGCGAATTCGCCATGCTCTTCCGTTCGCTCGACCACCCCAACGAAAAACTCGTAGAGTTGCTGCTTGCGGCATCGGCCTTGCGCGGGAATGGGGCAAGGCACGTGACCCTTGTTGCGCCCTATCTTGGCTACATGCGGCAGGATATCGCCTTCCAGCCGGGCCAGGCGGTGAGCCAGAGGGTCATCGGGGCGCTGCTGGCCGAACATTTCGACGCGGTGCTGACAGTCGATCCCCACCTCCACCGGATCCGGTGCCTGTCCGAAGTCATGCCGGGGATCGATGCGGTCAGTATTTCGGCTGCGCCTGCCCTTGCGCGCTTTATCGATGGCGCGGAGAATCCTGTGCTGGTCGGACCTGACGCAGAATCCCGCCAATGGGTGGAAGCGATCGCGAAACCGCAGGGCCTGGACGTCGTGATCGGTGACAAGCAGCGGCAGGGTGATCGTGAAGTGGCGCTCGTTCTGAACGACAGCGACCGCGTGGCTGGCCGACCAGCAATACTGGTGGACGATGTGATTTCCAGCGGGCGTACGCTGGAGGTTGCGGCGGGCCTGCTGCTTGCCGCTGGCGCCACAAGCGTGGAGGCGCTCGCCACGCATTGCCTCGCCAGCGACGAAGACCTGCGACGGCTGGAGAGCGCCTGCATCCGGCGGATCAGTTCGTCGGATTCGGTCGCCGGGCCGGCCGCAACCATTCCGCTGGCCGGCTTGCTGGCAGATGCGATAATCGAGCACGGATGGCTGGAGAACAAGACATGAGCGACAAGCAGCTGACTGTGCGTTTTCATGGGGCCGCCGGGACGGTGACAGGGTCCTGCATGGAGTTCGGTTATGAGCACAGCCGGATCCTGGTCGATTGCGGGATGTTCCAGGGGTCCCGCTCGCTCGAGCGCCTGAATCTGGAAGACTTCACCTTCGATCCCCGCCAGATCGATGCTGTTGTCCTGACGCATGCGCATATCGATCACAGCGGTCTGCTGCCCAAGCTGGTGAAGGGGGGGTTTGCAGGGCAGATCTGGTGCACGCTGCCGACCAGCGACCTGTTGCAGCACATGCTGGCCGATTCCGGCAGGATCCAGGAATATGAGGCCGAACGGCGCAACAGACGCCGCGACCGGGCAGGGGAAGACCCGTTCGTGCCCGTCTATACCAGCCAGGACGCGATGGATGCATGGCAGCAATGCCGCCCGGTCGAGCTGGAAGAGTTTTTCCAGCCCGCTACCGGTTTCCGCGCGCGCTTGTGGAATGCAGGGCATATACTCGGGTCGGCGTCTGTGGAACTCGACGCCGGCGGTGTTCGCGTCATTTGCTCCGGTGATATCGGGCCGGACAACAAGGCCTTCCAGATCGATCCGGAGGGGCCGTCCGGTTTTGATCATGCGGTATGCGAGGCGACTTATGGCGATCGCCAGCGTGAAGCTGTGACCATTGCCGAACGGCGCAAGCTTCTCCAATCCGAAGTGGAGGCTGCGATGACCCGCGGCGGCAATCTGGTCATCCCCGCATTCGCGCTGGAGCGCACGCAGGAATTGCTGCTCGACCTGCATCACCTGATGGGTTCGGAGGCGATACCCAACGTCTCTGTCTTCATCGATTCACCGCTGGCCAATCGGGTGACCGGAGTGTTCGAACGCCATGCCTCCGAGCTGGAGGACACGGGCGAGATGAACATATTCGATCATCCTGCCTTCCACTTCGTGACCGATGTTGCGCAATCGATAAGCCTCAATTCCATCTCTGGCGCGATCATTCTGGCAGCATCGGGCATGTGCGAGGGCGGGCGTATCCGGCATCACCTGATCCACAATCTCCACCGCAAGGATTCGACCGTGCTGTTTGTCGGGTTCCAGGCGCAAGGCTCATTGGGACGCGTGATCCTGGAAGGTGCAGAACGTGTGCGCATCAGCGGCAACGATGTGCGCGTGCGGGCACAGGTCCGGCACATCCACAGCTATTCCGCCCATGCCGACCAGGCCGAACTGCTCGACTGGATCGACGAACGCTCCCCAATCTCCGGCAGCCTATTCCTCGACCATGGTGAGCCCGGCGCTCTCGAAGCCATGCGGCGCGAATTGCAGCGGCGGCAAGCCGGTCTCAACGTGCGCTTGCCGCAGATCGGAGAGATCTATTCCCTGCCTCCCGGCGAGCCGGCCAAGCGCCTTGAAACCGGCAGGACGGACCTGGCAGAGGCGCTGGGCCAGGATTGGCAGAACACATATGCCGACTTCGCAACATCGCTGAAGGCGGAGCTCGCTCGACTGCGCAGCGATCGCCAACGGCGGGAAGCGCTGGAGAAGATGCGGCATGTACTGGAATCCTACAACGCACACATGGCATTCAGGAATGGGAATTAGGGGAACAATTGCGTGTTTCAGACCCACCGTTCTACTGGGCAGATCAGCGAAAATTCCCAAGCTTCCCCTGAAGTCATGACATCAAATAC
>JAHEBH010000023.1 GCA_024642335.1 Erythrobacter sp.
GGCGGCAGGTCGCGATCATTGGCGAGTGTTTCGGCAAACCAGTCGAGCGGCGGTGTCCAGAGCGGGTCTTCGTGGATCGTGACGCCCATCTCGCGGGCCAGGTCATGCACATAGTGCAATTCGTCGGCATCGCTGCCCGCCGGGCCTGCGAGCGTGTAGCCCTGCACTTGCGGGGCGGGCAGGTCGCCTTGCAGGTGAAGCTGATGCGCCAGGCAGAAGATGGAGCTGGAATCGAGCCCGCCGCTTACCTGGCAGGCCAGCGGGCCAATGCTGCGCGAGCTTCGCCTGACGCAATCGGTCAGCAGTGCGCGGTAGTGCTCGAAGTATTCCTCGTCGCGCCTGTAGGTGATGCGGATATCGGTCGGCAGGTGCCAATACTGCGTGGCCACCGTCGCGTCGCGTGAGATGCACAGCGTATGCGCCGCCGGAAGGCGCGTGATGCCCTGCCAGATCGTCTCGTCGGGTGAATGCCAGTCTTGCGTCAGCAGTTCGGCCAGATAGCCGTGATTGAGCGCGGGCCGTGCCGGTATGGCCGAAATGATCGCCGCAACCGAAGAAGCGATCAGCACCAGTCGTTCGTCCTGCCAGACAAACAACGGGCGCAGGCCCTGGTGGTCCTTGGCGCAGAACAGCTGCCTGCGTCGTTCATCCCAGATGACAAAGGCGAACTCGCCGTCGAGGTGGAGGCAGCATTCCTTTCCCCATGCTTCGTAGGCGCGCAGGACAAGTTCCGCATCGCTGCGATTGCGCAGTGCCGTCCCGCGTTCCAGGAGCTCGCGGCGCAGCTCATCCCAATTGGTCAAGTAGCCATCCATGACGAGCGTGAGCTGTCCGTCTTCGCTTTGCCAGGGCTGCACTTCCTCCTGCGCTTCGGGCGTGGTGCGCAGCATTGCAGCACCCAAGGCAACCGTCTCGCCCTGCCATGAGGCGCTGCCATCGGGACCCCAATGGACAAGCGGGGCCATCATTGCGGCGATCGGCTGGCGATCCAGCGGCGCGCCGTCCTTGCGCAGTATGATGGCAATTCCGCTCAATACGAACTCCGCCGGGATTTGGCTCTGGTCGGGCCAGTGATTATGCGCTGTGTGCGGGCGCGTAAAGCTTGTGCGCTTGGCCGCTGCCAAGCCTTGTGACATGATCGGGCCATGGGGCGAGGCGCGAAATCTGTACTTTGGGATGGTAAGGGCTGGGACCCTGGGCGTCTGGTCTGGACCGCCGCGGCCTCATTCAAGGCGATTGCCGGCCTGGCGCGTGCCCGCATCCTGCTGCACCGGGTGTCCCCACGCGATATCGAGCGGCTCAATCAGGCTTCGGCGGAATGCCTCGGCGAGGACCCGGATCTGGTCGCAAGGATCGGCTGGCTGATCCCGCGCATTGCCAGGCGCCTTCCCTGGCGTGCCGATTGCCTTGTGCAGGCGCTGGCAGCGCAGGATTGGCTACGGGCGAAGGGTATCGCCACTTGTATCGTGATCGGTGTCGACAAGCCGTCGGAAGGTGGCTTCGGTGCCCACGCCTGGCTCAAGCATGGCGACGACATTGTCATTGGCGGCGAGATCGAGCGCTATGCCGTTCTCTTCGATGGCGCGCAGAAGCGGGAATAGCGCCCGCCCGGCGGACGTAAGCAAATCGTCAAACATTGCCTGTTATCGACAAACCCACTAGGTAAAACCACGTAGCGAGACGCGGTGTCTTGCAACGGTCGATGGAGGCTTTGTGAAAGCTTCGAACCTTCTTGCCGGCCTTGCGGCCATGACTATGGTTGCCATGCCGGTTGCCGCGCAAGCGGGAACGCGCGCCGGCGATGCACAGGTGTCCCTGACCGTCTTGTCTGCCCAGGCTCCGGCCGGTGTTTTCGTGCAGGATGGGAAGGAGGATGACAGCATGCTGCTCCTCCTGCTCCTGCTTCTGGGCGCTGCAGGTGCAGCTGCATTGGCAGCTGGCGGAGCGGCAGAAAACGATTCCTCCCGCGGCACGGGCGGATAGATATTCCCAACATTGCCGCGGCGCATTTTGTGTCGCGCTCCCGGTTTGGCTAAACCTGACTGGCTATGTCAGCGTTGCAGCATGACCAGCCGGTCAACCGGCCAGACCCCAGGCAGATGATGGCCAGGATGGCGGCTGGCCCGCTGGCGCATCTGCAAGTCCTGTTGCTGCTGGCCGTGCTGCTGGGCGGAGGCGGCGTGGCCTATGGTCTCGGCAATCTGGCAATCCAGCTTGTGGCGCTGGCGCTATTGGCGCTCCATGCAGGGCGCGTGCGCCGGTTCATGGCCGAAGCACCGCGCGGCCTGCTGGTGCTCATCATCCTTACGCTGGCGCTGCCTCTGGCCCAGCTGGTTCCGCTGCCGCCTGCAATCTGGCAGGCGCTGCCGGGACGCGAGCTGGCGGTGGAAGCCTATGCGCTCGCCGGGATTGCATCGGACAGTTGGGCCCCGCTCAGCCTCGACCGGGCGCGAACGCTGGTGGCTTTTTGCGGCCTGCTGGCTCCTGCGACTGTCATTGTGATCGGCGCCACTCTCGACGGGAGCGAGAAGAGGGTACTGGCACGGACGCTGGTGATCCTGGCGCTGGCGAGTTTTGCCGTGGGCGCTGCGCAACTGCTTTCCGGCAATCGCGCGGCGATGTTCTATCCCGGTAATGCGCATGCGGATGTACTCTACGCCACATTCGCCAATCGCAATTCCACCGGCCTGTTCTTTGTGGGCGCGGCGATCCTGACGCTCGCCTTGCAGCGGCGGTTTGATGCCAAGGCACTCATACTGCCGGCCGCGACCATCGTGCTGCTTCTTGTCGGGACGATCCTCACCCAATCGCGCTCGAGCATGGCCCTTTGGCTGCCGATCGCGCTGTTTCTTGCTGCCCGGTTCTGGTGGACCAAGCTGCACAGGGACGGGACATCCAAGGCGCGAAGCGAACTGGCGATCATCGTGGGAGGCATAACTGTCGTGGGTCTGATTGCGGGTTCGGCTCTGCTCGGCGGGCGTGCAGAAACGAGTTTCGCGCGCTTCGCACAATGGGATCCGGCGCGGGCCGAAGTGTGGGAAGATGCCGCCTTTTCCGCCGGGCAATATTGGCCCGCAGGCAGCGGGATGGGGACATTTGACGAGGTCTTCCAGATTCATGAATCGCTCGAATATGTTTCTCCGCGCAAGGCGGGGCGGGCGCATAATGACTATCTCGAGATAGCGATCGAGGCGGGTGCTGTGGGTCTTGCGCTTGTCGTGCTGTGGGCTGTGTGGCTTCTTTCCGCGATGGCAGGAGCGATGCGCTCCGGCCCTGACTGGCGACGGCTGGGAGCAGCCACGGCGCTCGGTGCCATCGCACTCCAATCAATTCTCGATTACCCGCTTCGAACCCAGACCATGCTTTGCGTCGCTGCGCTGATGATCGTGCTGCTTCTCCCTCGCAGGGAGGCGGGCGCATGATCGGTCGGGTCGCATGGATTGCCTCGCTTGGCGCCATCGCGCTGGTTGCCACATTCGCGCAGCTTGACCGGTCCGCGCGCTTTGCTCCTCAACTAGCCGCCAGCGTGCCAGCGCCGTTCAGGGGGTTCGCGGCGGAACAGTTGGCCAGGCAGGCGGTTCTCGCGGGGGATGCGGAAGCGAGCATGCGTGAGGCTCGCGCCTTGCTGCGCGCCCGGCCCATGCCTGCCGAGCACCTTGCACTGCTGGCACGCGCCAATCTGTTGGCGGGCGACGGGGATGTGGCGCTTGCCGCCTTGCAGGCCGCCGCTGCGCGCGGCTGGCGCGAACCCTTTGCCCAGCGCGCCATGGCGGAGGCGGCGCTGGAAAGCGGCGATGTCGAGATAGCGGGACAACGTATTGCTGCGCTTCGCTCCACACAGGCAATCGATCGTGAGGAACTGGCCGAACTCGAGCGGCGGCTCGATGCGCTGCGCGCGCTCCGTTAATCCTGGTCCGGGACGGAGAATGTGCCCGAGACGCGGCCATTTGTGCCGCGATTGGCGGCGGACTGCCCGTCCACACTCGATAGTCCGGTGTTGAGATCGATCACCAGCCGCCCGCCATTGAGCGTATCGCCGCCACGATTGAGTGTGACGCCGCCCGACATCACGATGATGCGGCGTTGGAGGTCATAGACTGCAGCAGCTCCGCTGGCCCGTTCATTGCCGCGCGACACGGTTACGCCGCCGCTAGCATCGACGCGCTCGATCGTGAGGCCGCCATTGTCGTGATAGGCCACGGTCGTGCGATCTGCCGTCAGCCGCAAATCGCCCTGCCGGATGATGACATTGCCGGAAAAGACCACGCGGTCCTGCCGGTCCTGCAACTCGATCCTGTCGGCATCGAAATTGACCGGCTGGCTGGAATTGAACCCGGCAATCGTCTGTGCGCCCGCCAGCGATCCGAAACACACAGCCGCCACAGCGCTCGCTATCGCGCCCCCCGCAAATCCGCGCAGGGCAAGCTTTCCGAGACTGGGACGCGTGGCACTCATGGCAGTATCCGATAGACGATCATGGCTGTCTGGCAAGCTGCTCATCGTATTTCCCTTGGCATGCGCAATTCGCCCGGCACCATTCTCAACTGGGCATTGCCGACCAGAGAGAGCGAGCGTTCGGAAAGGTCTGCGCGGAAATTGTCGGCCGCGAATGTACCTGCCGGTATCGCGCCTTCCACGCGTCCGGTTCCTGTCAGTGTGCGCGACGGAAGATCAATCACCACATTGCGGGCGAGCAGGCGGTATCCGTCAGTGGCGTTGAATTCTACCGTACCCGGGATTGTGACCTGCTCGAGATCGATATTGTAGCTGCCAATGGGCGACGAGAGCACAGCAGGGCCATCGGGCAGGATGATGCGCGCGACCAGGTCATGCAGCTCCACCACCGGCACGCTGGCGCTCGATTGCACGGCATCACCGGCGGAGACCGAGAACGGGCGCCCGCGCGAATCCTCGCCGCGATACATGGCATTGTCCATGCGCAGCCGGTCCTGGGCGATGTCCACCTTGTTGCGATCGAGGAGGAAGCTGATCTCTGCATTGGGCCCGAGCGGCGTGATCAGCATCATGGCTGCAACAACGCCTACGAGAGCCGGCAGCACCACAGCCAGAACGCGGATCAGCCGGTCGAGCGAAGAGCCCGGCGCGGCGATGGCCTGCCTTCGGTTGCGGATCTTGTCGGCTTCGATCGTCATGGCATGCTGCCTTTGTCGCCTGCGAGCTTACTCGTGGCTGAAGATATCCTTGTCGATCCAGCCAGCCAGGTCGAGCCTGGCGCGTGTGGGCAGGAAATCGAAACAGGCCTGCGCCAATTCAAGCCGCCCCTCCCGCTCGAGCCGGGGAATGAGTTCCTCACGCAAGCGATGCAGGAAGCGCACATCCGAGGCGGCATATTCGCGCTGCGCGTCGGACAGCTGCTCTGCCCCCCAGTCGCTTGATTGCTGGGCCTTGGAGATGTCGTCGCCCAGCAATTCATTGATCAGGTTCTTGAGGCCGTGGCGGTCGGTATAGGTGCGCGTCATCTTGCTGGCGATCTTGGTGCAGAACACCGGTGCCGCGACCACGCCCATATAGTGATAGATCGCTGCAAGGTCGAAACGCGCATAATGGTAGAGCTTCAGGCGGCCGGGATCGGCCAGAACCGCCTTCAAATTCGGCGCGTCATAGGCACTGCCATTGGCAAAGCGCACCAGGTGTTCATCGCCATTGCCGTCGCTGATCTGCAGCACGCACAGGCGGTCGCGGTGGGTGACAAGGCCCATGGTCTCCGTATCGACGGCAACCGGGCCCGGGGCCAGCACATCGGCCGGCAGGTCTTCTTCGTGGAAATATACAGTCATATGCGACATGCCTTAGGACGATTGGGGAAAGAGGGAAAGAGTGTGCTGGCTGAGCCGATATGCCGGCATTAGGAAAGCATCATGACTGACACGGTCCCAGACAGCTGGCGCAGCGCGCTTGATCCGGCGCTGGCAGCGCCAGAAGCCCGCCGTCTGGGCGGCTGGTTGCGGGCGGAGGAAGAGGCCGGCAAGGCCATCTATCCCCCGCGCGGGCAAAGGCTGCGTGCGCTCGAACTGACACCGCTGGACCAGGTGAAAGTGGTGATCCTGGGGCAGGACCCCTATCACGGGCCGGGGCAGGCACATGGCCTGTCCTTCTCTGTGCCGCAAGGCGTGCGCCAGCCTCCTTCGCTGGTGAATATCCTCAAGGAACTGCATGCCGATCTCGGCATCGTGCGGCCCGATCATGGCAATCTCGAAAGCTGGGCGAAGCAGGGCGTGCTGCTGCTCAACAATGCGCTGACGGTGGAGGCCGGGCAGGCCGGGTCGCACCAGATGCGCGGCTGGGAAGCGATCACCGATGCGGCAGTGCAGGCCGTGGCCGGGCGCACCGAGCCGTCGGTCTTCATCCTGTGGGGCAGCCACGCACAGAAGAAGGCGCAGCGGATCGATGCGCTCAAGAGCGGGCGGCACCTCGTCATAAGTTCCCCGCACCCGAGTCCCTTGTCCGCCCATCGCGGTTTTTTCGGTTCCAGGCCCTTCAGCCAGTCCAATGCCTTCCTTGAAGCAAACGGCAGGGACGCTGTGGACTGGAGCCTGTGAGGTGGGGGGCACATGCCGATTCAGCTGATCGAACCGACACGCGACCACCTGCCGTCCTACGTGGCCGCGCTCGATCGTGGATGGTCGCCCAACAATATTGATCCCGAGCGCCATCGGCTGCGCGAATTGCGCGAGATTGCCGAGGATCCAGGCCTCTACCTCTCCCGCATGACCGATCGCGATGCCAGTGCGGGCGATGTCGAGTTGCCCGATGGCAGTTTCGTCAAACGCATACCGGGAATCCGACGTTGGATCTGGGACGGCGAGTTCTGCGGCAATATCGGTTTCCGCTGGCAGCCGGGAACGGAGGAGCTGCCGCCCCACCTGCTTGGCCATATCGGCTATGCAGTGGTGCCTTGGAAACAGGGTAGGGGGCTGGCGGCCTGGGCGGTGCGTGAAATCCTGCCCGAGGCGAGGGCGCTCGGCATGCGCTGGATCACCATCACCACCGATACGGACAATATTGCTTCCCGGCGCACGATCGAGAATGCGGGCGGATACCATACACACACGGCCCAAAAACCCGCCGCCTATCAGGATGGCGATACGATCGAGTGGTTCCGGATCGACCTGTAGGCGCCTCGGGACCCCGCCCCGCTTTACACATTTAACACGGTGCAAAGGAACAAAACCCCTGTAACCCGAAATCAGGCCGGCATTGCGAAAGAGCGTCCATGTTTTGACAGACGCCAGGTCTGTAGGACAGCATGATCTGCATGGCAGGGAATGAAGTCCGCAAGGCGCTGCTAGGGCGGCTGAATGAGCTGGACAGGCCCGATGAGATGGGCGCCCAGGGCTGCGCTGGTTAAGCCGCAGCCCGCAGGCAATTGCGGCCTGATCTCTTCGCTTCGTAAAGCGCATTGTCTGCTGCCTGCAGCAGCCAGGTTTCGTCCGCGCCCTCTGTCATCGATGCGACGCCGAAACTGCCCGTCACCGGCATGCCGCCCATTTCGCTCCAGTCGGATTGCTCGATCGCAATCCTCAGGCGTTCCAGCTTCTCATGGGCAACATCCGAATTGGTTCCGGGCATGATGATGAGGAACTCCTCACCCCCCAGACGGCCGATGATATCGGAAACCTGCAGGTTGAGCTTGGCGATCTTGGCGAGCTTGCGCAGGACGATGTCGCCCGCAGCATGGCCAAATGTATCATTGATCATCTTGAAGTGATCGATATCCAATATGCCCACCGACAGGTCTTCGCTGCTCTCCTCGCAGGTTTGGATTGCAGAAGAGAGGACCGAAAGGATCTTGCGGCGGTTCGCCATACCGGTCAATTCGTCGGTCTCGGCAAGCTGCCTGATGTTGGCCGCCTCTATCTCGGCGGCGCGCTTGGCATCCTTGAGAGCCTTCAACGTGTCGACGCGTTCGGTGACGTCCTGGAAGGTGCCGAAAATGCCGATGACCCTGCCCCTGTGATCGAGTTCGGGCTTGCCGTAGCTCTCGATGGACCGCACCGTGCCATCGGTCCTGACCGTGCGTCCGACCATGCGATAGGGTGATTTTTCGGCAATGCTGGTGTCCATCACCCGCCGGGCCATTTCGCGATCCTCCGGCAAGGTCATGTTCCGCGCCTCGTCCAGTGTGGGCTGGCCGGCATTGGGGTCCATGCCGTGAATGACGAACATTTCCCGTGACCAGTAGATCGTCTTGTTCCTGAAATCGACATGCCAATGGCCAAGGTTGGCTTCCTTCTCGGCCATTTCCAGAAGCTCGTTGGACTTTTTCAATTGCGTGAGCATTTCCTCGCGCCGCAACAGCGACGCTGCCAGGGGAAGCGAGGCCAGGGTCAGGATGAGCAGATAGGCCTGAAAGTAATAGACCACGGCGCTGATGTCGCCAACCAGGTGGAGCGGCCCGATATTCAGAGCAATCGCGAAAGAACCAATCAGGGCAATGATGGCGATTGCGGCGGCAGCGCCGAGCGGACCGAGCCGGAATGCGGCGAGCATGCAGGCGACAGCGGGAAGGTAAGCCACCGGATAGGCCGCCTGGGCAAAGACGGCGACTGTGGCAGCGCTGACCAGCATGAGAATCGCCAGCGACTCCCCGGTGTGCTGCATTACTCGGCCGAATTGGTCCTGCTCGATTGCGTCGGCAGTCAACAGGACAAGGGGAGTAACGAGCAAGATGCCGAGCAGCATGGTCGCGAACCAGGAACCGATGAAGCCCAGGTCCAGGTTCCCGCCCCAAAGACTGGCAATTGCCGTGCTGGCGGCAGCGCCGACCGCGCATGACAGTGCAAAGGGGATGAAATTGCGAATGGAGTCCTTGAGAGGGCCCTTTTGGAGCAGACTCAGGAGGGCAACGATTGCCGCGACGCAAGTCTGTTCGGCAATCAGACCGCCTATCACAAATTCAATCGGTTCGCCCAAGGGCAAGCTGACTGCGAAGCAGGCGGTTGCCACGCAAGCTGCAGTTGCCAGCCTGGCCTCCCAAGTCCGGGCCAGCATCATTCCTGCAAGGAAAATGCCGATGCCGGGCCAGAAGATTACCGAACCACCGATATTGCGCGCGAGCAAGAAGGACAGCAATGCAGCCAGCGCATAGGCTGCGCCGGTCATAATCGGCCAAAACCACTCACGCAGCCCGGTCTTTTCTGGATTACCCACCATGCTGCGCAGGATAGGCCGTCAAAAGTTAAAGGTGCGGCAACCCTAACTGGTTAATGTTTTCCTTCAGGGTTTTCGGGGGTTTTCGGTCCTTTTTGGGCCCAATGCCCTGAAATCAGTAACTTCGTTCTGCCCGCATGAGGCGCGCGGTCGTGGGGCCGCGAAAAAAGTCTTGTTCCCGGTCAATTTAATTAGGGGCCTAATAATGTAGCTGGCGACCCATATGGCGATCATGAGAGGTGTGGATGAGCATTGCAGTGAAGCCCCTGAGCGAAAGATTCGGCGCAGAGATTTCCGGCGTCGATATCAGCAAGCCGCTGGATGAGGCGGCGAAGGCCCGGATACGCGAAGCGCAGGACCAATGGGGCGTCACCGTGTGGCGCGATACCGGCCTCGACGATGCCGGCCATGTCGCTTTCAGTCGCATCTTCGGCCATGTCGAACTGGCCCCGCGGCATCCCGGCAAGCCCAGCCGTATGCCCGAGCCCGAACTCTTCGATGCCTCCAACCTCGATATAGAGGGCAACATCACCAACAATGCCAGCATCCGCCTGGGCGCGGCGGGCAACCGATTGTGGCATTCGGACAGCTCCTTCATGGATGTGCGCGCGGCGCAGGCCTTGCTGCTGTGCCATGAAGCGCCGCCGCATGGCGGGCCGACCTGGTTTGCCGATACGCGCAGCGCCTATGACGATTTGCCGCAGGAGATGAAGGACAGGCTCGAAGGGCTGGAGGCGACGCACAGCTATTTCTGGAGCCGCCGCCGTGCAGGATATCCCTATACCGAGGAGGAGGTGGACGCGAAGCCGCATGCCACCCATCCTGTCGTCCACACGCACAGGGGATCGGGCCGCAAGGCGATCTTCGTCGGGGCGCATACGCGCGACATCGTCGGCATGGACCGGGACGAGGGCCGCGCGCTGATCGACGAACTGATCGCCTGGTGCATGCAGGACAAGTACACGCTGGCGGTGCATTACAAGCCGGGCGACATGAGCATCTGGGACAATCTGTGCACGCTCCATCGCGGCGGCGAATATGACGATACCGAGTACCGCCGCGACATGCGCCGCACCACCGTGCGCGATCCCGACGCGCCCGATGCTGCAATCGACCACTATACGCGCATGTTCGCTGCCGCAGGCGATACGCCCTTCAGTCCGGCCGAGGCGATGAAGCGGCGGGTGCTCGAGAAGGCCTGATGCGAAAAAGGGGGCTGCAAGGCCCCCTTTCCCGTTTCCAATTACAGTGCGGGCTCAGCGCGGAAGTTCGCTCACGCCCATCAGCGCTTCGTCGACCGCGCGTGCCGCCTGGCGGCCTTCGCGGATGGCCCAGACGACCAGGCTCTGGCCGCGGCGCATATCGCCGCAGGCCCAGATCTGCGGGTCCGAAGTCTGGTAGTCATTGGTGTTGGCGAGCACGTTTCCGCGCGCATCCAGTTCGACGCCGGACTGGTCCACCATGCCCGCGCTGTGCGGTCCAAGGAAGCCCATGGCGAGCAGGATCAGGTCGGCCGGGATGACCCATTCGGTGCCGGGAACTTCCTGCAGTTTTCCTTCCGACCAGTCTGCGCGCACGCATTTAAGGCCGGTAACCTTGCCGTCTTCACCGACCACTTCCTTGGTCAGTACCGACCAGTCACGCTCCACGCCTTCTTCATGGCTGGAGGAGGTGCGCAGCTTCATCGGCCAATCGGGCCAGGTCAGAAGCTTGTTCTCGTGCTCGGGCGGCTTGGGCATGATTTCAATCTGGGTCACGCTCTTGGCACCCTGGCGGTTGGACGTACCCACGCAGTCGCTACCGGTATCGCCGCCGCCGATCACGATGACGTGCTTGTCCTTGGCCGACAGCGTGCCGCGCGGTGCGGCGCGCTCTTCGTTGTCACCGGCATTGCGCTTGTTCTGCTGGGTCAGGAATTCCATCGCCTGCCGCACGCCGGGCAGTTCCGCGCCGGGAATCTGCAGCGGGCGCGGGTTTTCCGCACCGCCGGCCATGACGATGGCGTCGAAGTTTTCCTTCAGCGACTTCATGGAAACGTCCACGCCCACCTCGGTGGAAGTCTTCAGGATGATGCCTTCGGCCTCCATCTGCACCGCGCGGCGGTTGATGAGGTGCTTTTCCATCTTGAAGTCGGGAATGCCGTAACGCAGCAGGCCGCCGACGCGGTCGTTCTTCTCGAACAATGTCACCGAATGGCCCGCACGGGCCAGCTGCTGGGCGCAGGCCATGCCTGCCGGGCCGGAGCCGACCACGGCCACGCTCTTGCCGGTCTTCCTTTCGGGAACCTGCGGGGTGATCCAGCCTTCCTTCCAGCCGCGATCGACGATGGCGCATTCGATGCTCTTGATCGTCACCGGCTGTTCGCTGAGGTTCAATGTGCAGCTCGCCTCGCACGGGGCGGGACAGATGCGGCCGGTGAATTCGGGGAAGTTGTTGGTCGAATGCAGCACTTCCAGCGCATTCTTCCAGTCGCCCTTGTAGACCAGATCGTTCCAGTCCGGGATCATGTTGTTCACCGGACAGCCGTTGTGGCAATAGGGAATGCCGCAATTCATGCAGCGCGAGGCCTGGCTCTGCAGCGCCTCCTGCGAATGCGGAATCACGAATTCCTTGTAGTGCTTCAGCCGTTCCTTGGGATCATCATAGATGCGATCCTGCCGGTCGAGTTCGAGAAAGCCGGTTTCCTTGCCCATCTGTTGTAATCCTTACTCGGCTGCGACGCTGGCGGCTGCTTCACGCTCTTCTTCGAGCTGCTTCAGCGCGCGCGCATAATCGGTCGGCATGACCTTGACGAACTTGGCGAGAGCATTGTCCCAGTCCTCGAGCAGAGCCGCCGCCCGCGCAGAGCCGGTGTGCAGCTTGTGCCGTTCGACCAGGATCCTGAGCCGCGCCGCATCATGATACAGTGGATCGCCCATGCCATAGTCGTTGACGCTGGAGGGGCGCTGGGCCGGAAGGCCGGTGCCTTCGGGGTCCTTGGCCGCCGGATCGATGCCCTGCAGCTCGACCTGGCCCATGTTGCACAGGTCCTTGAAGCTGCCATCCTCGTCATAGACGTAGGCGATGCCGCCGCTCATGCCCGCGGCGAAATTGCGGCCGGTCTTGCCCAGCACGCAGACGACGCCGCCGGTCATGTATTCGCAGGTGTGGTCGCCTGTGCCTTCGACAACTGCGATGGCGCCGGAGTTGCGGACGGCAAAGCGTTCGCCGCCTACACCGTTGAAATAGGCCTCACCCGCAATCGCGCCGAACAGCACCGTATTGCCGATGATGATGTTGCTCGATGCATCGCGGCCTACATGATCGGGCTGGCGCACGATGATGCGTCCGCCCGAAAGGCCCTTGCCGACATAGTCGTTGGCATCGCCCACCAGGTCCAGCGTGACGCCATGCGCCAGCCATGCGCCAAAGCTCTGTCCGGCAACGCCGGTCAGATTGATGCGCAGCTGTTCCGCCTTCAGCCCGGCATGCCCGAACTTGCGGGCAATATCGCCCGACAGCATGGTGCCGACGGTGCGGTTGACGTTGCGGATCGGGAAATCGAGTACCAGCGCCTCGCCGTGATCGAGCGCCGGGCGCGCGGCCTGGATCAGATCGTTGTCGAGCGCGGCCTCGAGGCCGTGGTTCTGGCCCTCGGTCTGGTGCAGCGCCTTGCCTTCGGGCACTTCAATCTTGGTCAGCAGGCGCGACAGGTCGATACCCGCCGCCTTCCAGTGACGGTCGACGCGGCGCATGTCGATGCGATCGACGCGGCCGATCATCTCGTCCAGCGTGGCAAAGCCCATTTCCGCCATGATCGCCCGCAGCTCTTCGGCAACGAAGAAGAAGTAGTTGATCACATGCTCGGGCTGTCCGACGAAGCGCTTGCGCAATTCGGGGTTCTGCGTCGCCACGCCCACCGGACAGGTATTGAGGTGGCACTTGCGCATCATGATGCAGCCTGCCGCGATCAGCGGGGCGGTGGCAAAGCCGAACTCGTCCGCACCCAGCAGCGCGCCGATGGCGACGTCACGGCCGGTACGCAGGCCGCCATCGACCTGCACCGCCACGCGGCTGCGCAGATCGTTGAGCAGCAGCGTCTGCTGCGTTTCGGCAAGGCCGATTTCCCACGGGGAACCGGCATGCGTCAGGCTGGTGAGCGGGCTTGCGCCCGTTCCGCCTTCATAGCCCGAGATGGTGATATGGTCGGCGCGCGCCTTGGAAACGCCCGCGGCCACCGTGCCCACGCCCACTTCGCTCACCAGCTTCACCGAGACGCGTGCCTTGGGGTTGGTGTTCTTCAGATCGTGGATCAGCTGCGCCAGATCCTCGATCGAATAGATGTCATGGTGCGGCGGCGGGCTGATCAGGCCCACGCCCGGCGTTGAATGACGCGTCGCGCCGATGGTCTTGTCGACCTTGTGGCCGGGCAGCTGGCCGCCCTCGCCGGGCTTCGCGCCCTGCGCCATCTTGATCTGGATGTCGTCGGCATTGACGAGATATTCGGTGGTCACGCCGAAACGGCCCGACGCCACCTGCTTGATCGCCGAACGCATCGAGCTGCCATCGGGCAAAGGCGTGAAGCGCTTGGGATCCTCGCCGCCTTCGCCGGTGTTCGACTTGCCGCCGATCTTGTTCATCGCCAGCGCCAGCGTGGTATGCGCTTCCCAGCTGATCGAGCCATAGCTCATCGCGCCGGTGGCGAAACGCTTCACGATCTCGCTCGCGGGTTCGACTTCGCTGATGTCGAGCGGCTTTTCGGCAGGCTTCAGCTCCATCAGACCGCGGATGGTCAGCATCCGTTCGGTCTGGTCATTGATGCTCTGGGCGAAAGCCTCGTAGTTTTCCCAGCTGTTGCCGCGCACCGCATGCTGCAGGCTGGCGACATTGGCCGGGGTCCAGGCATGCTCTTCGCCGCGCAGGCGGTACTGGTAGATGCCGCCAACATCGAGCATATGCTCGTAGATCGGGTTGTTGCCGAAGGCTGCGGCATGACGGCGCACGGTTTCTTCCGCCACTTCCTTCAGGCCAATGCCTTCGATGGTGGTGGCGGTGCCGGTGAAATAGCTCTCGATGAATGCGCTCGAAAGCCCGACCGCATCGAAGATCTGCGCGCCGCAATAGGACTGGTAGGTCGAAATGCCCATCTTGGACATGACCTTCATGATGCCTTTGCCGATGGCCTTGATGTAGTTCTTCTGCACCTGTTCGCCCGGCAGGTCGGCATGCTTTTCGGCGCGGATCTGCTCCAGCGTTTCGAAGGCGAGATAGGGGTTGATGGCCTCTGCACCGTAACCCGCCAGCGCGCAGAAATGGTGCACTTCGCGCGCCTCGCCGGTCTCGACGACCAGGCCGGTCTGCATGCGCAGGCCCTGACGAACCAGGTGATGGTGTACGGCAGCGGTGGCGAGCAGCGCGGGCATGGGAATGCGGTCCGCCGATGCGCGGCGGTCCGACAGGATCAGGATGTTCTTGTCCTGCAGCACTGCTTCCGTGGCAGCCCAGCACATTTCCTTGATCGCCATTTCCAGGCCATCGGCACCCGTTGCCGCGTCCCAGGTGATGTCCACCGTTTCGGTACGGAATGCACCGTCGAGCGATGCCTCGACCGAGCGGATCTTTTCCATGTCCTTGTTGGTGAGGATCGGCTGGTCGACTTCAAGACGCTTGTGCAGGCCGGCATCCATGCCCAGCAGATTGGGGCGCGGGCCGATCATGGACAGCAGGCTCATCACCAGCTCCTCGCGGATCGGGTCGATCGGCGGGTTGGTGACCTGGGCGAAGTTCTGCTTGAAATAGTCGTACAGCAGGCGGCTGCGCTTCGAGAGCACGGCAATCGGCGTGTCGGTACCCATCGAACCGATCGGATCGTCAGCATCGACGGCCATCGGCTCAAGGAAGCGCGTGACGTCTTCCTGCGTGTAGCCGAAGGCCTGCTGGCGATCGAGTAGCGTCTCGTCGGTCCCCTGTACGGCCTCGGCGTCGGTCTCGATCGCTTCGAGGTCCTTGAGCTTGTACTGCGCCTGCTTCAGCCACTTTTCGTAGGGGCGCGCGGCGGCGAGTTCGGCCTTGAGCTCCTCGTCCTCGATGATGCGGCCTTCCTCGAGGTCGATCAGCAGCATCTTGCCAGGCTGGAGGCGCCACTTGCGGATGATGTCCTCTTCCTTGAACGGCAGCACGCCGCTTTCGGAGGCCATGCAGACGATATCGTCCTTGGTCACGCACCAGCGAGCGGGGCGCAGGCCGTTGCGGTCAAGCGTACCGGCGATCTGGCGGCCATCGGTAAATGCGACGGCAGCGGGGCCGTCCCACGGTTCCATCAGCGCAGCATGGTATTCGTAGAAGGCCTTGCGCGCCGGATCGATCAGCGGATCGCGCGACCACGCCTCGGGGATCAGCATCATCATCGCATGGGCGAGGCTGAAACCGCCGAGCAGCAGCAGTTCGAGCGCATTGTCGAGGCAGGCGGTGTCCGACTGGCCATGCGGCACGATCGGCCACAACTTGTCGAGGTCTGCGCCCAGCAGCTCGCTCTCCATCGTGCGGCGGCGGGCGTTCATCCAGTTCACATTGCCGCGAACCGTGTTGATCTCGCCATTGTGCGCGATCAGGCGGAAAGGCTGCGCCAGGCGCCACGACGGGAAGGTATTGGTGGAGAAGCGTTGGTGGACGAGGCCCAGTGCACTTTCGCAATCGGGATCGCGCAAATCGTCGTAGAAAGACTTCACCTGGTTCGCCAGCAGCAGGCCCTTGTAGACCACGGTGCGGCTGGAGAAGCTGGGCATATAGAGCTTCAGCAGGCCCGGCATGTCATGCTTTGCGGCCAGTTCCTTCAGCGGGTTCTGCGTCTGCTTGCGGATCACGATAAGCTTGCGCTCGAACGCGTCCTGATCCTCGCAATTCTCGCCGCGCGCGATGAAGCACTGGCGGATCACCGGCATGGAATCGAGCACGGCCTTGCCCAGCCCTTCAAGGTCGGTCGGCACATCGCGCCAGCCGATCAGCTGCTGGCCTTCCTTGCGGATGAACTTCTCGAACTGCCCGGTGATGAAATCGCGCGCTGCATCGTCCTGCGGCAGGAAGCACATGGCAACGGCATAATCGCCTTGAGGCGGCAGGGTCAGGCCTTCGGTCTTGGCCCATTTGCGATAGAGCTTGTCGGGGATCTGCATCAGCAGGCCGGCGCCGTCACCCAGCAGGGGATCAGCGCCCACCGCGCCGCGATGGTCGATATTCTCGAGAATCTGCAGCGCCTGGCTCACGATTGCGTGTGATTTGACGCCCTTGATGTGGGCGACGAAGCCTACACCACAGTTGTCGTGTTCATTGCGCGGATCGTAAAGGCCCTGGGGCGCTGGTAGCTCGGTCAACTCTTCTATCCTGTCTCAGGCCGATGAAATCGGGCGCTTCGACGCCGGCAATTGCGGGCAGCGAAACGCGACTCACCCGGCATGGGAAATGCACGAAAATGTCGCGAATGGTCCCCATGGCGACAGGATTGGATTTTTGCAAGGTTGCTGGCGCGCCAAATTGATGCGTTTTGCGGTAACTGCCTGTGTCCAGCGGGTGTTGTCACTGTGATCTGGCGCAGATCACGCCAGCGAGAGCGCCCCGCCCGATGGTTCAGCCCGCGCGGTCAAGCCCCTGCAGGCTGACAAGCGCATCACGCAGCGCCCGTTCGTGCGCCTTCGTTTCCAGGCTTGGCGCAGCGGCAGCGGGCGGATTTGCAGCCGCTTCTTCCTCTTCGTCCTGCTCCTCGTTGGCGCGGGAACTTTCCGGGTCACCGGCTTCCTCGACCGGTTTCGACGGGAAAGGCCGGCGCAGGCTCAACAGCGATCCGTAGACCTCGTTGTCGTCTTCACCTTCCTCTTCGTCCTCTACCTCGTCCTCCAGTTCGTCCTCGTGCTCGTGCTCGTCCTCATACTCGTTCTCGTCGTCGACGAAGTCGGAGGAGGGCGCGTCATTTGCTCCGTCATCTACCGCGAGCTGGTGTGAGGGTGCCGTGTTCCCGACGGGCAAGCGGAAGGAATCGGTGAGGGCGGCCAGTTCCTCCGCGTCATCTTCCTCTGCAAAGGACGCGAAACCGGCAAAGGGATTGGCCGGTGCGGGTTGCGGCTCGGGATTGGCCCAGGCCACCGGCTCCCCGGCGCCATCCTCGATCTCGGCCTCAACCGTGTCCACTTCAACTTCGTCAGCCGGGACATCTTCCACTCCGTATTCCGGATCGGCATGGGCCGCGTAGTCCGCCGCCGCCAGTTCGCCTTCCCGCTCTGCTTCGAACGAAGGCGTTGGCGTCTCTGAACCGAATGCCTCTGGCTCGGCCCCATCGTCGCAGGCTTTCGCCTGTGGCAGCGCATATTCCGGTGCAGCTTGCGTTGCGGGCGCGCGGACCGGAACAACCGCCGTGCTTGCGCGCAAAACGCGGTGCTTTTGCATCGAAGCGCCCAGCCGTTCGACCAGCTGGACCAGCCCGAGATCTTCCAAAGGCCTGTCGTCGCACGGGGATACCGCAGGCGTGATCTGTTTGGCCTGGAACTGCTCCGGCTCCGGCGTTGCTTCAGGGACCACTTCGACTGCTTGCGGTGCGTCTTCAAATTCTGGTTCGGGTTCCTGTTCCCAGGTGTCGAAGTCAGCTTCGACAATATCCATTTCCGCGAGCGCGGGTTCTTCCTGCGCTGTGATTTCCTCCTCCACCAGCTCCAGTTCTTCGTCATCTGCCGTGACCAGCTCGAAGGTGGCCTCTTCGTATGCGGCCAATTCCTCTGCCTCGGAATCGAGCGCCGCGACCATGGGAAGCGGTGCAAACTCGATGACCTGTTCGTCCTGCACATCGTCCTCGACAGACAGGCGGCGGCTGCGCCGCGGCGCTTCCTCCTCCACTTCGGCATCGCCAAGCTCTGCGTAGGCAGAGATGGGCGCGCGGGTCTCGGCTACCGTCTCATCACCGGTAGATGGGGAATGGGCTGCGCCCAGGCGCCGGGCGATGACCTGCCCGATCGCACCGCCCAGCAGGGCCAGAACGATGGCGACGATGGCGCGTCCGGCAAGGTCAAGCGGCGGCGCAATCATCGGAAGGTAGCTGGAAGCGCCAGTGCGCAGGACCATGCGTTCGATAAGCTCCACGGGCAGGACCATGCTGCCCAAGCCCAGCAGGGCTGCAAACCACAGGGCAACAATCGGCGCAAAGGCCTTGTGCGTGCTGATCGGCCGCCTGTTTGCGTGGCCGGGGTCTTCGTGGCTGCTCACTGTCTCGTCCTGTCCTGTGCCGGGCGCGGTGTTCCGCCGCGTTCCACGCGACGTGACTGGCCCAACTATCGTGCAGAACGCCTATCAGCCTTTGGTTAACACCCTGATAATGATTGCACTGCGGACAGTGCCGCATTCAACGTGCGTTGGCGCGGATCCAGTCTTCCACCACGGGCGCGATCATGGCGCGCCATTTGGAGCCGTTGAAGATGCCGTAATGCCCGACCCTGGGGGCGAGGTGATACTTCTTCTTCGCTTGCGGAAGGTGCGGTACCAGGTCGAGCGCCGCCTTTGTCTGGCCGATGCCGGAGATGTCGTCGCGCTCGCCCTCGATCGCCAGCAGTGCCGTATCGCGAATGGCATCGGGATCGATCAGCTTGCCGCGATGGTTGAATTCCCCCTTGGGAAGCGAGTGTTCCTGGAACACGTGGCGGATCGTCTGCAGGTAGAATTCCGCCGTCATGTCGCAGACCGAGAGATATTCATCGTAGAACTTCTTGGTCGCATCCGCGCTCTCATGATCGCCCACGGTGAGATGCTTGAACATCTCGTAATGGCTCAGCATGTGGCTTTCGAGGTTCATCGAGATGAAGCCTGCCAGCTGCAGGAAGCCGGGATAGACTTTGCGCCCCGCGCCCGGATAATTGAACGGCACGGTGGCGATGACATTGTTGCTGAACCAGCTCAGCGGCTTGTCGTTGGCGACGTCGTTGACGCTGGTCGGGCTGGCGCGCGTGTCGATCGGGCCGCCCATCATGGTGAGGCTGGAGGGACGGCACGGATCCTTGTCCGCCCCCATCACCGCAGCCGCCGCAAAGGCCGGGACGGATGGCTGGCACACGGCCAGCATATGCGTGTCCTCGCCAATGAACTGCAGGAACTCAATCAGGTAATCGATGTAATCGTCGAGGTCGAACGTGCCCATTTCGGTTGGCACCAGCTTGGCGTCGGCCCAGTCGGTGAGCCACACTTCCTGGTTTTCGACCATGCGCGCCACCGTGCCGCGCAGCAGCGTGGCATAGTGCCCGCTCATCGGCGCGACGATCAGCAGCTTGGGCGCATCTGCGGGCAGTCCCTCGCGCCGGAAGTGGCGCAATGCGCCGAATGGCTTGTGCAGCACCACATCTTCGCTGACCGGATAGACCTGCCCCTCGATCTTCACCGAATCGATATTGAATGCGGGCTTGCCGCGCTCCTCATAGACATGGGCGAAGACCTTGAGCGCGCTTGCCATGGCCGGACCCATGCCGAAATAGCCCATGGGGAGGGCAGGATTGCTCAGCACCTGCGCGCTGACCGCCGCCCAGTTGCTGGCGGCATGCATCATCGACCGGTGCATCTCATAGGCCTGGTAAAGCATGCGGTTCCCTTGGCTGCTGCACGGCGGCATTCTGGCGGCCCGCGCGTGCGCGATTGCGTTTATCCCGATACCAGAACTCTGGCACCGCGACTCAATCTAGGCCATGTTGCGTTGCAACAAAAGGGGTCTTGTGCCCCGAAAACTGCGCGCAAGGCGCAATTCGGACATTATCCTGCTTCAATCCGGCGCGGCAATGGGTTAGGCGCGTCGCCGATATGGCTTCTCCCGATACGAGCACTGAGCCGCAGAAGGCGACGAACCTTCGCCCCCTGGTGATGATCTACCGCGAGGCGGGCAAGTATCCGCTGCAGATCGCGCTGGCTGCAATTGCCTTGCTGGTCACCGCTTCGGTCATGTCGCTGGCCATCCCCTACGGTCTCAAGCTGATCGTCGACCGCGGTTTTGCGGGCGACGGGGATATCGACCGCTGGTTCCGCTACCTGCTGCTGCTGGTCGGAGTGCTGGGCATCGGCACGGCGGTGCGTTTCTATTTTGTCAGCTGGCTGGGAGAGCGGGTTGTCGCCGATATCCGCGACAAGGTTTATGCCAACATGCTCCGGCTCTCGCCGTCGTTCTTCGAGGAAAACAGCCCGAAGGAAATCTCCAGCCGGATGACATCCGACACGGCGATCATCGAAACAGTGGTGGGAACGACGGTCTCCGTGGCCTTGCGCAATGCGATCATGGCGGTTCTCGCGACGGGTTACCTGTTCTGGCTCGCGCCGCAACTGACCGTCTGGCTGTTGGCCGGAATTCCGGTGGTCATTGTTCCGATCGTCCTGTTCGGCAGGCGGCTGCGGAATGTCAGCCGTGCCAGCCAGGACAGCGTCGCCAATGTCGGCGGGATGACCACGGAAATTCTTTCCGCCATGAAGATCGTGCAGGGGTTCAACCAGGAACAACGCGAAGCAGGGCGTTTTTCCGATGCAGTCGAGCGTACCTTTACTGTTGCCAAGCGGCGTATCCTGATCCGCGCGGTGATGACCGCCATCGTGATGACGCTTATCTTCGGTGCGATCACCCTGCTGTTGTGGCGCGGTGCGATATTGGTGAGCGACGGAACGATAACCGGCGGCACGATTACCTCCTTTGTGGCGGGGGGGATGATCGCGGCGGGAAGTTTCGGTTCCCTGACCGAAGTCTATGGCGATCTGTTGCGCGGTGCGGGCGCGGCCAGCCGCCTTGCCGAATTGCTCGATGAAAAGCCGCAGATCGCACCACCTGCCAGGCCTGTAGCCCTGCCAGAACCGGCACGGGGCAGCCTGTCGTTCGAAAATGTCACCTTCAGCTATCCTACCAGGCCTACTGACAAGGCGCTCGAAGGCTTCACGCTTAAGATCGAGCCGGGCGAGACGGTGGCGATTGTCGGCCCTTCGGGCGCGGGCAAGAGCACCATCTTCCAGCTGGCCGAGCGTTTCTATGACCCGCAAGGCGGCACGATCAAGCTCGATGGCGTGCCGCTGACGCAGGCAGATCCCGCCGACGTCCGCCGCCGCATGGGGCTGGTTCCGCAGGACGGTTTGCTGTTTGCCGCCAGCGCGCGCGACAATTTGCGCTATGGCGCCTGGGACGCGGACGAGGACGCGATCTGGGAGGCGGCGCGCGCGGCCAATGCCGAACGCTTTCTGCAGGACCTGCCTGAGGGTCTCGACACTTTCCTGGGTGAAGGCGGCGCGCGGCTCTCCGGCGGCCAGCGCCAGCGCGTGGCCATTGCCCGCGCGCTGCTGCGCGATGCGCCGATCCTGCTGCTCGACGAAGCGACCAGCGCGCTCGATGCCGAAAGCGAGCGGCTGGTACAGGAAGCGCTCGACCACCTGATGGTGGACCGCACCACCATTGTCATCGCCCATCGCCTTGCCACAGTGCGCGCGGCGGACCGGATCGTGGTGTTGGATGAAGGGCGGATCGTCGAACAGGGGGATCACGCCCGGCTTATCGCCAATGGCGGGCTCTATGCGCGGCTGGCAGCGCTGCAGTTCAACGATGTGGCCCCGGCCTGAACGGCGAGGGCCTTGCACTTTCCCCGTTGAGGCAGGCCAAATCTCCCGTTAATCGACCCGGATTATCGACGAAGTATCATATGAAACCGACAAACGGCGTCGCATTTTCGGATGACCGTCTATGACGCTTAGGGATATCGTCGCGCCTGCTGCGCGCGCGCTCAATAATGGGACTGCCTTGATGAAACGAAACCTGTTTGCTGCCAGCATATCTGCCCTCGCGCTCGCTGCGGCTTCTCCCGTTCTGGCGCAGGACGCGCCGGGCGAGGCGCCGACAATGTCGTTCGGTGCATGGGGTGTGGACCTCACGGAACTTGACCCTGCGGCCGATCCTGGCGCGGACTTCTTCGCTTATGCGAACGGCAAATGGGTTGCGCAGAACGAAATTCCCGCGGACCGGAGCCGCTTTGGTGCCTTCGACATGCTGGCGGAAAAATCAGTGGCGGATGTGGAGCAGCTTGTTGCATCGCTCGCCGCCTCCGATCCGGCCCCCGGCACCACGGCCCGGCGGGTGGTGGATGCCTATAACGCCTTCCTCGATCAGGAAGCGATCGATGCGGCGGGGCTTGTGCCGCTCTATCCCTATCTTACGCAAATCTACTCTGCCCCTGACCTGCCCTCGCTGATTGCGCTGACACAGCAGCCGGGGATTCCGGCGCTGGTTTCTCCGGGCGTCAGCATCGACCGGGCCGACCCCTTCAGCCATATCGTTTCGGTCGGTTTTGGCGGCATGGGCCTCGACGATCGCGATTATTACCTGGTCGACAGCGAGCGGAACCTGGAAATCCGCGCAGCCTATATGGAGTTCCTGCGCTTCATGTTGGGCAAGGCGGGCTATGCCGATCCTGCAGAGGCCGCACGCCATGTCTATGCCTTCGAGCATCAAGTGGCGGAGCTGGAATGGGATTCGCAGACCTTCCGCAATCCGGAACTGACCTACAATGTGGTCACGCGCGAAGAGCTGGCAGCGCTGGCGCCCGATTTTCCGACCGGGGTGATGCTGGAAGCGGGCGGTTTCGGTGCAGTGGAGCGCTTCATGGCCCCGCAGATCGTGCCCGATGAGGAGCGCGCCCGCGAACTGGGGCTGGACGATGAATTCATGGCGCTGATGGGCGGCGGGCTTCCGGCCATGATGCAGCTCGTCACCGAGACCCAACTGGCCAATCTCAAGGCCTGGATGGCGGTGCGCCTGCTGTCTGCCCAGGCCGCAGTCCTGCCGAGCGACATCGACGCGGCGAATTTCGCCTTCTTCGGCACGGTGATGACAGGGCGGGAGGAACAGCGCCCGCGCTGGAAACGCGCCATCGGCGAGGTTGAAGGTCTTCTGGGCGAGCAGTTGGGCGCGCTGTATGTCGAGCGCCATTTCCCGCCCGAAAGCAAGGAGCAGATGGATGCGCTGGTCGCCAATCTGATACGGGCGATGGCTGCCGACCTGGAAGAGAACGACTGGATGACCGCTGCCACGCTTGCCGAAGCGCGCAGCAAGCTGGAATCCTTTTCCACCCAGATCGGCTATCCCGACGAGTTCGAGACCTATGAGGGGCTGGAGGTCGCGGACGATACGCCGCTCGCCAATCGTGTGAGCGCCAGTGCCTGGAACCAGCAGGACGCATTGTCCGAACTGAACGAGCCGGTCGACCGCATGGAATGGCAGATGCTGCCGCAGGAAGTGAACGCCTATTACATGCCGCCCTTCAACCAGATCGTCTTCCCGGCGGCGATCCTGCAGCCGCCCTTCTTCAATGCGGAGGCCGATCCGGCGGTGAACTACGGTGGTATCGGCGCGGTGATCGGGCATGAGATCGGCCACGGTTTCGACGACAGCGGTTCGCGCTACGATGGTACGGGAACGCTGCGCAACTGGTGGCAGCCGGATGATATGGAAGGCTTCCGCGCGCAGGCGGGCAAGCTCCTTTCGCTGCTCGAAGACTATTGCACCGACGACGGCGAAATCTGCCTGACGAGCCAGGGAATGGGCGAGACGCTGGGCGATGTTGTGGGCCTGCAAATGGCCTATCGCGCCTATCGCCTGTCGCTGGGCGGCGAGGAGGCCCCGGTGATCGACGGGCTGACCGGCGACCAGCGCTTCTTCCTCGGCTTTGCGCAGGTCTGGCGAGGTGTATGGCGGCCGGAAGCGCGACGGGCGCAGATGCAGGCGGGCACCCATCCGCCCGAAGATTTCCGCCTCAACAATGCCGTGCGCCATCTCGATGCCTGGTATGAGGCGTTCGATGTGACGCCGGATGATCAGCTCTACCTGCCGCCGGAGCAACGCGTTTCCATCTGGTAATCGGTTGAGGATGCGCGGGCGCGGCTTGACTTCGCGCCCGTGCTTCGTGACATCGGCTGCATCGAAACGGGGTAGTCGGCGCTGCCCCGTGCCTGTTCGGGATCACACCATTCCATGACATTCTTCCAGCAATTGCTGATCGCCATCGTGCAGGGGATTACGGAATTCCTGCCAATCTCCTCCTCCGGCCATCTGATCCTGATCCCCTATTTCACCGATTTCCCCGACCAGGGGCCGATGATCGATGTGGCGGTGCATGTGGGATCGCTGCTGGCCATCGTGATCTATTTCTGGCGCGACGTCATGGGGTTGGCGCGCGGCGGATTTGCCACTGTCGGTATCGGCAAGGACCCCTTGCAGCGCCGCCTGTTCCTGTGGGTGGTGGCAGGTACCATTCCGGCGGTGCTGTTCGGCCTGTTCCTCAAGCTGGGGGGATATCTCGAAAGTTTCCGCTTTACCGATCTCGTGGCGACCAATCTGATCGTTTACGGCCTGCTGCTGGCGGCGGCGGACCGCTGGGGCAAGCACGACAAGAGCTTCGAGGATGTTACCCTGCGCGATGCGGTACTGGTCGGTCTGGCGCAGGCGCTGGCGCTGATCCCTGGCACCAGCCGCTCGGGCGTGACGATGACAGCGGCACGGGCACTGGGATACGGCCGCGTGGAATCGGCGCGCTTTTCCTTCCTGCTGGCCATTCCGGCGGTGGCGGGGGCGGGCCTGCTGGCGGCGCTCGACCTGGCAGAGGCCAGTACGCAGATGCAATGGGATGCCTTCGTCACGGGCGTGATGACATTCATCGCCGCCTTTGTGACGATGGCCTTCCTGATGAACTTCCTGAAGCGGGCATCGATGATGGTCTTTGTGGTCTATCGCATTGCCCTGGGCCTGGGACTGCTGGTGTTCTTCTGACGCGATCAGGCGCGCCGCAGCCCCTATTCGACAGGTTGCTGCTCCTGCCCTTCCCCAATGGCCGCTTCGGCCTCTGCGGGCATGCGCTGCTCGTCGAGCATTTCGGCGGCCTGTTCCAGCGCTTTTGCCTCGCCCACGGTAACGGGTCCCGGGCCCGGATCATCGTCCACCGGGCCGCAGGCAACCGACAGGGCGCAGGTCAATACTGCGGGAAGGAGGCCTTTCGCGCCTCCCCTCATTCGGTGACAGCTTCAGCCGCGTCCTCTTCCACCAAATCGGTAGCCGTCTCGGCCGCTTCCATCACGTCTGTCGGCTCTTCCTCGGGCGCATCCAGCGTGGCGTTTTCGTCCATCACCGGTTCGGGCGTGTCGGTCATCGCCTGGTCGGCGGGCATTTCGACATCGTCGGCCATCGCGTCTTCGGACGCATCGGTAGTCGAACCGCAGGCAGCCAGCGCCAGCGATCCGGCGGCGGCAAAAGCGAAAGTGGCAAGTTTCTTCACGGCAAGGTTCTCCATCGTCAGTCTGTCCCGTTCGCGGGGTTAGCCCAGAGCGCGGTGGATGAAAATCGCAAATAGGCAGCGCGCCTGTTCTCCTCGACGAAATGCTGTGCCAAGCACGGCTCATGCCTGCCGCTTCCGCACAATCCCGGCCTGCGCTCGACGATGCGCGCAAGGTCCTGCGCCAGACGTTCGGCTTCGCCAAGTTTCGCGGGGCGCAGGAAGATGTGCTGGCGCGCGTGTTGGCTGGCCAATCCACGCTGGCGATCATGCCAACTGGCGCCGGAAAATCGCTGACCTATCAATTGCCCGCCTGCATGCTGGAGGGGACATGCGTGGTGATCTCGCCGCTGATCGCGCTGATGCATGACCAGCTGCGCGCCGCCCGCGCCAACGGCATCCGCGCCGCCACGCTGACCAGCGTGGACGAGGACTGGCGCGAAACGCAGGACGCCTTCCGCAATGGAGATCTGGACCTGCTCTATGTCGCGCCCGAACGCGCCAGCCAGGCGCATTTCCGCGATCTCCTGTCGCAGGGGCGGATAGCGCTGTTCGCGGTGGATGAGGCGCATTGCGTGTCCGAATGGGGGCACGATTTCCGGCCCGATTATCGCCAATTGCGCCCGCTCATGGACATTCATCAGCAGGTACCGCGCCTGGCGCTGACAGCCACCGCCGATGCCCATACGCGGGCCGATATCCTGCATCAGCTGGGCATTCCCGAAGACGGGATGATCGTGGCTGGATTCGACCGGCCCAATATCCGCTATGCCATCCGCCACAGGCAGTCCGCGTCGGCACAGCTAGAACAATTGCTGGCTGAGCAGCCGGGGCCGGGCATCATCTATGCCCCCACGCGGCGCAAGGTGGAGGAACTGGCCGAACGGCTGGGTGCCAAGGCCAACCGCCCGGTCCTGCCCTATCACGCGGGCCTCGATCCGCAGCAGCGCGCCGCCAACCAGGCCGCCTTTGTCGCCAGCGAGGACATGGTGATGGTGGCGACGATCGCTTTCGGCATGGGGATCGACAAACCGGATGTGCGCTTTGTCGCGCATGCGGGCATCCCCAAGTCGATAGAGGCCTATTACCAGGAGACGGGCCGCGCGGGCCGCGATGGCGATCCAGCGCTGGCGATGATGCTGTGGGGGGCGGGCGATTTCGCGCAGGCACGGATGCGGCTGGGCGAGGTGGATGAGGAGCGCCAGCAGGGCGAGCGCAAGCGGCTCGATGCGCTCGCCGCGCTGGTCGAAACGCCCGCCTGCCGCCGCGCGGTGCTGCTGCGCCATTTCGGGGAAGACCCGCCCGCGGCCTGCGGCAATTGCGACAATTGCCTCGACCCGCCGCAGCTGGTGGAAACGAGCGAACTGGCGCGCAAGCTGCTCAGCGCCGTCTATCGCACCGGGCAGACCTATGGCTTCGGCCATATCCAGAAAGTACTGACCGGGGCCGAGGACGAGCGGATCACCGCGCGCGGGCATGACCGGCTGTCGGTATTCGGCATTGTCGGCGGCGAGGAGGCGCGCCTGCTCCAGCCGCTGGCGCGCGCGCTGCAGGCCCGCGGTGCGCTGGTGCAGACCGAGCATGGAGGGCTGGCGCTGGGCGGCGATGCGCGGGCAATCCTGAAGGGCGAACGGCCGGTCGCCATCACCCGCCCGCCCGAACGCCAGCGCCGCCGCGGTCGCAACCAGGCACCCAATCCGCTGGGCGACCCGCTGTTCGATGCGCTGCGCGCCGTGCGCCGCGATCTCGCAGAAGAAGGCGGGGTGCCGCCCTATGTCATCTTCCACGATGCCACCCTGCGCGAAATGGCCGCCAAACGCCCTTCGAGCCTGGCCGAAATGGGCGCGCTTTCGGGCGTGGGCGCGAAGAAGCTGGAAGCCTATGGCGAGCAATTCCTGCAGATCATCCGCCAGAACTGACCATGCACGGTTTCGAATCTGCTTGAAATACCCGCATCGCCCCTTAAATATGATATCATATTTATATCATGGAGGGGTTAGATGACTGAAGAAGTTGCAGCTATGACCAGGAGCCGGGAAACGGCGGCTCAGACGAAGAGCGGCTACAAGATGCTGTTGTTCTTGGCCGGGCTTATCGTCCTTGCAATCGCGTCCGCAGTAACGGGAGCACAAACACAGCGTCCGATATTCGCGCTGATCGTGCTGCTAACGATTCCGACCTTCGTCTTCACGCTGATCGGCTTCTACATGATCCAGCCCAACCAGCGCGTGGTGATCACATTGTTCGGCGAATATCGCGGGACGGACCGCAACGAAGGCCTGCGCTGGCGCTGGCCGTGGATGGGACGCAAGAAAGTCTCCGTCCGCGCGCACAACATCCATTCGGAGCGCGTGAAGATCAACGATTTGCGTGGCAATCCGGTAGACATCGCCTGCAACGTGGTGTGGCGCGTGCGGGATACGGCTCAGGCCGTGTTCGACGTTGATGACTATCGTGAGTTCGTGAATATCCAGATCGAGGCGGGCCTGCGCACCGTCGGCGCGCGCCATCCCTATGACGACATGAGCGAGGATGACCAGACGACATTGCGCGGCAGTGCCGATGTCATAAATTCCGAACTCCGGGCCGAGTTGAACGAGCGGCTGAATGTCGCCGGTATCGTGGTGGACGAGGCTGGGCTGACCCACCTTGCCTATGCACAGGAGATCGCCGGCGCCATGCTCCGCCGCCAGCAGGCCGATGCGGTGATCGCCGCGCGCAAGAAGGTGGTGATCGGCGCTGTCGGCATGGTCGAGGATGCGCTCAACAAGCTGGCCGAGGACGGGATCGTCGACCTGGATGACGAGCGCAAGGCGGCGATGGTCTCCAATCTGCTGGTGGTGCTGTGCGGCGATCGTGATACCCAGCCCGTGGTCAATGCGGGGACGCTTTACCAGTAAGACTATGCCACAGGCGAAAAAGAAAGCCTTTGCCCTGCGGCTCGACCCGGCGCTCCACGATGCGGTGGAGCGCCTTGCCGCGCAGGAGCTGCGTTCGGTGAATGCCGAGATCGAAATGCTGCTGCGCGAGGCGCTGAAGCGGCGCGGCCTTGATGTGCCCGTGGGCGCGAAGCCGCGCAGGGGCAGGCCGCCCGTCAACAGAGGAGAATGAAATGGAAAACACCTGCACATCATGCACGAAGCGAAAGCTCTTTTTCGCCGCCTGTTTCGGATTGGCGTTCTTGATGATGTTCGCATCGATTGCTTACGTCGCCAATTGAGGCATTGCTGTTCTGCTTCCTCCCATTAGTCTGTCGGATGAAAGGGAGGAGCGCGTCGTGAAGTTCGGTATATTCGACCACGTTGACGATAGCGGCTTGCCACTGCGCGAGCATTTCGCAGCGCGGCTGCAGATGGTCGAGGCCTATGAGGCGGCGGGATTTGACGGTTACCATGTCGCCGAACATCACGGCACGCCGCTCGGCCATGCACCATCGCCCGGCGTCTATCTCGCCGCCGTCAGCCAGCGCACCAGCCGTATCCGTTTCGGCCCGCTGGTCTTTCTCCTGCCGCTTTATCACCCGCTGCGTCTGATCGAGGAAATCGGCATGCTCGATGCCCTTTCGGGTGGGCGGCTGGAATTCGGCTATGGCCGGGGCATCTCGCCGATCGAGATGGGCTTCTACGGCGTCGACATGGCAGAACAGCAGGCGCGCGCGGACGAGGCTTTCGACGTGGTGATGAAGGGGCTGACATCCGAGCGCCTGTCGCATGATGGGCGCTTCTTCCGCTTCGACGACGTGCCGATGATGCAGCCCGTGACGCAGAAGCCGCACCCGCCGCTTTGGTACGGTACCAATTCCCCGGCCTCGGTGCAGCGTTGTGCCGAGGCGCGGCTCAATATGGTCACCTTGCTGGCGGGCGAAACCATGCGCGCCATGATCGAGGGTTATCGCGCGGCCTATGTCGCATCGGGCGGCGCGCCCGAGGAGATGCCGCTATTGGGGGTCGGCCGCCATATCGTGGTGGCGGACAGCGACGATGAAGCGCTCGCGATTGCACGTCCCGCCTTCGCCCGCTGGCGCGCCAGCTTCGTCCATCTGTGGGAACGGCACGGGGCGGACAATCCCTTTGTAAGGAACTTTCCAAAGGATTGGGACGCGGTCGAAGCAGCGGGCACCGCCTGCGCCGGATCACCCGACAGGGTTCGGGCCTTCCTGCAGCGCGACGCGGAACTGGGCGGTTACACCTATCTGCTCGCCCAGCTTGCCTTCGGGAACATGACGGTGGAGCAGGTCACCCGCTCTTCCCGACTCTTCGGGCAGGAGGTCTTGCCCGCCTTCGCGTGAGCGCCGTCAGGTGAGCAAATGCCCCGCACGGTCGCGCTTGGTGGCGAGATAGCGGAGATTGTGCGGATTGGCGGGAAGCTGGTGCGCCACGCGTTCGGTGACGGTCACGCCCGCAGCTGCGAGCGCCTCCACCTTGGCGGGATTGTTGGTCATCAGCCGCACCTGGCCAACGCCAAGCAAGTCCAGCATACGCGCAGCCACGGGGAAATCGCGCGCTTCCACCGGCAGACCGAGCCGCGCATTGGCATCGAGTGTGTCCAGCCCTGCGTCCTGCAGGCGGTAGGCGCGCATCTTGTTGATCAGCCCGATCCCGCGCCCTTCCTGTCGCAGATAGAGCAATATGCCCCAACCGCCATGCGCGGATTCGCCTCCCATTGCGGCGAGCGCGGCGTCGAGCTGCGGGCCGCAATCGCATTTGAGGCTGCCGAAGATGTCGCCGGTCAGGCATTCGGAATGGAGGCGCACCAGCGGCGCGCGGTCGAAATCGGGATTGCCGATCACCAGGGCGACATGCTCGCGCATGTCGTCAACCTTGCGGAAGGCGACCAGTTCGGCCTCCTCGTTCGCTGAAATGGGCAGGCGCGCGCGCGTGGCGATCTTAAGTCTGGCGGGGTCGGACCAGTCCGCCAGATCCCCGACTTCCAGCGCTACAACCTCGCCCGCGTTCTCGGGGGCATGGAGGTAGGCAGGCAGTATGCCCGCAATCCGCGCCAGCTCCATTGCCGCCTCGGCCTCGGCAATGTGCTCGATCCTCTCTGCCATAAAGGGCCCCTTCAGCGGCGCGACAAGGTCGAGCGATGGATCGGCGATGGGGCGCGCTTCCTCCAGACCCATGGGTTCGGCGGCGCGGATCAGCACGGGCAGATGGCCATCCGCCGCCTCGCGCTGGTTGGTGAGCTTGAGCGTTGCCGCACGCGCTGCGGAAATCAGCGCATGGGAACTGCGCGCCTCATGCGCCAGCGCGGTCTCCACCGGTAGCAATACCGGCGCCGCGCCGACCTTGATCGGCCAACCGTGGCGCAATGCGTCCACCGCCTGCGCCACCCGCCGGGCGGGGGAAGGAGAGGCGGCGGACAATGTCAGAGCGCGAACTCCGTGGTGATGGGGATATGGTCGGAAGGCTTGTTCCAGTCGCGCGCCTCTTCCAGCACGCGGTGGCCCGTGGCCTGCGCCGCCAGTTCGGGGCTGGCCCACATGTGGTCGAGCCGCCGCCCGCGATCGTTGGTCTTGTGGTCCTGGTTGCGGTAGCTCCACCAGCTGTAATAGCGCTCCGGATCGCGGATGAACTCGCGGCCCATATCGGTCCAGCCATGCGCATCCTTGAAGCGCTGAAGCGTCTCGACCTCGACCGGCGTGTGGCTGACGACCTTGAGCAGGGCCTTGTGGCTCCACACATCGCTTTCCAGCGGGGCGATGTTGAAATCGCCCACGATCACGCTCGGGCGGTCAACCTTGTCCGCCCAGCGCGTCATCCGCTCGAGGAAATCGAGTTTCTGGCCGAACTTTGGATTGATCGTGCGATCGGGCTCGTCGCCGCCGGCGGGGACATAGACATTTTCAAGCACAATGCCCTTTCCGGCGCCCAGCAGTTCCACCCCCACATGGCGCGCCTCGCCATTGTCCTGCCAGTCATGGCGGGAGAATTCCTGCAGGGGAATGCGGCTGACCGTTGCCACGCCGTGATAGCCTTTCTGCCCGTGCACCGCGAAGTGGGTGTAACCCAGTTCCTCGAACGCCTTGTAGGGAAACTGGTGTTCCTGGCACTTGATCTCCTGCAGGCAGAGCACGTCGGGCGCTTCCTCTGTGAGGAAACGTTCGACAATCGGCATGCGCAGGCGGACGGAATTGATATTCCAGCTTGTGATAGAAACCATGTCGGCGTGTCTAGGACGCAAGGCCGGATGCAGCAAGCGGCTCCCTGCGTGGCGACAAGGCAAAAGAAAACCCTCGTCCCGGGGGGCAAAGAGGGACGAGGGTTCCTTTTCAAGCGTTCGTCACGCCTTGCAAGCGAGCCTTGTGGGTGGACCGGGCAACAGGGGGGAAACCCGAATGCCACCAGCTTACCTGCACAACCTATATAGGTGTTCCGGCCTGTCGCTTGAATGAATGGCGTGTCGCAATTTGTCGCATGGTTAAAACGGTTCGGCCCGTAGCCGTTCAGCGCGGGCGACGTGAAGACGGGCGCGGGTCGCGATAGCTGAATGCACTGTCAGGAATGGATACGCCATAGCGGTGGTTGCGCAGGCGGATGGTGGTGCGGTTATTCTGCGCATCCAGCGACACCCAGCTGGCCAGTTCCAGCCCGCCGGGAGCCGATGGCTTGTCCACGAAGATCAGCGTGATCTGGGGGAATTCGGGGCGTTCGGAATCCTGCACCGCGATGCTCACCACATTGGGTGAATTGGTGGGAACCACGCGGCCATATTGCGCCAGGTCGCGATTGGGATCGAGCAGCGCCCCAAGCGGCGAATTTCGAATCGGCCAGCGTTCCTCTCGCTGCACGTCGTAATCGACGAAGGAGAGCGTGCGGCCGTTGGAGACGACCAGCATGTTCGCATCGTTATATTCGAAACGGATGGCGCCGGGATTGCGCCATGTCAGCGCGCCTTCCAGCGACTGGCCGTTGCGATCGGTCTGGGTGAAGTCGGCCTTCATCGTGGTGATGGCGCGTATTGCGCGAATGGCGCGGTCGAGCTGGTTGCCATTCTGCGCCGCCGCGGGCGTGGCAGTAACCGTGAGGGCGATGGGCGCAGATACGACAAGAGCGCCGACACATGCGGCGCCCAAGGCTTTGTGCGAAATATGCTTCAACAGCTTCATGCTCGCAATCCTAGCGGCGAAGCATTGAACTGTCACTGAACCGGGAAAGCTTTGACCGTTCAGCATGTCTGGCCCCTTCGCGGGAACAGCCTGCTTACTTGATCTTGCCTTCCTTGTATTCGACGTGCTTCTTCACCACCGGGTCGTACTTGCGGAACGACAGCTTCTCGGTGATGTTGCGCGGGTTCTTCTTGGTCACGTAGAAATGACCGGACTCGGTCGAGTTCAGGCGGACTTTGATTGTTGCTGGCTTCGCCATGACATTATTCCCAAAGGTCTTGTGAGGGCACCCGATTGCGCGGGGCGACCCGAAAAACAACAGGCGACGCGCCGGCGCCGCCCTTCGACGCGGGCCATTGCGGAAGAATCGGGCAAAAGTCAAGCGAAGCGGCGGCGTGTGGCGCTTTCTACCAGTCCACCCTGCCGCGACTGGCCTTCTTCTGGCCATGTTCCTTCTTGGCCTTCAAGCGCTTGACCTTGCCGAGGCGATTAACCCTTGTTTTTGCGCGTTTCTTCGGCTCCTTCAGGCTCGCCTCGATCATCTCGGCGAGACGTTCGCGAGCGTCGGCGCGGTTGGCTTCCTGCGTACGAAACCGGCGCGCGTCGATCACGATTTCGCCTTTGGAATTGAGCCGGCTGCCCGCCAGTTCCTTCAGCCGGGCGAAGATTCGCGGCTCCAGCTCCAGCCGGTAGATGTTGACGCGCAGCTTTACCGCGGTCGCCACCTTGTTGACATTCTGCCCGCCGGGACCCGACGCAGCGATGAAGCTTTCCTCTGCCAGTGCCAGTGCGCGGTCGAGGATCGCGCCCATCGCTCAGCTCTCTGCCGCAAAGCCCAGCGCGATGAAGTCCGCCGGCATAGGCGCGCTGGCGGAAATGGGCGGCTTGCCTTCGCGCGGTACCACCAATGCTTTGGCATGGAGCATGGTGCGGGCAAACCCCGCTTTTGCGCCATAGACCGGATCGCCAAGCAGCGGAATGCCGATGCCGCTCGCCGCATGGACGCGAATCTGGTGCGTGCGCCCCGTCTCGGGGCGGAACTCCACCAGCGCGCGGCCATTGGCTTCTGCCACAACGCGCCAGTGCGTGGTCGATGGCTTGCCCTTCTTCGCCGGGATCATGCGCCAGCCCTTTTCGGCGCTGCTGATCTTGGAGAGGGACAGATCGATCGTGCCTTCTTTCTCTTCCGGAATGCCTGCCAGAATGCCGAGATAGGTCTTGCTGACCGTCTTCTCCTCGAAGGCGCGGTTGAACCGCTTCAGCGCCTTGGGATTGCGCGCCAGCAGCAGGCAGCCGGAGGTGTCGGTATCGAGCCGGTGCACCGCCTGCGGCTGGCGCTGGAAGCCGAGGCGCAGTTCGTCAAGTCGCGCTTCCAGCGATGGCCCGCCCTTGCGCGGCGTATCGACCGGCAGGCCCGCAGGCTTGTCGATCACCAGCGCTTCGCCGTCTTCAAACAGGATTTCGAGGTTGGCCAATTCTGCAAAACTCCGCTCGCCCTGAGCTTGTCGAAGGGCCGTTTTCCTTGTTGCACCTGCGCCCTAGAAGGAAAAGCAATCCTTCGACAAGCTCAGGATGAGCGGTTCTCTAAGAAAGCGCGGCACCGATCCGGCGGATCGCCTCTTCCAGCACCGCATCGTCGGTGGCGAAGGAAATGCGGAAGCCGTTCTTGCCGCCGAAGGCGCTCGCCGCGACCACGGCAACGCCGTGATCGAGCAGGTGCAGCGCCAGCTTGCGGTCATCCCCGCCGAAACGGTCCATCAGCGGCGTCGCGTCGATGAAGCAGTAGAAGGCGCCATCGGGAACGGGGGTGGAGAGGCCGGGAATGGCATTGATGCCTGCCACCACCATGTCCCGGCGCTTGCGGAAGCTTTCGCGCCAGTCGGCGAGAAAATCCTGCGGTCCCTCGAATGCTGCGACCGCTGCGGCCTGGCTGATACTCGCAGGATTGCCGCTGGAGTTGCTCTGCAATTTGCCCATGGCGTCGATCAGCCATTTCGGGCCGGTGGCGACGCCGATGCGGAAACCGGTCATGGCATGGCTCTTGGACACGCCCGAGACGGTGCAGATGCGCTCGGCAAGGTCAGGACAGAGGTTGGCCAGCGTGGCATGCGGCCCGTCGGTGTAGTTGAGCGGGGCGTAGATATCGTCGGACAATACCATGACCTGCGGGTGGCGGCGCAATACCTCGCCAATGCCCCTGAGCATTTCGGCCGGATAGACCGCGCCGGTGGGGTTGCCCGGCGAATTGAGCATCAGCCAGTTGGTGGACGGCGTGATGAGCGATTCCACCTCGCCCGGATCGAAACGGAAATTGCGGTGCGCATGGGTACGCAGCGGCACCACCGTGCCCCCGGCAAAGCGGAGCATTTGCGGGTAGGAGACCCACCAGGGGGCGGGCACGATCACCTCGTCGCCGTGGCTGACGCTGGCGACGATGGCTTCGAACAGCGCCTGCTTGCCACCTGCGGTCACGATCACGCGGGAAGGATCGGTGGCGATGCCGAGATCGCGTTCGAAATGCAGGCAGGCGGCCTTCTTCAATGCCATGGTGCCGGTCACCGGCGTATATTTTGTGTCGCCCGCATCGAGCGCGGCCTTCGCTGCCTCGATCACATGCGGCGGCGTGGCGAAATCGGGTTCGCCCACAGACAACGAGATGATGTCCCTGCCCTGTTCGCGCAGTTCGGTGGCGCGGTCGGTCATCGCCGTGGTGGGCGAGGCTTCGATCCGCTGGAGCATTTCACTGAGGGAACCTGTCATGCGAGTACCGCCTTCATCAACCCGCGTACCGAATTGCCGAGGAAAAATCCCTGCTCGAGATCCTTAACGCGCAATTCAGCCTCTTGCGCGCGGCCTTCCTCGATCAGGTGGCGGCGCTGTATGCCGGGCAGCAGGCCAAGTGCAAGCGGCGGGGTCAGCAACGTGCCGTCCCGCTCGACAAATATGTTGGAAAAACTCGCTTCGGTCAGCAACCCGTCCTCGCGCACGAAGATCGCCTCGTCCGCCCCGGTCGCCTGCGCGGCGAGGCGGCCCTCGTCATAGAAGGCGCGGTCGGAGCTCTTGTGCCGCAGGCGCCAGTCGCTGGATACTACGGGCAGTGGCATGATGGCGCAGCGCACCACTTCGGGCAGCGCGCCTGCGCCCAGCGGAAGCGCCTGCAGGCTCACCTCGCCACTGCGGGAAAGCAGCAGGCGCAGCTTGGCGGGTTCCTCCAGTTCGAAGCACAATGCGTGGATACGGTTGCGGGCATCGTGACGGTCGAATGCAAAGCCCAGCTCCAGCGCGCTCGCCTTCAAGCGTTCCAGGTGAAGTTCGAGCAGCGGAATGCCCTCTTGCGGGCCGAACAGCATGCTCTCGATCAGGTCCGCGCCGGAGGCCTCGCAGCGCAGGAAGTCGCTCTTGACCAGGCATTCGCGCCATTCGCTCATGCCCTTGCTGTCGGCCACAATCGCCCCGCCGACACCGGCGACAACCTTGTGGCGGTTGTTCTCGCCCGGCGTCAGGTGGACAGTGCGGATGGCGACATTGAAGGCGGCATCGCCCTTGGGGCCTATGCGGCCGATCGCCCCGCAATAGGGGCCGCGCGCATCGCGTTCGGTCTCGTGGATCAGTTCCATTGCGCGGATCTTGGGCGCGCCGGTGATCGAGCCGCAGGGGAAGATAGCGCGCAACATGTCCATCGCGCCCTTGCCCTTCTGCATCCGCGCACGGACGGTGGAGACCATCTGGTGCACGGTGGGATAGCTTTCGATGGCAAAGGGGTTGTCCACGCGCACGCTGCCCGCTTCGGCCACACGCGAGAGATCGTTGCGCATCAGGTCCACGATCATCAGGTTTTCGGCCTTGTCCTTGACCGACGCGGCGAGTTCTGCGGCCAGCGCCTTGTCCTCTGTCTCGCTCGCACCGCGCGGGCGGGTGCCCTTCATCGGCTTCACCTTGGCCTCGCCATCATGGAGCGTGAAGAAAAGCTCGGGACTGAACGAGAGCAGCCAGTGCGATCCGTCAAAGATTACCCCGCCATATCCGGCAGCGGCGGCGGGACGGATCCTGGCATAGAGCGCAAGCGGATCACCCCTGGCTGCGCCTGCCAGCGGCATGGTGAAATTGGCCTGGTAGATATCGCCCGCGCGGATCGCTTCCTGCAGGCGGTCGAACTGCTCGAGATATTCTCCCGTGGAGATTTGCGGGTCGAGCGGGCCGATCGAGGCAGTGCCCGTTCCGCCGCGTTGTTCCAGCCATGTTGGAACTTGTGCCGCAGGAATGGTCTGCACCTGGTCGAACAGGCCGAACCACACCATCGGACCGGATGCGCCGCTGCGTTCCTCTGCCAGCGGAAGCAGGCGCGGCTCCAGCGCCAGCCCGGCCTCATAGGCGAGATAGCCCGCCAGCGTGCCACCGGTCTCGCGCCGCGCGGTATCGGCCTCTTCCAGCACGCGCGAGACATCGCCGGGGCGATGCGCAACAAAGATGGCGCGCGGCTTTTCAAACAGCTGCGCGTCCATCGCGCCCGATTCGCGCGCGTCATCCAGCAGTACGAATGGTTCGGTGCCCGCCATCCTCTCCGCTCTAGCCGGAAATCCGTGCATGTCTATTGCTTGACCGCCGATAGCAGCCTGCGCCAAGCTGGTCCGACGGAAAATTCAGCGGAAACGGATGGCTTATGGGCGAGATTTTCATCGGCAATGACCTGGATGGCGAACGTCAGGTGCTCAACCTGGGCCGCGCCAACCGCCACGGCCTGATCGCCGGGGCCACCGGGACGGGTAAGACGGTCACCTTGCAAGGGCTGGCCGAGAGCTTTTCAGCCGCGGGCGTGCCGGTCTTCGTGGCCGATGTGAAGGGGGACCTGTCAGGCATTTCCATGCCCGGATCGCCGACCTTCAAACATGCCGACAAGCTGGAAGGCCGGGCGAAGGAACTGGGCATGGATGACTATGCCTATTCCGATAACCCGGTGATCTTCTGGGACCTTTACGGCGAGCAGGGCCATCCGGTGCGTACCACCGTTTCCGAAATGGGGCCGCTGCTGCTGTCCCGCCTCCTCGATTTGAACGATACGCAGGAAGGCGTGTTGCAGATCATCTTCCGCCATGCCGATGACGAAGGCCTGCTGCTGCTCGATTTCGAGGATTTGCAGGCGATGCTGAGCTGGGCGGCGGATAATGCGGACGAGCTTTCGGGCAAATACGGCAATGTCACCAGGCCCAGCGTGGGCGCGATCCAGCGGCAGTTGCTGAGCTTCGAGGCGCAGGGCGCGGACAATTTCTTCGGCGAGCCTGCGCTGGAGATCGACGATTTCCTGAACGTGGACGATCAGGGGCGCGGCTATATCAACGTGCTTGCCGCCGACAGGCTGATGCGCAGCCCCAAGCTTTATGCCACTTTCCTGCTGTGGCTGCTGGCGGAACTGTTCGAAAGCCTGCCCGAAGTGGGCGACCCGGAAAAGCCCAAGCTCGTGTTCTTCTTCGACGAGGCGCACCTGCTGTTCGACGATGCGCCCAAGGCGCTGGAGGACAAGATCGAGCAGGTCGTGCGACTGATCCGCTCGAAAGGAGTGGGCGTCTTTTTCGTGACGCAGAACCCGATCGATATCCCTGAGGAAGTGGCCGGCCAGCTGGGCAACCGCGTGCAGCATGCACTGCGCGCCTTCACGCCCAAGGACCAGCGTGCGATCAAGGCGGCGGCGGAAACCTTCCGCATCAATCCCGATCTCGATGTCGAGGAGGCGATCACCCAATTGCGCGTGGGCGAGGCGCTGGTCTCAACGCTGATGGAGGACGGTGCGCCCAGCATTGTTGAGCGCACGCTCGTCAAGCCGCCTCGCTCGCGCCTTGGCCCCGTCACCGCAAAGGAACGCGCGATCATCAATTCGGTCAGCCCCGTTGATGGCAAGTATGATGTCGAGATAGACCGCGAGAGCGCGGAGGAAGTGCTCGCGCAAAAGGCGCTCGACGCCGCCGAAACCGCCAGGGAAGTGGAGGAGACGGGCGAAGAGGAAGTGCGCAAGCGCGAGCGCAAATCGACCAGCCTGTGGGGGATCGATATCGGCAAGGCCGGCAAGGCAGCCGCCCGGGCGGCGGTCGGTTCCGTGGCGACGATTGCCGTGGCCAAGGCAATGGGCCGCAAATCACGCGCGGACCCCGTGCAAACGGGCCTCAATTCCTTCGTTCGCAACATCATCGGCGGGCTGATGCGTTAGGGG